>JAVKHP010000001.1:230058-537207 GCA_031459855.1 Armatimonadota bacterium
CCGACATTGGCGCCTTCGGCAGCCCTGCGCGGCGGTGACAACCATCCGTCCCGTCACCCCACGACGATCATGTCGTCGCCAGCGGCCCTGCCGCGCCTCCACGGGAGGGCGAGGCCGCATGAGGCCATCCGACGACTGCCGTCGTCACCAACGGCGACGTCGAGACTGCGGGGGTAACAACCACACGTTCCCGCCACGCCCGCCTACATCGACAGGGCGCGGCAGCCTGGCGTCGAACCCCAAGACGACGGCGCACGGCAACCTCACGGCAACCTGTAGATCGCCATGGCCACCTTCGACCTCCTCATCCGCGGCGGCCGGATCGTCGACGGCACCGGTACCCCGTGGTACCGCGCCGACGTCGGCATCGCCAGCGGCCGCATCGCCGCCCTGGGCCGTCTCGACGGCAGCGACGCCCGCGAGGTGCTCGACGCGCACGATCAGGTCGTCGCGCCGGGCTTCATCGACGTGCACACCCACTCCGAGCTGCGCCTGCTGACCGACCCGCTGCTGCCGCCCAAGATCCGCCAGGGCGTGACCACCGAGATCATCGGCCTCGACGGGCTCTCGCTGGCGCCGCTGACCGACGCCACCGCCACCACCCTCCCCGCGCGCCTGGCCGGGCTCGCCGGCACCGCCGACGTGGCGTGGACGTGGCGCACCGTGGGCGAGTTCCTGGCCCGACTGGAGGCCGCGCGCCCTGCCCCCAACGTCGCCTACCTGGCGCCCCACGGCACGATCCGCGCCGCCGTCGCCGGGTTCGAGGCCCGGCCGCTGACCGCCGACGAACTACGCCGGGCCCAGGGGGTGCTGCAGGCTGCCCTTGAGGACGGCGCCGTCGGGTTCTCGACCGGCCTGATCTACCCGCCGTGCAGTTTCGCCGACGCCGACGAGCTGGTCGCGCTGTGCGCGGTGGCGGCGCGCGTGGGGGCGCCCTTCGTGGTGCACGTGCGCAACGAGAGCGAGCACGTGCTCGAGGCCATGGACGAGGTGCTCGAGGTCGCGCGCCGCAGCGGGGCCCCCCTGCACGTGTCGCACCTGAAGGCCGCCGGCCGGCGCAACTGGGACAAGCTGACCGTGGTGCTCGAGCGCTTCGACCGCGCCCGCGCCGCCGGCGTCGAGGTCACCTTCGACCAGTACCCGTACGCGGCCGGCAGCACCTTTCTTAGCGCCCTGCTGCCGCCGTGGGCCCACGATGGCGGCACGGCAGCGCTGCTCGAGCGCCTGCGCGATCCCCAGACCCGCCGGCGGCTGGCCGACGAGCTCGAGCAGCCCGGCCGCTGGGAGAACTTCGTCTACGCCTGCGGGTGGGAGGCCGTGCAGGTAGCCGCCGTGCGCACCGACGCCAACCGGTGGTGCGAGGGGCGGCGGCTGCCCGAGATCGCGGCGGCCCGCGGCCAGTCCCCGGCCGAGGCGCTCTTCGACCTCCTCCTCGAGGAAGACGGCGCGGCCACCATGATCGTCTTCTGGGGCGAGGAGGCCCGCATCACCGAGGCGATGCGTCACCCCCTTCAGATGGTCGGCAGCGACGGCATCTTCGGCGGCAAGCCCCACCCGCGCCTGTACGGTACCTTCCCGCGGGTGCTGGGCCCCTACGTGCGCACCGGCACCCTGCGCCTGGAGGACGCCGTCCGGCGCATGACCGCCGGCGCCGCACAGCGCTTTGGTCTCGTCGGCCGCGGGCTGCTCGTGCCGGGCGGCTGGGCGGACGTCGTCGTCTTCGACCCCGTGACCGTGGCCGACCGCGCGACCTACGAGGAGCCCCACCAGTACCCGGTGGGCATCCGCCACGTGCTGGTCAACGGCATCCCCGTCGTGCGCGACGGCGACGTGACCGGCGCGCGGCCGGGGCGGGTGTTGCGGTGGCGACAGTCGGCGTGATCCATTTGCAAGGGAACGGCGCCATGGGCATGGATGCCATCGAGGTGAGGCTGGCCCGGCTCGAGGGGGCCTACGAGCAGATCGACAGACGCCTCGGCACGATCGAAGACCGCCTGGTGCGCCTCGAGACCAAGGTCGACGCCGGGTTTGCCCGCGCCGACGCCCGGATGGACGCGCTGGCCGAGCGGGTCAACGTCCGCATCGACGAGTTGGAACGTCGGCTCACCAGCCCTGCCTGGCTCCACTGCGGCCAGCATACGGCCGTTTAGGCCAACACATCATCGAAGCCCGCACCTGGCGGGCCGGCGTCCAGCTGAAAGCTGCTCATCTAGCAGATTTCAGTTGACCAGCTTTCCGTCATCGGTTTATACTGAGAGTGTGGCAGATATTCCGATAATCGGAGGATCCGAATGATCGTCACTCGCATCGGACGACGAGGAACCGTGGTGATTCCGTCGTCGATCCGACGTCGTTTCGACTTGCAGGAAGGGTCCCTTGTCATTGCCGAGGAGCGGGACGAAGGGGTACTCATCCGACCGGCCGCGGCGGTGCCTGTGGAGATCTACAGCCCGCAGCGTCGGGCGGAGTTCCTTCTTTCAAACGCGGTAGACGAGGAGGACTACGCCCAGGCGGTGGCTGAGGTGCGCAAGATGGGACTGGATCCGGACCAGATCCCCCACCGCCGCCCCCCGAAAGCATAGTCAATGCAGCGACGCGCGCCACGAACACGTCACCTGTGGATCTCGTCTTCCTGGATGCCAACGTGCTCTTCTCGGCGGCCTATCGTCCCACCAGCCGCCTTCGCACGCTGTGGACCCTGCAGGGGATCCGGCTCCTCACCTCCGCGCAGGCGGTAGAGGAAGCCCGGCGCAACCTCGATTCCCCTCAGCAACGCGCGGAGTTGATGCGGCTCATCGAGCAGATGGAGGTTACCGCGGCGCCTCGGCGGCAGCGAGAACTCCCGATCGACCTTCCCCCGGACGATCGCATGGTGCTGCTCGCGGCCATCGAGGCGCGGGCGACCCACTTTCTGACGGGGGACGTCCGTCACTTCTCCGGGTATTACGGCATGGACGTGCAGGAAGTCCGCATCTTGACGCCAGCTGAGTACCTCAGGCTGCGGGGCGAGGCGGTGCCGGGTTCTTAGGCGTCGTCGGCCAAGCCCGACTCGTGGCGCGCAGCTCCCAATGCGTTGGGCGAGCGCACGCTCTATTTGAACACCATGCGAGACTGGCGGGAGCGACGGGATTTGAACCCGCGATCTCCTGCGTGACAGGCAGGTGTGTTGACCAGGCTACACCACGCCCCCGGGACGACGCCCACTCCCGCCAGGGCACATTCTAGAGGTGGGGTCCGGGGGTGTCAACGCTGCGCGCTCAGCCGTCATGGCACCAACGGCCGGTAACGAGCCGGCCTGCCGCTCGTCGCCACGGCAGCAGCACTCACGCCACCTGCGCGGCCGACGGCGCGTCGCGTACGATGCATACCTTCTCGGCGGCGGCCTCGAAGAAGTAGCCCGAGCCTCCTTCCCCGACGATCTGCAGCAGCCGGTTGCCGTCGGTCGCCCTGATGCCACCCAGCACGTCGACGCCACGGGCGAAGAACGGCCGTGGCCAGGGTGAGGCGGTGGGCCCGGCCAGCACCACACGGCGGGCGCCGCGCGCGGCGTCCAGCAACTCGTCGATCCCGCCCTCCACCAGCGCCGAGCCGGTGATGAGCGCAACGCTCGCGGCCCCCAGCACGTCGCGGGCGCGCTCGGGCGGCCACCACAGGTGCTGTTCGTCGTCGCGCAGCGCGTCGCGGTGGCGGTCGATCACCCACAGCGCGGCCACCCGGCCCTTGAGGGCCTTGAGGAACGGCGTGAACGCGCCGACCATCGCCACGCGGTCGCTGGATCCGACGGCGGCGGCGTCCAGCGCGTCGACACCGGGCAGCAGGCGGCCGCCGGGAATGCCATAGCGCTCCATGGCCAGCGCCGAGAGGGCGTTCAGCACGGCCACGCCGACGGCCCGGCGCAGCGGCACCGGCGAGGTGGCGTAGGCGGCCAGTGCCCAGGCGTCCTGTCCGGCCAGCCGCCCCGCCGGCGGCGCGGCAGCCGCCGAGCGGGGACAGCACACGGTGTCGCCAAGGCCCCGGGGCGTGAATGCCAGGCCCACGTGCCCGGTAGCGAGCTGCGCCGCGGTGTAGAAGACGCCGACCCTGACGTCGCGCACGGGCAGTGCTTCGCCGGCGAGCACCTGCGCCAGGTCGTCCTGCCAGGCTTCGATGACGCCCATGCTGTGGCCACCTCCCCTGCCGACGGTGCAGAACCACACGCCGCCGGTGATCCTGCGCGGTCCTACGTAGATTGTACAATGGACCTGACTGCGAGCGCGTGCGCAGGTTTGCACGCCACGCCCAGCGGGTCAGGGAGGTGCGCCCCATGCTCAGCGGCGTGTG
Organism: Armatimonadota bacterium; assembly: GCA_031459855.1. Lineage (NCBI taxonomy): Bacteria > Bacillati > Candidatus Sysuimicrobiota > Candidatus Sysuimicrobiia > Candidatus Sysuimicrobiales > Candidatus Humicultoraceae > Candidatus Fervidifonticultor > Candidatus Fervidifonticultor primus. The sequence continues at coordinate 234,379 of JAVKHP010000001.1, forward strand.
GATCGTGGTCGTTTCGTTCGTGCGCCTGCCGTTCACGTACGTGCTGGGGACTGGCGCGAAGCTGGCCGAGATTGGGGCCCGCGGCGGGCTCCCGGCCGGACGCGACGAAGACCTGCCGTTTCTCAACTGGCTGCTGGTCGCCGGCCGGATCCTGATCGCGGTGGTGGCGCTGGGCATCGTGGCGGTCTTTGCGGTGCTGGCGCTGGTCGCGCTGCGCCAGGGGGTGGGGCCGTTCCTGGGCGGGCTGGTCACGGGTGTGCTGGCGGCGTTCGCCTGGGTCTGGGTCGCCGGCCTGGCACTGGAGAGCCTGAGCCTGACGATCGTCATCGCCAACAACACCCGTGAGATGGTGCACCTGCTGCGGGCGCGGGCAGGCTGACAGCCGGAAAGGGCTGAATAAGGAGTGCGGATCGAGACGACCGTCTACATCGACGCCGACTTCCTTCGGGCGGTCAAGGTGGCCGCGGCGCCCATTGGAAAGAGGAAGTACACGATCTTCGAAGAGGCCCTGCGCCGGTTTCTGGGGTGGGAACTCCTCGACCGGGTCCCTGATTGAGCGTCGCCAGAACTCGACGAGCGTGAAGCCTTGCGCCTCGCCTACCGCGAGCTCCGCGAGACACGGCGGTAGGTGCGGCAGGCAATCCTGGATCCGGGAGCCCTCGTCGCAGAACTGATTTGCGCGAAGGGCACCCCAGGCAGCTGCTGCGTCTTTGGTTCGAGGGCGAACGGCGGGCCTCCCGCTGCTCGTCTCGGGCGACCGCGCCCTCCTCGGGCTATACCCGCCACGCAGCTCAGGCGATCGCCCCCACCACCCGGTCCCCGAACTCCGCCGTCGACACCGCCGGCCGCCCGGCCGCCACGTCCGCGGTGCGGACCCCCGCGGCCAGGGTGGCCTCGACCGCCGCTTCCACCGCGGTGGCCTCGCGTTCGAGGCGCAGCGCGTACCGCAGCAGCAGCGCCGCTGAGAGGATGGCGCCGGTGGGGTTGGCGATGCCCTGGCCGGCGATGTCGGGCGCGGTGCCGTGGACGGGTTCGTACAGCGACGTGCCCTCGCCCAGGCTGGCCGACGGCAGGAACCCCAGCGAGCCCACCACGCCCGCGGCCTCGTCGCTCAAGATGTCGCCGAACATGTTCTCGGTGACGACCACGTCGAAGGCCGTCGGGCGGCGGACGAGCTGCATGGCGGTGCTGTCGACCAGGGCGTGCTCGCAGGTGACGTCGGGGTAGGCGCGCGCGACCTCGGTAACGACCTCGCGCCACAGCTGGGAGGAGTGCAGCACGTTGGCCTTGTCGACCGAGGTGACGTGGCGCCGGCGGGCGCGCGCGGCCTCGAACGCCACTCGCGCCACGCGGGCGATCTCGTCCTCGCTGTAGGGCAGCGTGTCGACGGCGGCGCGCCGGCCGTCGCGGACGCTGCGGCCGCGCGGGGTGCCGAAGTACAGCCCGCCGGCCAGTTCGCGCACGATGACGAGGTCGGTGCCGGCCACGACCTCGGGCCGCAGCGGCGAGGCGTCGTGCAGCCCCGGGAAGGCGCGCACGGGGCGCAGGTTGGCGAACAGCTGCAGCTCGCGGCGCAGGTGCAGCAGCCCGGCCTCGGGGCGGCGGTCGGGCGGAAGCCCGTCCCACTGGGGGCCGCCCACGGCACCCAGCAGGATGGCGTCGGCGCGGCGGCAGGCGTCGAGGGTGGCCGCGGGCAGGGGATCGCCGCCGGCGGCGACCGCTGCCGAGCCGAACGGGACGTCGGTGAACACGAACTGGTGGCCGTAGCGCTCGGCCACGCGGCGCAGCACCTTGACGGCTTCGGCGGTGACTTCGGGCCCGATCCCGTCGCCGGGCAGGACGACGATCTCGGCGCGCACTAGAACGCCTGCTGGATCCGCCGGCACACCCAGAGCGCCGGGTCGTCGTCCTCGGTGCGAGCCGCCGCGTCGAGGAGGCCGGAGCGTTCCGCGGCCAGCCAGGGGGTGGCTGTCGTGCCGGCGGCGTGCGCCGGCGGGCGAGCACGGTCGCCCGGCAGCGTCACCCCCGCCACGTCGCTGTCATCGCCACAAAAGACCGTCTGCCAGATCCGGTTCCACTCCATGACCGTCGCCTCCGCCTCGCTGGGACGCCCGCCGCCGGCCACCGGCCGGAAGCGGAAGCACACACCGTGTCTGGTCGCAGCCTCTCCAAAACCCTCTGGCTGGAGCCCCTGTCTGTAACCTCCTGCGCCGCTGGCCCTGACGGCGCGGCCGCTCCCGCGCCGCGCTCGGGCACGCAGCGCGCCTGCCTCAGGCCCGCTGCACCGCGCCCACCAGCAGCGCGTACTCCAGGCTGTCCGCCAGCGCCTGGGCACTGGCGGCCACCACGTTCTCCGAGACGCCCACCGTGCCCCAGCGGCGGGTCCCGTCGGTCGAGGTGATGAGCACCCGCACCCGCGCGGCGGTGGCTGCCTCGGCGTTGAGCACGCGCACCTTGTAGTCGACCAGACGCACCCGCGCCAGCTCGGGATGGAAGCGCTCCAGCGCGGCGCGCAGCGCCCGGTCGAGGGCGTGGACCGGCCCGTTGCCCTCTGCAGACGCCCCCGCCTCCTCGCCACGCACGGACACGCGCACGATGGCACGGGCCGCGCACTGCCCGCCGTCGTGGTCCACGGCGACGTGAAAGGCTTTGATCTCGAAGGCGGGCCGGTGCGCCAGCGCGCGGCGGCGCAGCAGCAGCTCGAACGACGCCTCGGCCCCCTCGAACTGGTAGCCCTCGTGCTCCAGGCGCTTGAGGTCCTGCAGGGCTGCCTGCACGCCGGGGTGGTCGCGGTCCAGGGCCAGCCCCAACTCGTCGGCCTTGTAGAGCACGTTGGCCCGTCCCGAGAGGTCGCTCATGACGACCCGGCGGGTATTGCCGACCGCAGCCGGGGGCACGTGCTCGTACATCGCGGGGTCGACCATCACGGCGCTCACGTGCACGCCGCCCTTGTGGGCGAAGGCGTTGGTCCCCACGTAGGGCTGGTAGTCGTTCGGTGCCAGGTTGGCCAGCTCGGCCACCAGGTGGCTGACCTCGCGCAGGCGCGCCAGGGCCTCGGGGTGCAGGGCCTCGTAGCCGAGCTTGAGCCGCAGGTTGGCCACCACCGAGCACAGGTTGGCGTTGCCGCAGCGCTCGCCGTAGCCGTTGATGGTGCCCTGCACGTGGGTGCAGCCGGCCTCCACCGCCACCAGGGCGTTGGCCACCGCCAGCTCGCTGTCGTTGTGGGTGTGGATGCCCACCGGCCCGCCCACCACGCGCACCACCCGCTCGACGCCGGCGCGGACCTGCGCGGGCAGGCTGCCGCCGTTGGTGTCGCAGAGCACGACGCATGCGGCGCCGGCGTCGCGCGCCGCCCGCACGGTAGCCAGGGCGTAGTCGGCGTTGGCCCGCAGCCCGTCGAAGAAGTGCTCGGCGTCGTAGATCACCTCGCGGCCGGCGGCGCGCAGGTAGGCCACCGAGTCGGCGATCATCGCCAGGTTCTCGTCGAGCGTGGTGCGCAGCGCCGCCCGCACGTGCAGGTCCCACGACTTCCCAAAGATGGTGACGACCGGCGTGCCGGCCTCGAGCAGCAGCCGCAGGTTCTCGTCGGCCTCGGCCCGCACGCCGGGCCGCCGCGTGCTGCCGAAGGCGGCGATGCGCGCGTGTCGCCAGACGAGGTGGCGGGCCTGGGCGAAGAACGCCAGGTCCCGGGGGTTGCTGCCGGGCCAGCCGCCTTCGATGTAATCGACGCCGAGCTCGTCGAGCAGCCGGGCGATGCGCACCTTGTCGTCCACCGAGAAGGCCACGCCGGCCGCCTGCGTGCCGTCGCGCAGGGTCGTGTCGTAGATCGCAATACGGCTCATGGCGTCACGCTACCGAACGGTCTCGTGGGCGTGGTGCCGCGCGCAGTGGCCGGCGCGGACACGCCGGGCCCGGTCAGGCTCCCGCTGGCCCGCGCGCCCGGCGCGGCCGTCACCGGCAGCCGCGTACGCTCCGTCAGGCGCCGCCGGCCGGCCCACGGCCCCCCGCCCCCTCCCGCCGCAGCTGCCCGCTGGCGACCTGCTGGCGCACGTACTCGATGATGCCGCCCGCCGCCACCAGCCGGCGCATGAACTCGGGCAGCGGCGCGGCCTGGTGGGTCGTGCCCTTCGTCTCGTTGACGATGCGCCCGGTCTCGGTGTCGACGACCAGCACGTCGCCGGTGTCGGTCACGTCGGGCAGGTCGCGGCACTCGAGCAGGGGCAGCCCGATGTTGAAGGCGTTGCGGAAGAAGATGCGGGCGTACGACCGGGCGATGACGCAGGCCACGCCCAGGCCCTTGATGGCGATCGGCGCGTGCTCGCGGGAGGAGCCCTGCCCGAAGTTCTCGCCGGCCACGATGACGTCGCCCGGCTGGATGCGGCTCGCGAGCGTGGGGTCGAGATCCTCGAAGCAGTGCGCCGCCAGGACCGTGGGGTCGGCGGTCACGAGGTAGCGCGCGGGGATGATGACGTCGGTGTCGATGTGGTCGCCCAGCCGCCAGGCGGTGCCCCGATGCGTCATCTTCCCACCCCCGCCGCCGTCTTCCCCAGCACCTCGTCGGGGTGCGCCAGCCGGCCCAGCACGGCGCTGGCGGCGGCGACGGCCGGCCCCGAGAGGTAGACCTTGCTCTCGCGGTGGCCCATGCGGCCCACGAAGTTGCGCGACGAGGTCGAGACGCACACCTCGCCGGCCGCCAGCACCCCCATGTGCCCGCCGATGCACGGCCCGCAGGTCGACGCGCTGACCACCGCGCCGGCGTCGAGGAAGATCTTGATGAGCCCTTCCTCCAGCGCCTGCCGGTAGATGGCGGGCGTGGCCGGGATCACCAGCATGCGGGTGCGCGGGTGCACGCTGCGGCCCTCCAGCAGGCGCGCGGCCACCCGCAGGTCCTCGAGCCGGCCGTTGGTGCACGTGCCGATGAACACCTGGTCGACCGGCACGCCCGCCGCCTCGCGCACGGGCACGACGTTGCCCGGCGACGAGGGCGCCGAGACCACCGGCTCGAGGCGGCTGGTGTCGTACTCGACCACCCGGGCGTACTCGGCGTCGGGGTCGGCGAACACCGGCGTAAACGGCCGCCGCGCCCGGGGCCGCACCCAGTCGAGCACCACGTCGTCGGGCTCCATGATGCCGTTCTTGCCGCCGGCCTCGACCGCCATGTTGGTGATGCTGAACCGCTCGTCCATGGTGAGGTGGCGCAGCGCCTCGCCGGCGAACTCCATGGCGCAGTAGCGCGCGCCGTCGACGCCGATGTCGCCGATGATGCGCAGCACCAGGTCCTTGCCGGTCACCCAGGGCGCGGGACGGCCCCGGAAGACGAAGCGCAGGGTCTCGGGCACGCGGAACCACAGGCGCCCGGTGGCCATCACCGCCGCCAGGTCGGAGGACCCCACGCCGGTGGCGAACGCGCCCAGGGCCCCGTGGTTGCACGTGTGGGAGTCGGCGCCGACGAACACCTCGCCGGGCAGCACGAATCCCTGCTCGGCCAGCAGCACGTGCGCGATGCCCGCCCGCCCCACCTCGAAGTAGTGCGGCAGCGCGTGGCGACGGGCGAACTCGCGCATGATCTTGCACTGCTCGGCCGAGGCGATGTCCTTGTTGGGCGCGTAGTGGTCGGGCACCAGGGCGACCCGGTCGGGGTCGAACACGGTTTCCACGCCGGTCCGCTCGAACTCGCGGATCGCCAGCGGCGCCGTGATGTCGTTGGCGAAGCAGAAGTCGACCCGGGCCTCGACCAGGTCGCCCGGACGCACCCGGGGCAGGTCGGCGTGCGCGGCCAGGATCTTCTCGGTCAGCGTCATGCCCATGCCGGGGTCCCCGTGCGCTCGGCGGCCTCGCGCGCGGCCACCAGCCGGTTGATGGCGTCGAGGTAGGCCCGCACGCTGGCCTCGAGGATGTCGGTGCTGCTGGCGCGGCCGGTCACCACCACCGCGCCGTCGCGCACCCGCACCGTGACCTCGCCCAGGGCGTCGGTGCCGCCGGTGACCGCGCGGATGGCGTAGTCGACCAGCTGGGCCGCGGTGCCCGTCAGTCGGTTCACCGCGGCGCACAACGCGTCGACCGGCCCGTCGCCGGTGCCCGCCTCGGTCACCACGCCCCCGGGCGTCTCCAGGGTGACCGTGGCGGCCGGGGCGGAGGCGGTGCCGGTGGAGACCTGGAAGGCCCGCAGCACGAACCGCGCCGGCACGTCGTGGCGGACCTCTTCGTCGACCAGCGCCAGGATGTCGTCGAGGGTCACCTGCTTCTTGCGGTCGGCGACCTCTTTGAAGCGCTGGAAGGCACGGCTGAGCGCCTCCTCGTCGAGCCGCACCCCGTGGTCTTCCAATGCCTTGCGGAAGGCGTGGCGGCCCGAGTGCTTGCCCAGCACCAGGCGGTTGGTGGGCAGGCCGACGTCCTCGGGGCGCATGATCTCGTAGGTGGCGCGGTTGACCAGCACGCCGTGCTGGTGGATGCCCGCCTCGTGGGCGAAGGCGTTCTCGCCGACGACGGCCTTGTTGGGCTGCACGGCGATGCCGGTGATGGCCGTCAGCAGGCGGCTGGTGCGGTAGAGCTTGGTGGTGTCCACGCGGGTCGCCAGCTTGAAGACGTCGCGGCGCGTGCGCAGGGCCATGACGATCTCCTCGAGGGCCGCGTTGCCCGCGCGCTCGCCGATGCCGTTGATGGTGCACTCCACCTGCCGGGCCCCGGCGCCCACGCCCGCCAGCGAGTTGGCCACGGCCAGGCCCAGGTCGTTGTGGCAGTGGACGCTCCAGACGACCTTGTCGCTGTCGGGGATGCGCGCCCGCAGCGTCTGGAACAGCGCGGCGTACTCGCCCGGGGTGGTGTAGCCCACGGTGTCGGGCACGTTGATGGTGGTGGCGCCGGCCCGGATCGCCACGTCGAAGATGCGGCAGAGGAAGTCGATCTCGGAGCGGGTGGCGTCCTCGGCCGAGAACTCCACGTCGTCGCAGAAGCGGCGGGCCTGCCGCACGGCCGCGTCGGCCGCCGCGACCACCTCGTCGGGGCGCATGCGCAGCTTGTCGCGCATGTGGATCGGCGAGGTGGCGATGAAGACGTGCACCCGGGGTCGGGCCGCGGGCCGCAGCGCCTCGATGGCCGCCTCCACGTCCTTGGGGTTGGCGCGGGCCAGGCCGGCGACGGTCACCTCGCGGAGCTCGCGGGCGATGGTGCGCACGCCCTCGAGATCACCGGGTGAGGAGATGGGGAACCCCGCCTCGATGACGTCCACGCGCAACGCCTCGAGCTGACGGGCGAGCTCGAGCTTCTCGGCCGGCGTCATGGAGAAGCCGGGGGACTGCTCGCCGTCCCGCAGGGTCGTGTCGAAGATGCGCACGTGGTCGTCCATCGGTTCGCCTCCTGTCGCGGCGGCCCGCCGCCCGGCTCGTGGCCGGGGCGGCGGCGACTACGTGTTCTGCGGCCCCCGCACCAGGGTCACCTGGCCGGTGCGGGCCATCTCCCGGATGCCGTACTTCTTGAGCAGCTCGACGATGGCGTCGACCTTCTCGCTGCGCCCGGTGACCTCGAGGGTCAGCGTCCGGTCGGTCAGGTCGACGACGCTGGCCCGGAAGACGTTGGCGATCTCCATGATCTCCAGGCGGGTGCCCGGCGTGACGTTCACCTTCACCAGCGCCAGCTCGCGGTCGACGGTGGGGGTGCCGTCCACCGCCGTGGCCCGCAGCACCTCCACCAGCTTGCGCAGCTGCTTGGCGAACGACTCGGTGCGGTCGGGCGGGGTGTCCACGACGATGGTCATGCGCGAGATCGACGGGTCCTCGGTGGGCCCCACCGAGAGGCTGTGGATGTTCACCCCGCGCCGGCGGATCAACCCGGCCACGCGCACCAGGACGCCGGGCACGTTCTGCACCAGCACCGAGATGGTCGCCGCGTGTGGGTCGCTCATGGTCGTCTCCCTCGCCTTGCCGCGCGCCCGGCCTAGCGCACCGCGATGTCCACGGGCGGCCGCATGGCCGCCAGCTGCGCCAGCACGTCGTGGATCGGGTGGTCGCGAAACGCCGCCACCAGCGCGGGGTCGGCGGGCTGCGTCTCGGCCCGCGGGTAGGCGATCTGGCTCAGCAGCGCCTCGAAGCGCGGCCCCCACTTGCGCGTGCCCAGGCGCGCCGTGGTGGAGCAGTTGTCGACCATGTAGGCCACGCCCCGCGCGTGCATGTAGGGCAGCAGCGAGTCCACCGCCTCGATCACCGACTCGTTGGCGATCTCGGAGTAGGGGTGGCCGCGGGCGATGAGCAGGTCGATCTGGGCCATCATGGTGCCCAGGAACGTGCCCGCGGTGAACGCATGCACCTCGGCGCCACTGCGGCTGCGGGCGGCGCGCACCTCGGCGCCCACCTTCCACATGCCGCTGCCCTCGATGGGCGGCATCGGGTACTCGGCCAGGCGCTTGGTGGCCATCACCACGCTGCGCAGCTCGTTGCCCGAGGCCACCTCGTCGTAGATCTCGACCAGCAGGGGCCAGGTCACCTGGTAGGCGGCGGTGTAGGCCCGCTCGAACTCGTCGCGCTCGGCCGGCGCCAGGCGCTCGTAGACCGCGCGCAGCCCGCCCTTGGAGATGGCGGCGGCGATGGGACCGGTGATGCTCTCGCACGCGTGGACGAACGCCTCGTGGGGCGCGTACCCGCGGCCCAGGTAGTGGCGGTACAGGCTCTCCACGATGCCCCAGACGGCGCCCAGCAGGATCGCCCGCTCGCCGAAGATGTCGGAGAGGTATTCGGAGCGCAGCGTGGTCTTGAAGGTGTACGGCGCGCCCAGGCCCACCGACCACGCCAGCGCGATGTCGGTGGCCCGCCCGTCGACGTCCTGCTCGACCGCGAACGAGGTGTTGATGCCGGCGCCGTTCAGCTCGCGGCCCTGCTCGTACAGGCGCCGGACCGACGGCCCCATGCCCTTGGGACAGACCCCCACCACGTTGACGTGCGGCGGCCAGGTGGCGCCCACGTTGCGCAGGTGGCCGAGCAGGAAGCCGTGGGACAGGCCCAGGGTCGCGCCGGGCCGCAGCGCCTCGAAGATGCGGGGGTAGAGCTCGGCCTGGGCGGCATCGGCGATCAGCAGCAGCACCAGGTCGGCGCGGGCGATGACGTCGAACATCTCGCCCAAGGTGCCGTCGGCCTCGGTGAAGCCCGCCTGCCGGGCCGCCTCCCACGACGGCGAGCCCGCGCGCAGCCCCACCACGACGCGGATCGGCGTCCCGGCCAGCGACTCGCGCAGGTTCAGCGCCTGGGCCGGCGCCTGCGACCCCCACCCGATGACGCCGATGGTGCGGATGCCCTCCAGGGCCCGCGGGAGCAGCGGGAAGAGGTGCCGGCCGCCGCGCACGAACGACTCGCGCCGCTCGGCCAGCTCCAGCGTCTCGACCGGGAAGACCGTCGAGGTGAACGTGTTGTCGCCTGCGGCGCCGGTGGCCGCCGGCGCCCCCGTGCCCTCACGCATCGATGATGATCTCCTTCACCGACTGGCCCGAGGGGATCATCGGCAGGCAGTTCTCCTCCGGGTCGCACAGGACGTCGACGACGCAGGGGCGCCCCTCGGTGGCCAGGGCCTCGCGCAGGGCGGGGTCGACCTGCTCGGGCCGCTCGACGCGGATGCCGCGGCACCCGAAGACCTCGGCCAGCCGGGCGAAGTCGGGGTTGCGCAGCAGCGACGCCGACAGCCGGTTGCGGTAGAAGAACGACTGCCACTGCCGCACCATGCCCAGGGCGTTGTTGTTGAGGACGATCACCGGCAGGCTCAAGCCCCACTCGGCGGCCGTGATCAGGTCCTGCAGCGTCATCATGAACCCGCCGTCGCCCACCACGGCGATCACCTGCCGGTCGGGCACCGCGAACTTGGCGCCCATGGCCGCCGGGAAGCCGAAGCCCATGGCGCCCAGGCCGCCCGAGGTGATGAACTGTCGGGGCCCGCGCGGCTTGTACCACTGGGCCATCCACATCTGGTGCTGGCCCACGTCGGTGGTGACCACGGCCCGTCCCTCGGTGAGCCGGTGCAGCAGGTCGCAGACGTACTGATGGCTGATCACGCCGTCGCGCTGCCGGTAGCGGAACGGGTAGCGCGTGCGCCACTCGTCGATCTGCTTCCACCAGGCATCGATCTGCGGCGGGCGCACCTTCTCGACCAGGGCGGCCAGCACCCGCTTGGCGTCGCCCACGATGGGGATGTGGGCCGGCTTGTTCTTCCCGATCTCGGCCGGGTCGATGTCGATGTGGATGAAGCGGGCCCGGGGCGCGAAGTCCTTGAGCCGCCCGGTCACCCGGTCGTCGAAGCGCACGCCCACCGCCAGGATCACGTCGGCCTCGTTGATGGCGTAGTTGGCGTAGACGCTGCCGTGCATGCCGAGCATGCCCAGGCAGTACGGGTGCGTCTCGTCCACCGCGCCCTTGCCCATCAGCGTGAGGGCCACGGGGATGCGCGTCTTCTCCATCAGCGCTGTCAGCTCGGCGGTGGCGTTGCTGCTGATGATGCCGCCGCCGGCGTAGACGATCGGCCGCTCGGCAGCGGCCAGGGCCTCGGCTGCGGCGGCGATCTGGTTGGGGCTGCCGTCCAGCACCGGCCGGTAGCCCGGGATGGTCACCTCGTCGGGGAACTCGAACTCGGCGGTCTCCTGAGAGACGTCGCGGGGGATGTCGATCAGTACCGGGCCGGGCCGGCCCGTGCGCGCCAGGTAGAAGGCCTGCTTCACGACCCGCGGGATGTCCGCCGTGCGCAGCACCAGCGTGTTCCACTTGGTGATGGGCATGGTGATGCCGGTCACGTCGGCTTCCTGGAAGGCGTCGTTGCCGATCACCGGCCGCGGCACCTGGCCCGTGATGGCCACGATCGGCGCCGAGTCCATCATGGCGTCGGTGATGCCGGTGACCAGGTTGGTGGCGCCGGGGCCCGAGGTGGCGGTGCACACCCCGACCCGGCCCGACGCGCGCGCGTAGCCGACCGCCGCGTGCGCGGCCACCTGCTCGTGGCGGACCAGGACGTGGCGGATGTCGGGGGCGTCGTAGAGCGCGTCGTAGATCGGCAGCGACGCGCCGCCCGGGTGCCCGAAGAGGAGCTCGACCCCCTCCCGGCGCAGCGCTTCGACCAGCGCTTGCGCGCCGGTCATGGGCTGGCGCGCCGGCTGGGTCGCCGGACGCGGGGTGCGCGGTGCCGTCATCTGTCGAGCCATCGTCCGCCTCCTGGTCGCGCAGGGTCGAGCACGCCCTGCGCGGTTCCTAACCACCCATGCGTGGTACGCCCGGGCGTAGCCGCTGCCAGCCGAGGTGTGGCGCGCACGCTGCCTGCGCGCAGGCGCGCACCCCGGCAGGGGCGCACCGTCACGCCCGCGGTGCCGCCCCCTGAAAAAACACGAGCGGGACGCACCCTAAGGACGGTGCGACCCGCGGTACCACCTTAGTTCTCCCCGGACAACGCTCCCGGAGAGCCCTCGACGCCCGTAACGGGGGCTACCCGGCGAGGTCTACTGACCGGGCACACGCGCCCGGTGTTCGTCCCCGCGGCTTGGGGGCGAGATCGGTCAGGGGGCGGAAACCGGCTCGCACCAGACCCGGCTCGCTCTCTCCCGCGAGCCCTGCCGACATGTCCCCGTCACAGCCTGCCGCACGACGCTGCGCCAGGACCCGGGCGCCTGCGGCACCCGGGGAGCAGCAACCTCAAACTCTCGTGAGGAATCGCGTCGCCGTGCTGGCGGTTTGAAGTTACCGCTCATGCTACCCAGGGCCAGGCGGCCTTGTCAAGCCCCCGGAGGGGCGCAAAATGCGTGGCTGGCGCCTCAGCTGAGGCTCAGGCCGCCGTCGACCACCAGGGTCTGGCCGGTCACGAAGTCGCCGCCGGTGACCAGCCCGACGATGGCGCGCGCCACCTCGTCGGGCGTGGCGATGCGGCCCAGCGGGTAGGAGGCGGCCGCCGCGGCCACCGCCTGGGGGTAGCGGTCGCCGAAGTGCGTCTGCATCCAGCGCGTGTCGGTGAACGCCGGCGCGACGGCGTTGACGCGTACGCGGGGCGCCAGCGCCACTGCCAGGCCGCGCGTCAGGTAGATCAGTGCCGCCTTGGTCGCACCGTAGGCCAGCGACGACATCGTCTTGGGCGCCAGGATGCCCGAGATCGACGCCACGTTGACCACCATGCCCTCCGTGGCGGCCAGCAGCGATGCCGCGGCCCGGGTGCACCGGAACGCGCCCTTGACGTTGGTGTCGAAGAGCTCGTCCCAGACCTCGTCGGTGAGCGCCTCCAGGTCGCCCAGCGGGATCCACCGGGTGGTGCCGGCGTTGTTCACCAGCACGTCGAGGCGGCCAAACCGGGCCTCCACCTGGCGCACCATGGCCCGCACCTCGTCGTCGCGGCGCACGTCGGCCTGCACGGGCAGGGCGTCTGCCCCCAGCGCCGTCACCTCGTGGGCCAGCGCCTCGGCCTCGGCGCGGGTGGTGCGGTAGTTGATGGCCACGCCGCGCGCCCCGGCGCGAACCAGCGCCAGGACCGTGGCGCGGCCGATGCCGGTCGCGCCGCCAGTGACCAGGGCGATGCGGTCGTGCAGGTCCATTGGCCTTCCTCCTCCGCGTGGCGTCTCTCCACTGCGCATCCCTCGACGCTATCGGCCTCAGAGCGCGGTCCAGCCTCCGTCGACGACGACCGCGGCCCCGGTCATGAACGACGACTCGTCGGAAGCCAGGAAGAGCGCGACCTGCGCCACCTCCCGGGCCTGCCCGAAGCGTCCCATCGGGGTCCGGGCGATGATGTCCTGGGCCCGCGCGGGGTCGTGCACGAAGGGCTCCATCATGGGCGTGTGGATCTGGCCGGGGCACAGGCAGTTCACGCGGACGCGGTGGGGCGCGTACTCGACGGCCAGGTTGCGGGCCAGCCCCAGCACCGCGGCCTTGGAGGCGACGTAGGCGTGGTTGTGGGCGCGGTGGGCCACCAGGGCACCGATGGAGGCGGTGAGGATCACCGAGCCGCCACCGGCCTTCACGATCGCCGGGATCGCGTACCGGCAGCCGAGGAAGACACCGGTGAGGTTCACGGCCAGGATCCGCTGCCACGTCTCGAGGCTGATGCGCTCGAGGCCCACGTCGCCGCCGTCTGGCCGGCGGTCGACGATGCCGGCGTTGGCGTAGAAGACGTGGAGCCCCCCGTACCGCGCCACCGCGGCGTCCACCATCGCCCGGTTGTCCTCGGGGACCGCCACGTCGCAGCGGACCGCCAGGCCCTCGCCGCCTGTGGCCCGGATCGCCGCCGCCGTCTTTTCCGCGGCGTCCTGGCGGACATCGGCCACCACCACGCGGGCGCCCTCGGCGGCGAACAGCAGCGCCGCCTCGCGCCCCATGCCGCCGCCGGCCCCGGTGATGAGCGCGACCTTCCCGGCCAGCCGCATCGCGCCTCCTGGCTGCCTCACCTGTCGGGGGCGGGACGCCCGTCGTCGGGCGGCGGGGCGGCGGGGCCAAACGGGGTCGGCCCGAAGGGCGTCTCGAGGAAGCGGGTGAAGGTGTCCATGGGCTGCCAGGTCAGGCTCTCCAGGGCCAGGGCGTCCAGCCGGATCCAGTAGCCCAGCCGGGGCGAGGCGATCTCCAGGCGCTCGCCGTTGCGCGTCCGCACCTTGCGCACGCGCACGGTGGCGAACTCGTTGGTGATCTCCAACAGCTGCTCGTCGGGGTCGGCCCTCACGGCAGGCTCCCTCCTCCCCACGCCGGTCCGGTGCCGTCGGCAAGGCCTCCACGCTGCAGGGGCCGGACCCTCTCCCAGGTATCCACGGCGCCCTCACGAGGCACGAGGTCCATGCAAAACCCGCAGAGGCGCTCTCGCCGTCCCCGGGCACCCACGGCGCTCACACGAAGAACGAGAGGTTCTGGGTCCCAAGTGTCGCTTGATCGACGACGAACTCCCGGCGCGCCAGCTTCCAGCCCCCGGCCTCGCGGCGCAGGACGTCGCGGCGTTCCCCCGACAGCAGCTCGGCCTGCGGGCTGTCGCCGCGGTTGCGGTAGATCAGCACGTACGAGCGCACGTGCACCTCGTCCGGGCTCGGGCCGGGGGCGATGCGCACGTTGGAGATGAAGTGGCGGGTGCGCGAGGGCGGGTCCTCGGCCCACGCGAAGTCGGTGCGCAGGCGCCGCACGCGCAGCTCGAGCGTCGTGCGGTCGTCCCAGAAGTACTGCATCTCGCGGGCCACGTCGGTGGGGCTGCCCCGCTCGCGGGTCAGGCGTAGCGGCATCTGGTACTGGACGTCGTCGGTGAGCAGCGCGAGCCACTCCTCCAGCCGGCCGGCGTCCACCAGCGCCGCCTCCTCGTACAGGAACTCCAGCACCTCCTCGCGCAGCGCCGCCGCGCGGGCCCGCTCCGGATCGCTCGCCGCGGTCATTCCTCCACCGCCTCCTGCAGCAGGTCGAGCCAGCGCCGGTAGAATCCCCGGGCGTTGGCCTCGCTGTACTTGCCCTCGTAGGCCACGCCGGGCCCGGCGAACGCCGTCGTGGGCGCCGCGTCCTTCCCCATCTCGTAGATGTAGCCCAGGCGCCCGGCCACCGGGCCCCGGCTGTTGCGTGTGATCTGCGTCCAGTTCTCGGTGTCGTCCTGCGAGAAGACCCCCGACGGCCCGAAGGTCAGGACGTAGGCCTGCCGCGACAGCTCCTTCCACGCCGGGGGCGCGTTGCGCTCGACCAGCAGCCACGAGAGGACCTCGATGCGGTCGGGTGCCAGGGGCTGCCACTGGTAGAGCTCGGTGTGCGAGACCAGCTGGCCCTTGAGGGTGACCGCTGAGATCAGGAACGACAGGTTGGGGAAGACGGTACCGGGCATGTTGGCCAGCGTGCGCAGCAGCGCGAACTGCTCGGGCCGCAGCCGGCGCTCGTACTCGGGCAGCAGCGCGTCCGGGAAGATGCACCGGGCCGCCGGCGTGCCGACCATGACCCCGTGCCCGCGGCCGGCGTAGACGTGGTAGCCGTCCTTGGCCCAGCGCGGCGTGGGCGTCAGGCCGATCTCGGCTGTGGAGGCGTGGGTGTGGAGCGTGTGGTAGGCGTCGGAGGCGAAGTTCTCGGCCGGCAGCTTCCAGTTGCTGGCCAGCTCGTGCCGCCAGGGCGGCCCCACCACCTCCATCTCGGCGCGCCCGGCCAGGAGGTCGAGGTACCAGGCCATGGCGCCCAGGTAGTCGCGCAGCGGCTCCGCCCGGTCGTGCCACGTGGCGAAGACCAGGCCCTGGTAGGCCTCGCTGCGGGCCTCCAGCAGCCCGAAGCGCGCGCGGTCGATGGCGTCGCCGTAGATCTCCTTCTGGAAGGGGATGCCGATCAGTTCCCCGGTGTTCTTGTAGGTGAAGCCGTGGTAGGGACAGCGGAAGTGCGACGCGTTGCCCAGATCGGCCCGGCAGATCCGCATGCCGCGATGCCGGCAGACGTTGAGCAGCACCCGCACGCGCCCGTCTTCGCCCCGCACCATGATGACGGGGTGCTCGCCCATGCGGCGGGTCACGTAGTCGCCGGGGGCGGGCACTTCGCTCTCGTGGCCGACGAACAGCCAGCACCGCGTGAAGATGGCGTCCATCTCCAGGCGGAACAGGTCGGGGTCGGTGAAGATGAAGGCGGGGATCTCGCCCCGCTCCGGATGGACGCCCGCTAGGCGGTCCAGCGCCCGTCGCGCGGTCCTGGTCGTGACCGACATGCCCATCGCCTCCCCGATGCGGCGCCCGGTGCTCACCACAGCCCCCAGGCGCGCTCGATCACCAGGCAGAACGCCCGGCTGGCGCCCACGACCTGTTCGACCTCGACGCGCTCGTCGGGAATGCTCAGGTACTTGCCCCCCGGCCCGTAGAGCACCCCGGGAATGCCTGCCGCGGCCATGTGCGCCGAGTCCGCCCCTGCATACTTCGTCGGCGCCAGGGCGCCCACCCGCGGATCCTCCCCGAAAACCCTCCGGTGGGCCTCAGTCATGGCTCGCACCACGGGGTGATCGAGCGGCACGTGGAAGGGCGGGAAGAAGTCGCGGCCCTCGACCAGACTCACCTCGGCCCGCAGGTCGGGATCGTCGCGCCTGAGTCGCTCGATGAGGCGACGCAGGTCGGCCAGCACCGTTTCGGGCGTCTGGCCGGGCACGACACGAACGTCGAGGATCATCTCGCAGTAGTCGGGCACCAGCGCGGGGCGCCAGGCCAGGATCTGCGGCGTGATGCCGCCGCGGATGACCCCCAGGTTGTACCGGGGCAGCCCGTCGTAGTCTGGGTGCGGGGTGAACGTCAACCAGCTTCCTGGCGGGATCGGCTCGTACGAGGGGCCCAGGGCCTGCGCGATCGCCATGGCCTTCTCGATGGCGTGGATCTTCCGGCCCGAACGCGTGGTGTAGTGGCGCATCTGGCCGTGCACGACGACCCGCACCTGCACCACGCCGGCGTGCATCGTCAGCACCCCCAGTTCGGTGGGCTCCGCTAGCAGGAACATGTCGGCGCGCAGGCCGGCCTTCAGGGCTGCCTTGGTGCCCAGGCCGCCCTGCAGTTCGCCGACGACGAACGCGACCTTGAGGTCGCCCCGGGGCCGCAGTCCGGCGCGCAGCGCCGCCTCCACGGCCGCCAGCATGGCGGCGTTACCCGCCTTCATGTTGGCCGCGCCCAACCCGTACAGGAATCCCCCGTCCACCTCCGCGCCGAACGGATCGCGTGTCCACCCGTCACAGACCATGTTGTGGTCGGTATGGCCGTTGAACAGAATAGAGGGCGTCGCGTGGTCGACACCACGCACTACCCCGATGACATTTGGGCGCCCCGGCGTTACCTCTTGCTGTCGCACCTCGTCGAAGCCCATGGCCTCCATGGTGTCGGCCAGCCAGTCGGCCACGGCTCGCTCTTCGCCGGTGAAGCTCGGAATACGGATCATCCCCCGGGCGAGCTCGAGGACTCGGTCAGGGTGCAGCGCGGCCGCGATCGGATGGTTCATGCGCGCTGCCTCACCGCACCACGGAGACGCCGCGGACGTCGATCAGCCCAGCCGACGAGGGGATGAATCGGATGCCGCGGACGTGGGACCGCCAGGCCACTGCCTCGCGCCTCTCGGTGAGAAATAGCCATGGCGCGTCGTCCATGACCAGCTCCTGTACGCGGTGGTAGATCGCCGTGCGTCCGGTAGGATCCATGGTGGCCGCACCCCGATCCAGCAGCTCGTCGACGCGCGGGTTGCGGTAGAAGGCGATGTTGTTCCCGCGCGGCGGCCACGATTCCGAGTGCAACACCGGGCGCAGGCCCGTGTCAGGGTCGGCGGTGCCCCACCCGGCCATGACCAGCTCGATACGGGACTCCTCCGGGCCGCGTCGAGCCTCGGCCAGGTAAAACCCGAACTCGACTTCCTGAACGCGAACGTCCACGCCGACACCACGGAACGCCGACGCGATCACCTGTGCCATGGCCGCGCCGCCAGCGAACCGCCCCACCGGCACCCACAACGTTCCGGCCAGGCGCTGCCCGTCCTTCTGGCGCACGCCATCGGCACCAACTCGCCATCCGGCCTGGTCCAGCAGCTGTCGGGCGAGGCCCGGATCGTACTGGTAGACCTTCACGCTCTTGTGGACGCGATAGGCTGATCCGATCGGCGAGTCCGCAGGTCTACCGACGCCGAACAGCACCTTGTCGATGATCGTCTGCTTGTCCACCAGATGATTGAGCGCGCGGCGCACCTGGGCGTCCGCGAACGCCGGCTTGCGGTTGTTCATCGCGATGTACGTCCACGACGTCGCAGGCTTCACCGCCACTTCGATCCCTCGGATCGCGCTGAGCCGTTGGATCTCCTGGAGCGGTACCTGCGTGATCAGGTCGACTTCGCCACCTTCCAGCTGCGCCACCCGCGTGGACGGTGTTGGGGAAACGCGCACGACCAGGCGGTCAATGGCAGGGGGCCCGCCCCAGTAGTCGCGATTGGCCTCCAGCACGAGGTCGCCGTCGGGCTGCCAGGACACGAACTTGAACGGCCCGGTGCCCACCGGGACAAAGTCGCGAGGGTCACGCGCGCGCTGCAAGGCCTGTGGGCTGATGATGACGCCGAGGCCCGAGTCGGCGATGTTGTTGAGCAACGCCGCCAGCGGCTGATCGCCAAAGATCTCGACGGTGTACTCGTCAACTCTGCGCGCGCCCTTGACGCCCGCCCACGCGAACGACCCTGCCGGTAGTCGCAGTTGCGGATTCACGGCGCGCGTGACGTTGAACACCACCACGTCGGCGTTAAAAGGCGTGCCGTCGTGGAACCGCACGCCCTGGCGGAGTTTGAACGTCCACGTGCGGCCGTCCCGCGCCGGCATCCAGGAAAGGGCGAGGCCCGGACGAATATTCAGCTGGTCGTCGTGCTCGACTAGGCGGTCGAAGACATTGCGCCCAACGACCATCCCGGTGGCCAGCGAGAACGACGCGCTGGGATCCAGGCGGTCAATGGGCACGTGCAGTGCCCACGTCACCGTCCCTCCGCTCGCGGGTGCTCCGAGTACCGATGGCCCAGGTGTGAGCGCCAGGAGTAATGCCAGCCAGGCCACTACGTGCAGACGTCTCATTGCATCCCCTCCTCCTTGTGGATCATCCTGCACCGCGCCGCGAGCGAACGCGCGGATCGAGCGCGTCGGCCAGCGCATCGCCGGCCAGGTTGACACTGAGGACCACTAGCAAGATCGCCAACCCCGGCGCCAGCACGATGTGCGGCGCGCGGCGGAGGTACTCCTGTCCCTGACTGAGCATCGCGCCCCACTCGGGCGCCGCCGGGTCGCCGCCCAACCCCAGGAATCCCAGCCCGGCCACCGTGACGATCGTCACTCCCAGGCGCAGCATTGCGGCGACGACGATGGGCGCCAGGCACCCGGGAAGGATGTGCCGCGCCAGGATGCGCGCACCACTGGCGCCGAGCGCACGGGCCGCTTCTACGAACTCTCGCTCCCGCAACCCGAGCGCGACACCGCGCACAAGGCGGGCGAAGACCGGCGCCGAGGCAATGCCTACCGCGAGCACGACGTTGCGGGGCCCAGGACCTAGGACCGCGACCGCGAGGATCGCGAGCAGTGCCCCGGGGAAAGACATCAGCACCTCGGTAGCGCCCATCAATACCTCGTCCACCATGCCGCGCGTCGTGCCCGCGACGAGCCCGACGGGCACACCCGCGAGCAGGCCGAGGCCTAAGGCGCCAGCGGCGCTCAGCAGCGAAACCCTCGCGCCATGCACGATTCGCACGAGCAGATCACGGCCCAGGTGATCGGTACCCAGCGGATGCTGCGGCCCTGGCGGCAGGAACGTCCGATCCAGGTGCGGCGCGCTGGGGTCGCCAGAGAGCAGCATCGGCCCCATCGCTGCTCCCAAAGCGATGATCGCGAGTAAGACCAGCCCACCCAGGCCGGCCGGGTCGCGACGCACCCGGCGCCAGACCCGGTGCACCGGCCGCTCGGCGGCCGCTGGCACCACCCGCGCGCCCCTGTGGCCCGCGAGGCTCACCGGATCCGCGGATCCAACCATCGGTAAGCTATGTCCACCGTGAAGTTCACCGCGACGTAGGTCGCGGCGAACAACAGGACCGCACCCTGAACCACCGGGTAGTCACGGTGGCCGATCGCCTGAATGAGGTACCGGCCCAGACCAGGCCACGAGAACACGGCTTCGGCGAACACCGACGCGCCCAACATAGCGCCAAACTGAAGCCCAACGACCGTAAGCGTAGTGTTCAGCGCGGGCCGCAACGCATGGCGCACGATCACCTGCTGTTCAGGCAGCCCCTTGGCTCGTGCCGTGCGCACGTAATCCTCGGCCAGCACCTCCAGCAGTCCTGTCCGGACCAACCGGGTGATCATCGCCACCGGGAACACCCCAAGGCTCGCCGCGGGCAGAATGAGATGCCGCCAGGTGTACGCGCCGGTGACCGGCAGCCAGCCCAACTCCACAGCCACGGCGAGCTGTAACAGAATCCCTACCAGGAACGTTGGCGCCGACGCGCCAAGAAGTGCGACGGCCACGCTGAGCCGATCGGGCCAACGGCCCGATCGGATGGCAGCGAAGATGCCGAGAGGCACCCCCACGGCCACGCTGAACGCGATTGCTGCACCGCCGAGCACCAACGTCAGCGGGTAGCGGTGCATCAACTCCTCGCTGACTGGGCGCCCTGTACGGGTCGACGTGCCCAGGTCGCCCGACAGTGCGCGGCGGAGAAACAGACCATATTGCACCCACAAGGGCCGGTCCAACCCAAAGGCATGGCGCGCAGCTTCGATCTGCTCGCGCGTGGCCTGCTCCCCGGCGAAGATCACCGCTGGGTCGCCCGGAATCAGGCGCATCGCAACGAACACCGCCACGGAGGTGCCGAGGAGGACCACCACGGTACGCGCCAGCCGGCCTGCTACGATCCATGCCATTGGCCGCTGCGGGCTGCGCCTATTCCCCGAAGAGGTCCAGCACCCGCTGCGTCTGGTGGGCCGCGGCGGGCCGCAGCAGCGGGATCTGCACGCCGGCGTCGCGGTACGCCTGCACGCGGCGGCGGACCTCGTCGGGCGTGCCGCTGGCCGTCATGCCCTCCACGTACGAGTCGGGGATGGCGCGGATCAGCGCGTCCATCCCGCCCTCGCGGTAGGCGGCCTCGAAGCGCGGGATGTCCTCGGCGTGGATGTAGAGCTCGCCCACCCGCATCTTGGGGCCGGCAATGAAGGGCAGCTGGACGGGGTCGAACTTGGTGGCCACCTCCCACCGGATGGCGTCCAGGGCCGCCGCGTGGTCGTCCTCCACCGAGACGTTGATGATCTGGGCCACGACGAACGTCGACAGGTCGCGCCCGGCCCGCTGCGCGGCCTCCCGCACGATGCGCAGGGCGTTGCGGGTGTACTCGGGCGAGCAGACGGCGTTCAGGACGACCCCGTCGCCGATCTCGCCCGCCAGGCGCAGGCCGGCGCGGCTCGTGGCCGGGATGTAGATGGGAATCCTCCGTCGGGGCGGCGTCCACCCCAGGCCCACGTTGCGCAGCTTCACGTAGGTACCGTCGTAGGAGATCCGCTCGCCGGTGAGCATCAGCCGGATCACCTCGACCCACTCCCGCAGCGTCTGCACGGGGTCGGCCTCGGGCAGCGCGTGGACGCGGGCGTGGCTGCGCGTGCAGGCGCCCGGCGCGATGGTCATGCGGCCGCCCGTCAGCTCGTCGAGGCTGGCCGCGGTCTGGGCCATGACCACCGGACTGCGCAGGCGCACGATCTGCGTGGTGCCCAGCACCAGGCGCCGCGTGGCCAGCCCGATGGCCGACAGCGCCGTGACCGAGTCGCGCATCAGCTCGATGGTCTCCGAGAAGAAGCCCATCTGGAACCCGCGCTCCTCGGCCTCCCGCATCAGGCGCGCCATCTCGTGCACGTCCGTGAACTTCCCGTACCCCAGCGCAAACCCCACCTGCTCCATCCCACGCTCCTCCCGCGACGGGGTCACTGCCGTCCCACCCCGCTGCCGGCGGCCCGCCGTGCCCGCAGCGCCGCCGTCGCCGCCGCATCGATCTCCCACTGCGCGGGCAGCCGCACCAGCTCGTCGGGCCGCCCGGTGAACCGCACCACCACGCCGTAGTCGCGCGCAGCGCCCTCGGGGGTCACGTAGCCGTAGATCACGTCGTGCAGCACGCGCTCGGGCTCGCGCGCGAACGGGTCGCCGTAGCCGCCCCCGCCGGGCGTGTCGACGTGCACCACCTGGTGGGGCGCCAGCTCGATCAGCGCCTTGGGGTTGGGCCGGGTGCCGTCGTCGAGCCGCACCTCGCCCGGCGCGCCCGCACGCCCGCCCCGCAGGCCCGGGGCCGGGAAGCGCGTGCGGTCGACGATGCCCGAGACGCTCCACCGTCCGCCGGCGCGGTTGGCGAACGCGGTGAGCTGCCCCAACCCGCCCCGCCAGCGGCCGGCGCCGCCGGAGTCGGGGCGCAGCGCGCGGTGGCGGAGCACCAACGGCGTCAGGCTCTCCACCACCTCGGCGGGCACCCCGGCCACGCCGCTGGGGAAGCCCATGGCGCTCAGCCCGTCTTTTGTGGGCCGCGCGCCGGTGCCGCCCACCTGGAACATCGTGAACGTGAAGGGGGGCGCCTCGCCCTGCCAGACCGTGAGCCAGATCGCGTCGGCGCCGGGGGCCAACAGACGCCCGGGGAGCGCATCGGCCAGCGCGGCGAAGATCGCCGTGGGCAGCATGTGCCCGATGGCGTGCCGGCTGGCCACGGGCGCCGGCGGGATGGCGTTGAGGATGCAGCCCGGCGGCGCGCTGACGTGCACCGGCCGGAAGCCGCCGTCGTTGTGGGGCACCTCGGGGTAGACGGCCGCCTTCAGGGCGAACGAGGCGTAGGCGCGGGTGTAGTTCAGCACCACGTTGATCCCCCGCGGGCTCTGTGGCGACGACCCCGCGAAGTCGATGAAGATCTCGTCGCCGGCGATGCGCACCCGGCAGCGGATCACGATGGGCTCGTCGAAGCCGTCACCCCAGGTCTCGCTGGTCCACTCGCCGTCGGGCAGCGCGCGGATGGCGGCACGCACCGCGGCCTCCGAGCGACGCAGGATCTCGTCGGCGACGCCGTCGAGGTCGGCCAGCCCGAACTCGTCCATGAGCTCCAGCAGGGCGCGGGCCCCGGTGTCGTTGCACGCCGCCTGGGCGTGCAGGTCGCCGATGACCTCGTCCGGCAGGCGCACGTTGGCGCGGATGAGCGCCAGCAGGGTCTCGTTGGGGCGCCCGCGGTCGTAGAGTTTGAGCACCGGCAGCTGGAGCCCTTCCTCGTACACCTCGCGGGCCTGCGCCGACAGCACCCGGCCGCCGATGTCGACGGCGTGACAGGTGTTGGCGAACAGACCCACCAGCCGGCCCGCGCGGAACACGGGGGTGACGATCGTGATGTCGTTCACCTGTCCGGCGGTCATCCACGGGTCGTTGGTGATCACGACGTCGCCCGGCCCGAGCGTCTCGGGCGGGTAGGCCGCCAGCACGTGCCGCATGCCCGTGGCCATGGCGTTGATGTGCCCGGGGGTCCCGCTGATGGATTGGGCCACCATGCGCCCCTGCGGGTCGAAGAAGCCGCAGGCCAGGTCCTGGCTCTCGCGCACCACCGTCGAAAACGCGGTGCGCATCAGCGCGTCCTGCTGCTCGGTCACCACGGCCAGCAGGCGGTTCCAGACGACCTCGAGGGTCACGGGGTCGACGGCGCGGTCAGCCATGACGCTCCTTGAGGGGGACGCCGGCGGTCGCGCGGTCGGCGCATGTCGCCGGCGACGGTGCGCGCCGGGTGCTGCGCTCAGGCATCGGTGAGCTCCACGACGATGTTCAGGCGCGCGTCCACCCGCGCGCGGCCCCGCGGGCCGACGACCAGCGTGGACTCGCGCTCCTCGACGATCGCGGGACCTCGCAGCACCGCGCCCGGTGCCAGCGCGTATCGGTCGAAGACCGGGGTCGGGACGAACCCGCCAGCCTCCGGGAAGTACGCCGGGCGGTGCCCCTTCTGCGCGTGGCCGGCCGCCGGGCGGGCCACGGCCAGGTCGACCTCGGGCGCGGGGCCGCTGCAGGTCACACGCCAGTTCATGACCTCCAGCGGCACGTCGGGGCCGGGCCGGCCGTAGCGCGCCGTGTAAGCGGCCCGGAACGCCTCGGCGAGCGCCGCGGCCCGGCGTGCCTCCAGCCGGCCCGCGGGCAGCGGTACTGCCACCTCGTGGCCCTGGCCGACGTAGCGCATCTCGGCGGTGCGCTCGATGGCGATGGCGTCGGCCGGCGCGCCCGACCGGGTCAGCAGCGCCCGTCCCTCGGCGGCCATCTCGTCCAGCAGCGCGTTGACCTGGGCCCAGTCCAGCGCGTCGAGGCGGCCGTAGGCGCTGCGCGCGAAGTCGAAGGCGAGCGGCGCCGCCAGCAACCCGATGGTCGAGCCCACCCCGGCGCCGAGCGGCACGATGATCGCGGGCAGGCGCAGGATCGTGGCCAGGTGGTAGGCGTGGACCGGCCCCGCCCCGCCAAACGCGAACAACGGCATCCGGCGTGGGTCGGCGCCGCGCTCCGCCAGGTGGGCGCGCGCGGCGTTGGCCATGTTCTCGTTGACGATCTGGTGGATGCCCCACGCCGCCTCCTCGAGGCGCAAGCCCAGCGGGCGCGCGACGCGGGCCAGCGCGCGCCGCGCGGCCTCCACGTCGAGGCGCATCCGCCCCCCGAGGAAGTAGTCGGGGTTCAGGTAGCCGAGCACCAGGTCGGCGTCGGTCACCGTGGGCTCCTGGCCGCCGCGGCCGTAGCAGGCGGGGCCGGGCTCGGCGCCGGCGCTGTCGGGCCCCACCTTGAGGGTGCCGACCGCCGAGACGCGCGCGATGCTGCCGCCGCCCGCGCCGATCTCGATCATGTCGATGACGGGGATCTTCACCGGCAGGCCGCTGCCGCGACGGAAGCGGTGGACGCGGTCCACCTCGAACTCGTGGACCTTGAGCGGCCGCCCGCCGACGACCGCGCAGAGCTTGGCGGTGGTCCCGCCCATGTCGAACGAGAGCAGATCGCTGACGCCGGCGCGCCTGCCCAGGTAGGCCGCGGCCAGGGCGCCGGCCGCCGGCCCCGACTCCAGCAACCGCACCGGGAAGCGCGTGGCGGTCTCCACGGTGGCGACGCCGCCGCTGGAGAGCATGACGAACACCTCGCACGCGGCGCCGAGCCCCTCCAGCCGTCGCAGCAGGCCGTGCAGGTACGTCTCCACGCGCTCCTGCACGTAGACGTTGGCCGCCGTGGTGCTCATGCGGGGGTATTCGCGGATCTCCGGCGCGACGTCGGCGCCGAGCGCGACCCGGATCTCGGGGGCCACCTCGGCGAAGAGCTCGGCCGTGCGGCGCTCGTGCTGCGGGTAGCGGAACCCGTGCAGGTAGCAGACGGCGACGGCGCGCACGCCTTTGGCGCGCAGCTCCGCGGCCAGCCGGCGCACGTAGGCCTCGTCCAGGGGCTGCAGCACCGTGCCGTCGGCTGCGATGCGCTCGGGCACGTCGAAGCGCAGGTAGCGCGGGATCAGCGGGCGGGGCGCCTCCAGGTCGAGGTCGTAGAGGTCGAAGCGGTGCTCCCGGCCGATCTCGATGGCGTCGCGGAACCCCGCGGTGGTCAGCAGGGCGGTCAGGGGCCCCTTGCGCTCGATGAGGGCGTTGGTCACCAGCGTCGTCCCGTGCACCAGGGTCCCCCGCGCGCCCCGGGCGATGGCGCCAGCCTCCACCAGGGGCCGCAGGCCCACTTCCACGGCCTCGCTGGGATCCGCCGGCGTGCTCAGCGTCTTGCCGATCACCGTGCCGCCGTCGGCGCCCAGCAGCAACAGGTCGGTGAAGGTGCCGCCGATGTCGACCCCGACGCGGTAGGCCACGGTCGCGTCCCTCATGCCCGGTGGCCGACGCCGGTCGCCAGCCGGTACCTCCGCTGCCCGCTGCGGACCAGGCGGGCACCGCGGGCATCCGCGCGACTCCCGCGGGCGGGGCGGCGGCCAGGACCACGGGGGCGACCGCAGCGTCGCCCGACGCCGCAGCGGACCGCGGCACGACCACCGTGGCTGAAGCGCCCGCTCATTCCCGAAATCCCGGCGGCGGCGGGCTCTGCCGCCACAGGTCGAAGATCACGGGCTGGCGGCGCGCGTCGTGGTCCTCGTCGTCGGCGATCGTCTCCATCTCGCAGAAGAACTCCACGCGCACGCCGTGTGGGTCGCGCACGTAGACGGCGATGTTGTTGCCGGCCGCGTGCCGCACCGGCCCCACCTCCACCGGCCAGCCCTGCGCGGCCAGCCAGTCCATCACGGCCTTGATGCCGTTCCAGTCGCCGACGTCGTAGGCGTGGTGGTGGAGCAGGGGCCGGTCGTACTTGAGGAACCCCACGGCGTGGTGCTCGGCCGCGCACCGCAGGAAGGCCTGCACCCCGGGCACCCAGTCGGAGACCCGGAAGCCGATGGCGCGGAAGAAGGCCAGGTCGTCGTCAGGGGAGGGGCTCATGCGGGTGACGTGCGCCAGGCGCAGTCGCGGTGCGGGCCCCGCGGGGACCAGCACCGGCAGCCGCGCGGTGGCGCGGTAGACCTCGTTCCACATGCCGAGCGAGTCCTGGAACTGGAAGGCCACGCCCAGCCGG
This sequence comes from Armatimonadota bacterium, assembly GCA_031459855.1. NCBI lineage: Bacteria > Bacillati > Candidatus Sysuimicrobiota > Candidatus Sysuimicrobiia > Candidatus Sysuimicrobiales > Candidatus Humicultoraceae > Candidatus Fervidifonticultor > Candidatus Fervidifonticultor primus. The sequence continues at coordinate 260,411 of JAVKHP010000001.1, forward strand.
CCAGGCTCCGCCGGCGCCTCGCGCACGGGCACGCCCCGGGACGCCAGCTGAGCCCGCAAGGCGCCGGTCGCCTCGTCGCTGTCGGTCTCCCAGCCGAAGTGCAGGACGTCCGCGCGCTCGGCAGCGTGCAGCTCGAGGCAGTGGTGTTCGAACTGCCCGCGGAGGTAGACGCGCCCCTCGCCCTCCTCGGCGACCGCCAGCCGGACGACGCGCGTGTAGAAGTCCACGGCGCAGGAGAGGTCGGGCACGCACAGCGCCACGTGGCCCAGGCGCACGATGCGGCGGGGCGTGCGGGCGGCGCTGGCATCGGACATCGACGCGCTCATCGCCCGGCCACCTCAGGCGGGATGCCGGCCCACGAAGAACCGGTCATCGGGATCCGTGGTGACGTCCAGCCCGGACTGGACCGCCCCCTCGCGCAGCAGCCGCATCTGCGCGGCGTTGAGCCGCATGTGCGGCATGCGGATCGGCCCGCCGTTGAACCCGTTCAGCCAGTCCATGTACTTCCACGCCAGCCGGTGCACCAGGGACGCGCCGCTCACAGTGGCGCGCAGCGCCTGGTAGGCCTCCCGGCAGGGCTGCAGCTGCCAGTAGAGCGCCATCGCCTCCTCCCACCGCCCCGCGTGCATCAGCCGGAACAGCCTGGGGATCCGGTCCCCGAAGTAGTTGTAGTAGCTGGTGCCCAGCCACTGCATGCCGTACGCATCGACCCACACCGGGGCGTTGTGCTCGAACGGATCGGTGACCACCAGGAGGTGGCCCAGGCGCTTCTGGATCTCGACCATGCCGCCCGTGCCGGGGTGGCCGCATTCGTACTTGAGGGCCACGACGGTGTCGAGCTGCGCCATGCGCACCAGCGCCTCGGGCGGGAACGCCGAGGGGTGCAGACGCCGGAAGCCCCAGAAGCCGATGGCGAACAGGATGATGGCCAGGTTCGTGCCGCGGCTCACCGCCTCGGTGTAGGCGACGAGGTCGTCGACGCTCTGCGGGTAGAACGTGAGCGGGTACGCCAGCAGCACCGCCGAGCACCCGGCGTCCTCGGCGATCCTGCACATCGCGAGCAGGTCCTCCAGGGTGTCGAACGAGCCGTGGAGGACCAGGTGGTAGCCGGCCGGCACCGTCGCCGCGGCGATCTCGATGAACTGCGCCATCTCCTCGCGGGTGGTGCCGCACTCGGAGGCCAGCAGCGACCCCCAGAAGCCGCACTCCACCGACCGGCGGAGGTCGTGACGGATCGCGGCGGGGTTGAGCCGGCGCAGGTCACCGGTGAACGTGGGCATGACGACGTTGCAGACGCCGCGCATGGTGGCCCTGGCCCAGGCTTTGGCCTCGTGACGGCGGTAGGGGAGTGCCATGGGGCTACCGCGCGGCGGCCCGCACCGCGGGCGCGGACGCCGTCCGCCGGGCGCGTTGCAGGCGGCGGGCCAGGAAGCGCCGGGTGCGGTCGATGTGCACGCGAATCAGCGTGGACGCCTCGGCGGCGTCGCCCCGGGCGAGGGCCTCCACCACGGCCCGGTGTTCCATGTTGGCCGAGCGGATGCGGGGGCGCGGGCCCGCCACCGTCTGGAGGAACCGGTCGATGGCCATCCGCACGGCGTCCAGCAGCGTGGGCAGCAACGGATTGCCCGCGAGCGTGGCGATCTCCTGGTGGAAGCGCCGATCGAGGTCGAGCCAGGCCTCGGGCTGCTGCTCGCGCACCATGGCCTCCACCAGCGGGCGGAGCCGACTGGCCGCCTCCGGCCGCCGCGCGGCACGGCGTACCGCCAGCAGCTCCAGCGTGGTGCGCACCGCCCACAGGTCGTCCAGGTCGTCCACCTCCAGGGGCGTCACCACCGCGCGCTGGTAGGGCGTCAGGCGCAGGGCGCCGGCGGCAGCGAGGTGCCGGAACGCCTCGCGGACCACGGCACGGCTCACCCCCAGCTCCCGCGCCAGCGCGAACTGGTTCAAAACGCTCCCCATGGGCAGACGGCCTGCCGCGATCTGCTCGCGCAGGGTGGCCGCCACGATCTCGGCCAGGGTCGGCCGGTCGCGCAGCCGATCGAACGTGCCAGGCGATGCCATCCGCTCTTCCCTCCCGCTGTGGATGTCAGCGGATCGCGACGAGGGCGACTTCCCGCTCCCAGAAGACGAGCCGGTTGCGCAGGGCGGCCAGGGCCCGATCCATCGCAAAGCCCATGACCGCCACGATCGCGACGCTGGCGAGGACCCGCGCCTGCGACAGCGACGCGGACGCATAGAGGATCAACCACCCCAGCCCTTCGGTGGAACTGACCATCTCGGTCAGGATGGTGATGATGAAGGCGATGGGCAGGGCGATCCGGAACCCCGTGAACACCTGCGGCGCCGCCGCCGGCGCCATCACCTTCCAGACGACCTGCCAGCGGGTGGCGCCCATGTTCTGTGCCGACCAGACGTAGAGCCGGTCGACGCCGCGCACGCCGTGGTAGGTGGAGATGGCGATGGGGTAGAGGCACTCGAGCGCCACGAGGGCGATCTTCGACAGGTGGCCGATACCGAACAGGAAGACGAAGATAGGGTACAGCGCGATCCGGGGCACCGGGTAGCCGAGGGCGAACAGCGGCTCGATGGCCCGCTCGCACGCGGGCAGCCGGCTCATCGCGATCCCCAGGGGTACCCCGACGACCACCGCGAGCCCAAACCCCGCCATCACCCGCGTGAGCGACGCCCCGACGTGCACCCCCAGCTGCGGGCTCTGCAGCACCAGGACCAGCTGCCCGGCGATGGCCCCCAGGTCGGGGACGAGCCGGGGGTTGGTCAGGCCCGACCGTGCCACCACCTCCCACAGCGCCAGCACGGCAACCACGGGCGCAGCCGACGCCACCGCGCGCCGCACCACCGTCGGACGCGGAGCTCGGGCGGAGGCGGCGACGGCCCCTCGTGCGCCCTCGCTCCCGGTCACGGGCGTCTCCTATCCACGCGGCGTCTCCTCCGCCAGCAGGTAACCGGCCAGCAGCCGCCGCCGCAGGTGCGACAGCAGCCGGTCGGCCCCAAAGCCCAGCACCCCGATCGCCACCAGCGCGGCGAACATCAGCGCGGTGCGACCGCTGGCGTCGGCGCTGACGAGCAAGAACCCCAGCCCGAGCCGGTTGGACGAACCGACCAGCTCGGAGGCCAGCACCAGGATGAACGCCAGCGCCAGCGCCACGCGCAGGCCGCTGAAGATCTGCACCGCAGCACCGGGCACCAGCACCCGCACGAAGATCCGGGCCCGGCTCGCCCCCATGTTCTGGGCCGCCCAGATCCACAGCGGGTCCACCCCACGCACCCCGTAGAGGGCCGCGATGTAGCAGGGGAAGAAGCACGAGAGGGCGATCAGCAGGATCTTGGAGGCGTCGCTGATGCCGAACCAGACCATGAGCACCGGCAGGAACGCCACCTTCGGCACCGGGTACGCCAGAGACACCAGGGGCTCGGTGACCCCGGCCACCGGCCGCACGGCCCCGGCCAGCAGGCCAAGCCCCAGCCCCAGCCCGGCGCCCAGCGCGAACCCGGCCAGCGACCGGTAGAGGCTGACGGCGCTGTGGACGGCCAGCTCGCCCGTGCGCATCAGCGCCGCCGCCTCCTGCACGACGTCGGCCGGGCTGGAGAGATAGCCGGGCAGCCCCCCGACGCTCGCCAGGACCTGCCAGAGCGCCAGCACACCGACCAGCAGTCCCAGCGCCTCGCGGGTCACGACGTCCTCCCCGCAACGACCGTCGTCCAGAGTCCGTCCCGCCGCGGCACCGGCGCGTGGCGTCCCACCGCCACGGGGCCGACCACCGCGCCCCGTCCGTGTCGTCGCGGCGAGATCCCTGCAGCAGCGATGGTCCTCGTCCGCCCGTGGCCGCTCACGGCGCTCCCTCCGTGTCGCCGCAGCGCTCGCGGGCATTCGCCCGCGCTGGGCCCGGCTGCACCGCAGTCGTCACCGGCGTCCCTCCGTGACGTCGCGGAGCTTGAGCACTTCCTCGCGCAGCAGGTCCCACACCTGATTGCGGCGGTCGAGGAACGCCTGGCTCTTCTTGATCTCGAGCCGGCGCGGCCGCGGCAGACGCACGGCCACCTCGGCCTTGATGCGCCCGGGCCGCGCCGAGAAGACCACCACGCGGTCGCCCAGGTAGACCGCTTCCTCGACGTCGTGGGTGACGAAGAGGATGGTCTTCCCGGTCTCCAGCCAGATCCGCTGGAGCTCCTCCTGCATCAGCTCGCGGGTCTGGGCGTCGAGGGCGCCGAAGGGCTCGTCCATCAACAGCACCGCGGGGTCGAACGCGAGCACGCGCGCCAGGGCCACCCGCTGCTTCATGCCACCCGACAGCTCCGCCGGGAACGCATCCTTGAACGCCAGCAACCCCACCAGGCTGAGGTAGCGCTCGGCGATCGCCAGCCGCTCCGCGCGGGGCCGCCCCTGGACCTCCAGGCCCCAGGTGACGTTGCCGAGCACCGTCCGCCACGGAAACAGCGCCAGCTCCTGGAACATCACGCCGCGGTCGGGGCCCGGACCGCGCACCTCCCGGCCGGCGATGCGCATGACCCCGGTGCTCGGCGGCACGAAGCCCCCCAGCAGGTGGAGGAACGTGCTCTTGCCACAGCCGCTGGGCCCGACGATCGTGACGAACTCGCCGGCGGCGACCTGGAGCGACAGGTCCTCCAGCGCTGCGACACGCCGCGAACCGCGGACGAAGACCTTGGACAGCCCCCGCACGTCCACCAGGGGACTGGCGCCCGCGGACGAGGGAACGGGCGAGGGCTCGACGGACATGGTGCGGAGGCCGCGCACTGCGGGACGCAGCCTAGTACGGCAGCATCGAGGTGTCCACGAGCTTGCGCACGTCCACCGGCTTCTGCTGCCAGCCCAGCTTCAGGTGCAGCTCCTGCATCCGCCGCAGGACGTCGAAGGAGATGCGCCCCGAGGGCTCGCGGTACCAATCCTGCATGTCGAAGTAGACCGCCGGAGGAATGGCGACGAACCGCTTGTCGATGAGCGCCTGCCGGGCCTCCCGGGGATTGGCCAGGTACCAGCGCGTCGCCGTGACGAAGTCGCGCAGGAAGGCCCGCACCGCCTCCCGGTGGCGCTCGATGAACTCCGGGCGCAGGAAGAGCACGAGGAGTTCTTCCTCGAAGGGCACGCCGGTCTTGGAGGTGTAGACCACGGTCACCCCGCCGCGCAGCAGCTCGAGGTGCAGGAACGGGTTGGGGAACGTGCCCACGTCGATGCGGCGCGCGCGCAACGCCTCGCCCATGGCCGGGAACGGCACCACCACGAAGCTCACGTCGCGGTCGGCGTTCAGGCCGGCGGCGTCCACCGCGGCGCGCGCCCACAGTTCGGTCGAGGTCTTGAAGCCGACGATGCCGATGCGCTTGCCGCGCAGGTCACGGGGCGAGCGGATCCCGGCGCCCTCCAGGGCCAGATACGTGGTGTTGTGCCAGTTGCCGCCCGGGACTTCCCGGGAGATGCTCGCCACCAGTTTGATCGGAACCCCCTGCTCGCCGGCGAACAACGCCGTGGGCGCCGGGATCGTCCCGCCGTCGATCTGGCCCGCCTCGTAGGCGCGCAGGCGGTCGTCGCTGGCCCGGAAGGCCACGAGCCGCAACGTGTACGCCCTGCCCTGGTTGGGCGTCACGTCCGGCCGGGCGCCCATCAACCACAGTTGCTCCTCGGCCGCAAAGCCGTGCCCCAGGCGGATCTCCACCGGCCCCGCGGGACCGGCCCGGCCCGCCCCACCGACGACCGCGACCGCCAGGAGTACTGCCAGGGTGCACACCGCCAGCCTCATCGCTCTCCCCCCTCCGCCCGCGCGGGATGCTGTACTGCCAGCCCACGACATGCCGCGCCCGTCGGCCCGCCGCGCTCGCGACGGTCGCCCTGGAGCGCAGGTGCCCGAGTGACCTGCGACCCAGCTGCCCGCCCTCGCGACGACCGTTGCGGCGGCCACCTCTGTGCACCCGGCGCTAGGTGACAGAGGCGCTCATCGGCGCTTATGGGGAACTGTATGACAGTTCGACAGTTCTCCGGTTTGCGTTGTTTTCCTGCCGCGCCGTGCAGGCCGTGGAGAAACGCGCGCGCACTCGCACAGAAGCCCGGGGCACTTTCCCGCCGACGGCACGACCGCCATCTGCAGCGCCTGTCACACCCCGAGCCCACACGTCTGACCTCCCGGCATGTGGGGCATATCACGTGCGAGGAGATCTGGAGGAACGCATGGCGGCGACCTACAACGTGCTGCTCGTCGGCTTGGCCGGGATGGCGATCGGGTGGATCCTCGCCCTACGGGCCCTCACCGAGCTGGGGCCGTGGGGACCGCTGGCCGGCCTGGCGTTCCTCGGGCTCGTCATCGTCGGCCTGATCCGCGCCGCGGACATCTAAGCCCCCTCGAACCGCTGCAATGCCACCCGGGAAGTCCACCGGGCAGACGCGGCGCGGCGGTCCGGGCCCTATCGGCCTCGGACCGATGGCCCTACGCTCGTGCCCTCCCTGACAGCCAGGCATCGTCCGTGTCGGCTTGCCACGCATCCGCCGGATGCCCTCGCCTGCCAGCAGCACAGTCCTGGGCGGGCATGGTCCTTCCCACCGGTCAAGAGCGGTCTCACCTGCGGCACCTGCAGGAGCTCGTCGCTTAACTGACGAACTGTTGTTCGCCTGTCTGGGACCGTCGTGCGACGATAGGCGACAACCGTAGCCGCGTGCGCGATCGTCGGCACAGGTTCCCTCAAGGAAAAGGAAGGACGGGAGGACGACCGTGGCGGTGCGACGATGACCCTCGAGCAGGTCCTGGACGCCCTGAAGACGGCGCCGGCCACAGCCGGCGGCATCACGGCCTGGCGGGAGCTGCCGGCCAGGCCGGCGTTGTGGGCACCGATCCCCGACGCCCTCGACCCGCGCCTGGCGGCGGCGCTGCGCCGCAACGGCATCGAGGCGCTCTACAGCCACCAGGCCGAGGCGTGGGAGGCGGTGCGGGCGGGCAGGCACGTGGTGGTGGTCACGCCCACCGCGTCGGGGAAGACGCTGTGCTACAACCTGCCGGTGCTGGACGCGGTGCTGGCCGCCCCGCAGACGCGCGCCCTCTACCTGTTCCCGACCAAGGCGCTCTCGATGGACCAGGTGGACGAGCTGCAGCGCCTGATCGACACCCTCGACGTCGACATCAAGGCCTACACCTACGACGGCGACACGCCCGCGCAGGCCCGGCGCGCCATCCGCACGGCCGGTCACATCGTCGTGACCAACCCCGACATGCTGCACGCGGCGATCCTCCCGCACCACACCCAGTGGCTGCGCCTGTTCGAGAACCTGCGCTACGTCGTGCTCGACGAGCTGCACACCTACCGGGGGTTGTTCGGCAGCCACGTGGCCAACGTGTTGCGCCGGTTGCGGCGGCTGTGTCGGTTCTACGGCACGGCGCCCCAGTTCATCTGCTGCTCGGCGACCGTGGGGAATCCCAAGGAGCTGGCCGAACGCCTGCTGGAGGAGCCGGTGACCCTCGTCGACCGGAACGGCGCCCCGGCGGGGCCCCGGGTGTTCGTCATGTACAACCCGCCGGTGGTCAACCGGGCGCTGGGGATCCGTCGCGACAGCATCCTGGAGGCCGGACGGCTGGCGGGCGAGTTCATCCGCAACCGCATCCCCCTCATCGCGTTCGCCCGCAGCCGCCGCACCGCCGAGCTGCTCACCACCGCCTTCAAGGAGACCGCGGCGATCCACGGCGTGGGCGCGCACCGCGTGGCCGGCTACCGGGCCGGCTACCTGCCCGGCGAGCGCCGCGCCATCGAGCGGGGGCTGCGCGAGGGCGAGGTGCTGGCCGTGGCAGCGACCAACGCGCTGGAGCTCGGCATTGACATCGGGCGCCTCCGCGCGGCGCTGCTGGTGGGCTACCCGGGGACCATCGCCTCCACCTGGCAGCAGGCGGGGCGCGCGGGCCGCACCGGCGACCTGGCGGTGGCGATCCTGGTGGCCACCAGCGATCCGCTCGACCAGTACATCGTGCGCCACCCCGAGTACTTCTTCGAGCAGCCCCCGGAGGCCGCGCTGCTCAACCCCGACAACCTCTACGTGCTGACCAGCCACGTGCGGTGCGCGGCCTTCGAGCTGCCCTTCGTGGACGGCGAGCGGTTCGGCCCGCCCACGCTCCCCGAGATCCTCGACTACCTCGCCCGGCAGCGGATCCTCCACCACGAGGGCGGCCGCTGGCACTACATCGCCGACGCCTATCCGGCGCGGGACGTCTCGCTGCGCAGCGCCTCGGTGGAGAACGTGGTGATCATCGACACCACCGAGGCGACGCCGCGCGTGATCGGCGAGGTCGACCTGGCCAGCGCCCCCGCCCTGGTGCACGAGGACGCCATCTACCTGCACCTGGGCCAGCAGTACCACGTGGACCGCCTGGCGTGGGACGAGCGCAAAGCCTACGTCCACCGCGTCACCGTCAACTACTACACCACCGCGCAGATCGCCGTGGACGTCCGCGTGCTGCAGGAGTTCGCCCGCAGCGCCGACGCCCCGTCGGCCGCCTGGGGCGAGGTGGTGGTGACCTACCGGCCCACGATCTACAAGAAGCTGACCCTCGAGCGCCACGAGAACGTCGGGTGGGGACCGATCCACCTGCCCGAGTCGACGCTGCACACCTCAGCGTACTGGATGACGCTGCCGCCGCTGCCGCTGTCCCGCGACGAGGTCCAGAGCGTGCTGGCGGCCCTGACCCACGCGCTGGCGCACGTCGCCGCGCTCTACCTCATGTGCGACCCCCGCGACCTGGGGCGCACCTACGAGGTGGCCTCGCCCCACACCGGTCGGCCCACGATCTTCCTCTACGATGCCGTGCCCGGTGGCGTCGGGTTCGCCGAACGCCTCTTCCGCCTGCGGGCCGAGGTGCTGGCGGCCGCGCGGGACCTCATCGCAGCGTGCGGCTGTGAGGCCGGGTGCCCCTCGTGCGTGGGCCCCGCGCTCGAGGCCGGCCATCGCGGCAAGACTCTCGCGCGCGAAGTGCTGGATGTCCGCCTGGCCCCCCGCTCCGGCGGCCGCTGACGACGAGCGGCCGGCCGTAACCGTCGCGCCGCTTGGCGCGCGGCTGGCCGCGCTGGGCGTGCTGGGTCGGCGCCCCCACGACGATGGGGAGCCCGCCCGTGGTGACGGGGGGCCGGCGTTCGAGGTCCGCCGGCAGGTGCACAGCGCCACCGCGTTGTTCGGACGCGAGGGCCCCGCACCCGACGACGCCGGCGTCCTCTTCCTCGACACCGAGACGACCGGGCTCGCGGGCGGCACGGGCACTACGCCGTTCCTGATCGGCGTCGCCTTCCTCGACGGCGGCGACCTCGTCGTCGAGCAGTACTTCCTCCGCCGGCTGTCGGGCGAGCCGGCGCTGCTGGACGCCCTGCGCCCGCGGCTGGAGGAGGCGACGCAGCTCGTCACCTTCAACGGCCGACGCTTCGACTGGCCGATCCTGGCGGCGCGCTACGTGCTGAGCCGGCGGCGGATCGCGCCACCGGCGCAGCACCTCGACCTGATGCGTGTGGCGCGGCGCCTGTGGCACCGACCGCTCGGTACGTACCGCCTGGCCGTCGTCGAGCGCCTGGCGCTGGCGATCGATCGCGGCTGCGACATCGACAGCGCGCAGATCCCGGGGCTCTACGTCCACTACCTGCGCACGGGCGACGCCGCGGCGCTCGAGCCCGTCTTCGCCCACAACGCCCACGACGTGCGCGCGCTGGTGGACCTGCGCCGGCGTGTACGGCGCTGGGTCGAGCACGGGGAAGACCCGCCGCCGCCGATCGACTGGGAGGGGCTGGGGGTGTTGCGGCTGCAGGCCGCCCAGGAGGCGGCGGCCGAAGACGCCCTGCGGCGCGCGCTGCGGGTGGAAGACGACCCGGCGGTGCGGTGGCGCGTCGCCCGCCGGCTGGCCCGGGTGCTGCGGCGCACGGGCCGCCACGACGAGGTGGCCGCGGTGTGGGATCGCGAGGTCGGCGGTCGGGGCGTCTGGCGCGTGCGCGCGCTGCTGGAGGCGGCGACGGCCTACCGGCGCGCCCGCCGTCCGGCGCAGGCGCAGGCCGCCCTCGACGAGGCGGCCGCGCTGGTGGAGTGGCTCGCCTTGTGCGGCGACCCGGCGGCGGCCGACCTCGACGGCGAGATCCGGCGCCGCCGCCGCGCCCTCGAGACCTCGCGCGGCGTCCGCTGACGCCAGCGCCCAGCCCGGCTGCCTGCCAGCATCGGTCGCGCGCGCTGGCAGTCCGCGCCGACGGCCACGGGGCCCGGCGCGCGCGATCCGGCGCCGCGCGGCGGCGCGTCCGGAAGCGCCCGTCCTTTGGGCACCGGATCGGCCGCGGGCAACGGATCGGCCTCGTGCGCCGCCTGTCGCTGCACGCCGCGGCGCGGGGCGCGCCTACGTGTCCGCGAGCCCCGCGAGGTGCTGCACGAACCGGGCGAGCGCCGAGTGGTCGAGGTCACCGCCCTGCTGGGCCATCAGGGCCACCAGGGCCTCGTGGACCAGCCCGGTGGCGGGCAGCGGCACACCGTAGGCCCGGCCTGCCGCCAGCGCGATCTGCAGGTCCTTCTCGTGCAGCCGCACACGGAACCCCGGCGTGTAGTTGCGCTCGAGGATGCGCTGGCCGTGGAGGTCGAGGATCCGGCTCTGCGCGAAGCCGCCCAGCAGCGCCTGGCGCACCCGGGCTGGATCCACGCCCGCCTTGCGCGCCAGCGTCAGCGCCTCGGCCACCGCCATGATCGTCACCGCGACGACGATCTGGTTGCAGGCTTTGGCGATCTGGCCGGCGCCGTGGTCCTCGCCGATGTGGACGATGTTCTTCCCCAGCGCCTCGAAGACGGGCCGCACCCGCTCGAACAACGCCCGCGGGCCGCCCACCATGATGGACAGCGTGGCCTCGATGGCGCCCTTCTGCCCGCCCGAGACCGGGGCGTCCAGGAACCCGACGCCTCGGGCGGCGAGCGCCGCGGCCACCTCGCGGGCGACCAGCGGCGAGATCGTGCTCATGTCCACCACGACCTGCCCCGCCCGCGCCCCTTCCAGCACCCCATCGGGGCCCAGCACCACGGCCTGCACGTCGGGGCCGTCGGGCAGCATGGTGATGACGATGTCGCTGGCGGCCGCCACGCCGCGCGGCGAGCCGCCGTCGGTGGCACCCGCGGCCACCAGCTCGTCGACGGGCGGCCGCGACCGCGAGTGCACCACGACCGGGAAGCCGGCCGCGCGCAGGTTGCGCGCCATGGGCTTCCCCATGATTCCCAGACCGATGAACCCGATGCGCTCCATGCTCACGCTCCTGTCCAGGTGTCGGTACGCGCTGTTGCGCCGTCGCGCAGCAAGCGGGAAGGCGCACCCCCCTTGCCCTGTCCGGCTCTGCCCGGCTCTGCCTGACTACACCCGACCTCGCCCCGTCCGACCCGGCCCGGCCCCGTTCGGTCTCGCCCGACCCGGCCCGCCCGACCACGGGCCGTTACCGCCGGGTGAACCCCATCGCCTCGATCCAGTCGAACGACGCGTCGGTGGGGCCGACGGGCCGGTACTCCAGGCCGACGTCGCCGGCGTAGTCGGTGCGGTCCAGGGCCCGCAGCACGTAGGCGAAGTTGATCTCGCCCGTGCCGGGCTGACCGCGGTCGGGCGCGTCGGCGATCTGGACATGGCCGATGCGGCCGATGTTGCGGGTCAGGGTGTAGGTCAGGTTGCCCTCCATGCGCTGCGCGTGGTAGACGTCGTACTGCACCTTCAGGTTGGCGGCGCCCACGGCGTCCTGCAGCGCGAACGCCTCCTGCGGCGTGCGCAGGAAGAAGCCGGGGACGTCGAAGGTGTTCACGGGCTCGATGAGCAGCACCAGCCCCTCGCGCTCGAACGCCGCCGCGGCGTACTTGATGTTGTCCACCAGGCACGCCCACTGCTCGGCCAGGGGCACGTCGTCCAGCTGCCGGCCCACCAGGCAGTTGACCCGCGGGCACCCCAGGCGTCGGGCGACGTCGATGCCCAGGCGGACGCCCTCGCGGAACTCGGCACGGCGCGCGGGGTCGACGGCGATCCCGCGGTCCCCCGCGTCCCAGTCGCCGGCCGGGAGGTTGAACAGGGCCTGGCGCAGGCCCAGCCGCCGCAGCTCGCCGACCACGGCGTCGAGATCTTCCTGGTACGGGAACATGTACTCCACCGCGCCGAACCCGGCGCGCGCCGCCGCCTCGAAGCGTGCGAGGAAGGGACGGTCGGTCCAGAGGAAGGTCAGGTTGGCAGCAAACCGCAGCATCGGCACCTCCCACGGTAAGGGGCTCGTCGCGCTGTCCGGGTGCGCGTTAGCGTGGCAGCAAACCGCAGCGTCGGCACCTCCAGCGCATGTGATGTCACCGGACAGCACACCATCGCTTCACACCCCGGCCGTGCAGTTCCTTCCACAGGCCGTAGGTTCGCGGGGCGCGCGTGCGCAGGCCGTGCGTGCGCAGGCCGTGCGCGCGGGCCGTGCGTGCGCGGGCCGTGCCCGCTGGGCCGTCGCCGCCATCTGTGGGTCCACGACGGGCCGCCGCCGCGGCCGACCGTGGCGATCTCCTCCCGGCGACGCAAGCGTACGCGCACCGGCGCAGCCGCCGGCGGCCAGCACCGCCCGCACCGTCACGTCCCGGGTGGCAGCAGGTACAGCCCGGATGGGGAGAACTGGAGCCGGACGGTGGCGCCAGGCGGGTAGAGGCGATCGACGCTCTCCGGATCGGCCACGCTGAGCTCGCCCACCTCGGTGTCCACCAGGTAGTCGGCCACCGCGCCCATGAAGAACGCGCTGCGGATCCGGCCGGGGAGGCCGTCCCCGTCGGGGCGCAGGCGGATCGCCTCCGGACGCACCATCAGCGTCGCCGGTCCGGGGCCGACCCCGTCCTGCCGGTAGGGGAACCGGTACGTGCCCACCCGGACGGTGTCGGCCTCCACCACCGCCGGCAACAGGTTGGCTTCCCCGATGAAGTCGGCCACGAAGTGCGACGCCGGTCGGCGGTACAGGTCGGCGGGCCTGCCGATCTGCTCGATGCGCCCCTGGTTCATCACCACCACGATGTCGGAGATGGCCAGCGCTTCGGCCTGGTCGTGGGTGACGTAGACGCTGGTGATGCCCAGCTGCTGCTGGAGCAGCCGGATGTCGGCCCGCACCCGCCGCCGCAGCTTGGCGTCGAGGTTCGACAGCGGTTCGTCGAACAGCAGCACCCGCGGCTGCATCACCAGCGCCCGGGCCAGGGCCACGCGCTGCTGCTGGCCGCCCGACAGCTGCCCGGGGTAGCGCGTCTCCAGGCCGGGCAAGCCCACCAGCGCCAGCACGTCGGCCACGCGCCGGCGCACCTCGTCCTCGGGCCTGCGCTGCACCCGCAGGCCGTAGGCGACGTTCTCGTAGACGGTCAGGTGCGGGAACAGGGCGTAGGCCTGGAAGACCATGGTCACGCTGCGGTGGGCCGCCGGCAGCGGAGTGACGTCCTCGCCGCCGATGAAGATCCGCCCCTCGGTGGGCCGTTCGAGCCCCGCGATCATGCGCAGCGTCGTGGTCTTGCCGCACCCTGAGGGGCCCAGCAACGTCACCAGCGCGCCGGCCGGAATCTCCAGCGAGATGCGGTCGACGGCGACGACGCTGCCAAAGCGCTTGGACACGCCCTCCAGCCGCACGGGCGTCGCCTCGCGCCGGGCGGCGGCGGGCGCCTGCGCGGGCGGTGCGGGCTGCTGCATCGGCATACCGTCGTGCGCCACGGCGCCTACAGGGCGGGCAGCTCGCGGGCGGGGCCACCGCCCCACCGCTGCGTGGCCAGGTACAGGGCCAGGATCACGGCGGCCATGAACACGACCAGCACCGCCGAGAGGGCCGCGCCCAGCCCGAAGGTGCCGTAGTTGATGTAGGAGAGGATCTGCGTGGTGGCTAGGTTGGTGCGCGGCGTGATCAGGAAGATCACCTGGCTGATGGCCGTCATGGCTCGCACGAAGCTGAAGATCGCCCCCGCCAGGAGCGCGCCGCGCACCAGGGGGACCACGATGCGGCGCAGCGTGGTCGCCGTCCCCGCCCGCAGCATCGTCGAGGCCTCCTCCAGGCTGCGGTCGACCTGGAGGATGGCTGCAACGCCGGCGCGCAGGGCCACCGGCATGTTGCGGAAGACGAAGGCCAGGACGATGATCAGCTCGGTGCCGGTGAAGAGCAGCACGCCGGTGTTGAACGCCAGGATGTAGCCGATGCCCATGACCGTGCCCGGCGTGGCGAACGACAGCATCGAGGCGAACGCCAGGGCCTCGCGGCCAGGGAAGGGCACGCGGCTGACCAGGTAGCCAATCAGGAAGCCCACCACCGTGGACGGCACCGCGGCCACTGCCGACAACCACGCGGTGGTGCGGAACACATGCCAGCCCGTGGGCGACAGCCCCCGGACGTGCTCGAGGGTGAACGTGTAGTCGAAGCCCCACAGCTTGGTCACGGCGCCCACGAAGACCGAGCCGTACAGCAGCACGATCAGCACCAGCCACAGGCCGAAGACCGCCGTCACGGCGTAGTCCAGCAGTGGCGGCAGGGGGCGGGCCGCGCCCTGCGCCGAGGGCCGCCCGGTCACCGTCACGTACGACCGGCGGCCGACCCAGCGCTGCTGCACCAGGAACAGGCTGAGCGTGAGCGCCAGCAGCGCGACCCCGAACACCGCGGCCTCGGGTACCCCGCGGCCGGTGGCCGCGAAGAAGATCTCGGTGGCCAGGTAGGGCAGCCCGCCCCCCACCACGATCGGGTTGCCGAAGTCGGCCAGGCTCTCGATGGCCACCAGCAGGAAGGCGTTGGCCACACCGGGCCGGGCCAGGGGCCAGACCACGGTGCGCAGGATGTGCCAGCGGTCGGCGCCCAGCGTCTCGGCGGCCTCCTCCAGCGCGGCGTCCATCTGGCGCACGACCCCCTGCAGGATGAGGAACGCGATGGGCGTGTAGGCCAGTACCTGGGCCAGCGTCACGCCGATCATGCCCGCGAACGCGGTGGTGGACAGCCCGAGCAGGTGGTGGGTGATGTACCCGCGCCGGCCGAACAGGTAGATGATCGCCAGGCCCAGGACGAACGGCGGCGTGATGATCGGCAGGATCGAGATCGGCCCGAACAGCCGCCGGGTGGGGAGCCGCGAGCGCTCAGCCAGCAGCGCGAACAGGAACCCCAGGCCGGTAGACAGCCCGCCCACCACCAGCGCCAGCAACACGCTGTTGCGCACGGCGCCAAACCCCAGGAGGAGGGCGACCAGCACCCCGACGCCCGCTCCCCCACCACCGGCCCACAGCCCCACCGCCCGCACCGGCCGCCGCGTCAGCAGCGCGGCGGCCCCCGCGAGCAGCCCTGCGCCGGCGCCGGCCAGCAGCGCGGCCCGCCCCTCGTCGAGCGGGGTCGCCGGGTTGTTGATCAGGAGGAAGGCGGGCGAGCGGATCGTCTCGCGTACGACGTCGAGCGTGAAGCGGCCGTTCACGACCACCGCGCCCTGGAGGACCGCGACCAGCGGGTAGACGATGAAGGCGGCCACGAACGCGCCAGCCCAGACGATGCAGGTGGCCACGAAGGCGTCGGCCAGCAGGTAGCCGCCCAACGACAGACCGACCCCGAGCACGGTGAGCAGACCCAGCAGCAGCACGAGCGCCCCCGGGCCCAGGGGAGCGCCCGTGCTGCTCACCGCCCACGCGGCGGCCAGCAGCCCGACGAGCGCGGCCGCCACGAGCAGACGGCCGCGGCGGTACAGGGGGAGCGGCGCCACGGCCAGCGCTGTCGCGGCGGCGGCGGCGGTGACCGCCGCCGCCGCCGCGGGCTGCCGGGCCGCCACCTCGATGCCCAGCGAGCCGGGCGCGAACGCCAGCAGGTCGCGGCCGACGCGCGCCCAGGGCAAGCCCAGCGCCGCGAGCGCCGTGCCGACCCCCAGGCCGGCCAGCGACCATGGGATGCCCGTCAGCCTGGCCCGGGCGATCGCAGGGGTTGCCATTGCGGAACGGCGCGGCCGGCTACTTCGGCAGCGGGAAGACCTCCCGGGTCCAACGGTTCACCAGCGCGTCGCGGACCGCGGCCTTGCCGAACTTGACGAAGTCGTACCGGATCACGTTGAAGTCCTGAAACCGCGGCGCGACCTTGGGCACCGGGGTCTTGGCGTTGGAGGGCAGCTGGTACGACTTGGCGTCCGCGGCCAGCGCCTGCACCTCGGGCTGCAACGCCCAGTCGATGAACGCCAGCGCATTGGCACGGTTGGGCGCGCCCTTCACCAGGCTCAGCCCGCCGATCTCGTACCCCGTGCCATCGCGCGCGGCACCGTAGGTCACCGGGAAGCCGCTGAGGATCTGCAGCACCGCGTCGTGCACGAACGTCACGCCGACGGCGACCTCGCCCCGTCCGGCCAGCACGCCGGGCGCCGCTCCGGCGCGCGTGTACTCGGTCACGTTGCGGTGGATGCGCTTGAGGAGGTCGAACCCCCGCTCCTCCCCGTAGATCTGCACGATGGTGGCGATCATCGTGTACCCGGTGCCCGAGGTGTTCGGGTTCGGGTACGCCACCAGCCCGCGCAGCCGGGGGTCCGCCAGGTCCTGCCAGGTGCGCGGCTCGGGGATGTTCTTCTCGCGCAGCAGCCGCCCGTTCACCGCCCAACCCAGCACGCCGGCGTAAAGCGGGATGTACTTGCCGGCCACGGCCTCCTTGAGCTGCGGCCGGATGTCGTCCCACGCCTTCGGCCGGTAGAACTCGGTCAGCCCTTCCTCGGCCGCCACGAAGTGCGGGTCGCCGGTGCCGCCGAACCACACGTCGAAGACCGGGTTGGCCTTCTCGGCGCGCAGGCGCGCCAGGGCCTCCCCCGACGACAGCCGCACGAAGTCCAGCTGGATGCCCGTCTGCCGGGGGAACTCGCGCTTGAGCAGATCGCACCACTCGACGTTCGGACTGCACAGCACGACCACGCGGCCTGCGGCCGGCCCGGCCTGGGCCACGCCCAGCACGGCCAGCACCGCCGCGACCGTCAGCATCGTCACCCGCCTCACGCCGCCCACCTCCTCGCAGTGGATCCCACCGGGGTCGACACCCTGTCCCGCGGATACGCCCCTGCTCGCAGCTCCCGGCGGACTCTTCCGCCGCCTGTGGCCTGCTTCCTCCTGCTGCGTTCCCGGGCCGCGACATCTCCGGGCTGCGGCGTCGCCGGGCGCTACCGCACCACGGCACCCCGCCGTCCCCACGGGCGGCCGACCTCACGCGCCGGCTCATCCGCCGGCCCGCTCCGGCCCGTCGCCGGGCAGCACGTGGGTCCGCTCCGGATCCAGCACCAGGTAGACCTCGCCATCGTACCAGCGCTCGCCGGGCGCGGGCTGGTCGACGATCCACTCCATGCCGGCCGCCTGGATCCAGTACCGCGCCACGGCGCCCAGGAAGGCCGCGGTCCGCACGCGACCCCGCAGCACCGGCCGCACCGCCTCCGCGCCCGCGCCGGGCGGCTGCGGGAAGAGCGTGATCGTCTCGGGCCGCACCACCAGGGTGGCGCGGCCCACCCCGGTCGCGCCCGGCACCGCGAACTCCTGGTCGTCCAGACGCACACGCCCCGGTGCCACGACCTCCACCGTGACGAAGTTCGCCAGGCCGACGAAGTCGGCCACGAACCGGTCGCGGGGACGGTAGTAGATCTCGCGCGGCGTGCCCAGCTGTACGATGCGGCCCTGGTGCATCACGGCGATCCGGTCCGAGATCGACAGCGCCTCCTCCTGGTCGTGCGTGACGTAGATCGTGGTCTTCCCCAGCGCCTGCTGGAGCGCGCGGATCTCGGTCCGCACGCGCACCCGCAGCTTGGCATCCAGGTTCGACAGCGGCTCGTCGAGCAGTAGCACCTCCGGTTCCACGACCAGGGCGCGGGCCAGGGCCACGCGCTGCTGCTGGCCGCCCGACAGCTGCAGGGGGAACTTGCTGGCGAGCCCGGCCAGGCCCACGAGGTCCAGGGCCGCCGTCACGCGCCGGGTGAGCTCGCCAGGGCTGACCCGGCGCATCCGCAGCCCGTAGCCGACGTTCTCGGCGACGGTCATGTGCGGGAAGAGCGCGTACTCCTGGAACACCATGGCCATCTGCCGACGGTGCGCCGGGACGTCGGTGATGCGGGCGCCGCGCAGGTAGACCTCGCCAGCGTCCGGACGGTAGAACCCCGCGACGATGCGCAGCGTGGTGGTCTTGCCGCAGCCCGAGGGCCCGAGCAGCGTGGTGAAGCTGCCCTCCGGCACCTCCAGCGACACGTCGTCCACCGCCAGCGTGGTCCCCAGGCGTTTGGTCACCCGCTCGAGCCGGAGGTGCACCTGCATCGCCGCGGCTACCCCACCGGCAGCCCCCGTACCGCCCGGCCGAGCACGGCGCCGGCCAGGGCCACCGCGGCGCCCGTCAGGAGCAGCAGCATCGTCGTCAGCGCCGCTGCCGGCCCCCAGTGGTTGTTGCTGATCATGTTGAGGATCACGAAGGTGGCCACGACGTTGCCCGGGGTGACCAGGAAGATCACGATGCTCACGTTGGTCACGGCCCGGACGAACGACACCGTGAACGCCCCCACGAAGGCACGGCGCAACAGCGGCAGGTAGATGTCCCAGAGCACGCGCAGCCCCGGCGCGCCCAGGTTGGTGGCCGCCTCCTCGATGGCGCGTTCGATCTGGGTCAGCGTGGCGGCAGCGGCCTGGTAGCCCATGGGCAGGTGCCAGAACGCCAGGGCCAGCGCCAGGATCCACGGCGTGCCGGCCAGTTCCAGCGGCGGCGCGTTGAAGGCGAGCACGAAGCCCACGCCGACGAAGACGCCGGGCAGGGCGCCCGGCAACACGGCCAGGAAGTCGAGCACCCGGCGGCCCGGCAGGTCGCGGGAGGCCAGGAAGGCGACCACCACGCTCACCACGCCCGTGACGAGGCCGGCCAGCGCGCCGATCTTCACCGACGTCACCAGCGCGCCCACCCGGTCGCCCGCCAGCCGCCAGTGCGCCGTCGTCAGCGTCCAGTCGCGGCCCCAGACCGCGGTGAGCCCGCCGGCGACGACGCCCAGGTAGACCAGCAGCACCAGCACGCTCACCGCGGTGCACACCCCCGCTGCCGTCCAGCGCAGCACCGGGTGTGTCGGCGGCCGTTCGATGCGTCCGCCGCGCCCCGTCACCGTGACGTAGGCGCGGCGGCCCACCCAGTACCGTTCCAGGAAGAACAGGACCACCGTGGGGACCAGCAGCATGGCCACCACCAGGGCGGCCCCCCGCAGGTCGGCCAGCCCCTCCATCCGGAACCACGCCTCGGTGGCCAGCAGCGGGAAGGCACCGGCGATCACCACGGCGTTGCCGAAGTCCGCCAGCACCGAGATGGCCACCACCAGCATGGCGCCGGCGATGCCCGGACGCGCCAGCGCCAGCGAGATCGTGCGCACCACCGCCCACTCGTCGGCACCCAGGTTGCGGGCCGCGTGCTCCAGGCTGGGGTTCACGGTCTCCAGGGCGCCGAGGATGATCAGCATCGCCAGCGGGAAGAACGCCACCGTCTGCACCAGCCACAGCCCGTGCCAGCCGAAGATGTTGGCGTCCAGGCCCAGCAACGTCTTGGTGATCAGCCCCTGCCGGCCGAACATCAGGATGTAGGCGAACGCCACCATGAACGGCGGCGCGAACAGCGGCAACGGCGCCACCAGGCGGAAGAGCCGGGTGCCGGGCACATCGGGCCGGCTGAGGGCGAACGCGAAGATAGCACCCACGACCGTGGCCGTGACCGTGGAGAGCACCATCATGACCAGGCTCCCGCGCGCAGCCTGCAACCAGCGGGACTGCTGGGGGATCTGCAGGTAGTCGGCCAGCGAGGGGTAGACCAGCACCCGCAGCGTCGGGTAGACGACGAACAGGCCCAGGACGGCGGCCGCTGCAGCGAACGCCGCCACCACCCAGGGATCGACGGCGGCGCGACGCCCGCGCAGTATCGGCATCACAGCCATCCGGCCTACCCCCCGCGACCACTCACCGCGCGACGGTCGTCAGGTGGGCCGGGACCCGCTGCGCACACGACGCCCGCGGGCCCACGCGCACCGGCCGCCGGCCCGGCGCGCAGGTCACCGACCGCCTTATCGGCCGAACTCCCGCTGCCAGCGCTCGCGGATGCGCGCCATGTTGTCGATGGCCCACTGCCGGTCGTAGCGCACGAACCGCAGCCGTTCGAACGGCGTGGCCCCCGTGGGCACCGGGACGTCGCCCCGCACGGCGTACCGGAAGCCGTACTTGGCGTTGATGTCCTGGGGCGTGCGGGTCAGCAGGAAGTCCACGTAGGCTTTGGCGCCCTCGGGGTTGGGCCCGCCCTTGATGATGGACACCGCGCCGATCTCGAACGCCGTATCGGGCGGCACGATCGTCTCCAGCGGCTGCTGGTTGGCCAGCCGCGCGCCGATCCCCTCGTGGGCCCACATCATGCCGACGATGCCCTCGCCGCGCGCCAGCAGCGTGATCGTGCCCGGCGCGGTGGGCGTGTACTGCGCGACATTGGCATGGAGCTGGCGCAGGTAGGCCCAGGCGCGGTCCTCCCCCAGGCGGAAGATCTGCGCCGCCACGAAGATGTAGCCGCCACCGGTCGTCAGGGGGCTCGGCATGATGAACAGCCGGCGGAACTCCGGCCGCACGAGGTCGTCCCACGTCGCGGGCTTCGCCACACGGCGCGGCGCGAGCTCGCCCTCGAACCGGTCGGTGTTGAGGATGATCCCCAGGGCCCCCAGGTACCAGCCGTGCCAGAACCCCTGGGGGTCGCGGTAGGCCGGGCTGATCCGGGCCTCGGCGAAGACCGGCGACCGGTAGGCCAGCAGCAGGCCCTCCTGCGCCAGCGGCGCGTGGAAGTCCGCCGAGCCGCCCACGAACACGTCCGCGCGGGGCCGGGCGCGCTCCGCCTGGATCCGCGCCACCAGCGTGCCCGCAGCGGCCACGCTCAACGCTTCGACCTGGATGCCCGTGCGCCGCGTGAACTCCCGGTTCACCAGGGTCGTCTCGAGGTCGGGCAGGGCCGAGTAGACCACGATCTTCCCACCCTGCGCATGGGTCACGCCTGGCGGCGCTGCCAGCACACCGCCCAGCAGGCCTCCGAGCAGGACGACCACCATCCACCGTGGCATCGCTCTCCCCCCTTCTCGTCTCAGGCGTGCGTACACCACCGGTGCACGCCGCTGCGTGCTCAGGACGGCGGTGTGCAGACCGGCGGCCGCCGCCTGCCCCCAACACAGCGCCCCGGCTCACCCCGCAGCCGTCGACGTCAGGATGAAGCGTTCGATCACCTCCCGCAACCCGTGCTCGTCGTTGCCGGGCGCCACGTAGTCCGCCTCGCGGCGCAGCACCTCGGGCGCGTGCGCCATCGCCACGCCCAGCCCGGCGTACTGGATCATCGCCAGGTCGTTGAGGTTGTCGCCCACGGCCACGATCTCCTGCGCCCGCACGCCCAACCGCTCGGCCACGATCTGGAGGGCGACGCCCTTGTTCACCCGTGGGGGCAACACCTCCAGGTAGTGGCGCTCGGAGAAGACGTAGTTGATGGGGGCCCGCAGCGCATCGAGCTCCCGCGCGACGGCCTCCAGGGCCGGCGGATCGCCGATGACGAGGATCTTCATGGGATCGGCCTGGAGCCACTGCAGCAGGTCGCCCACGGCGTCGACGTCCAGCCCGTCCTTCTGCTGGTAGGCCACGGTGCGGGGGGTGACGGCATCGACGTAGACGCGGTCGTCCACGTACACGTGGGGCGCCACCTGTGGGAAGCGGGCCAGCACCTCGAGCACCGCCTGGGCCTGCGCCCGGGGCAGCAGCGCCCGAAACCAGATCCGGTCGGCGACGAAGTCGTAGACGAGGGCGCCGTTGACCAGGATCGCCGGTGGGTCCGCGCCCAGGTCCTCGACGAACCGCCGGGCCGAGCGCCAGATGCGGCCGGTGGCCAGCAGGACACGGACGCCCCGCGCCTGGGCGGCCCGCACGGCCTCACGCACCGGCGCGGGGATCTCCCGCGCCGTGGTCACCAGCGTCCCGTCGATGTCGGCGACGAGCAGGCGGTAGCTCATGGACCAAGCGGCAGCTGCACGGGTGCCCCGGTGCGGACCGCGCGGTAGACGGCTTCGACCAGCTCGGTGGCCCGGTAGCCGTCGTCGGCGGTCACCGCCGGCGGATGCTCACCCAGCACGGTGCCGACGAACAGCCGGTCCTCCTCCACGTAGCCCCACTTTTCCTCGAACGGCATCTGGAAGCAGTCGATGGCCTCCACCTGACCGCGCATCGCCGGCGAGAACGCGGCCCGCTCCAGCTCCTCGGTCACCACCGTGCAGTGGTCGCCGTAGATCTCCACGCGCTCATAGGGGAACAGCCACGACGCGTGGGCGACGCTGGTCACCGACGCCACCACCCCGCTGGCGAAGGTGAAGAGCAGCACGAACCCGTCGGGCTCGCGGTAGACGCTCTGGCGGGCGTGTCCGGCGACGGTGGCCACCTCGCCGAAGAGGAAGCGTCCCATGTCGAACAGGTGCACCGGCGTCTCGTACAGGTAGCCGCCGGTCACCGCCGGGTCACCGGTCCACGGTGGCTGCACCAGCTCCCCGCGGTTGTGCTTCATCTGGGCCAGGCGCGGGACGATGCGCCCGTCGTCGATGCGTGCCTTGGCGAAGCGGTAGACGTTGGCGAAGCGGCGGTTGAACCCGATCTGGTACGCGCCCCGCGCCCGGCGGGCCGCCTCGCGCACCCGCATGGCGCCGTCCAGCGACGTCGCCATGGGCTTCTCCGAGAAGACGTGCACCCCGGCCGCCAGCGCGGCCACCACGGGCTCGACGTGGTGGGCGTTGGGCGTGCACACGTACACGGCGTCCACGCCGGCATCGAGCAGCTGGTCCAGGCTGGCCAGGGCGCGCGTTCCCACCTCGCCCGCCAGCCGCGACGCCGCGCCCGGCGCCACGTCTGCCACCCCCACGAGCTCGACCCGCGGATCGCGGGCCAGGTTGTGGGCGTGGATGCGCCCGATGAACCCGGCCCCCAGGATCCCGATACGGGCGCTCACGCCACGCTCCCGCCCTCGCCCGGCGCAACCAGCGCCCGCATGGCGTCCAGCCCGCGGCGCGCCAGGGCCTCGGGCTCCCACTGCCAGTACTCGGGGCGGAACAGCTCCAGCGAGTACGCGCCCCGATAGCCCAGCGCCTGGAGGCGCGCGACGAGCGGCTGCAGGGGAAGGACGCCGTCGCCCGGCAGCAGCCGCGCGGCATCGGTCAGCCGGGAGGGCTCGTCGTCCGGGGCGTCGTCGAGGTGCACGATGAACACCTCGTGGCCCCGCAGGCCGTCCAGGTCCTCCAGGCGCGAGCCCCCCACGTAGAAGTGGAACGCGTCGATGACCAGGCCCACGCGCGGGTCGTCCAGCTCGGCCAGCACCGTGCGCGCCGCCCGCAGCGTGCTGACCGAACACGTGGGGAAACCCAGGAACTCGAACCCGACCTGGACGCCATGGGCATGGGCGACGGTGGCGTAGGCCCGCAGGGCCGCGACGGTCAGGGAGCGCACCCGCGTCTCGGGCAGCCCGCTCGCGGGCAGCGGGCTTGGCACCACCACCACGAACGGCGCCTCGAGGGCGGCGGCCCACTGGCACAGCAGCGCCATCCGCGCGCGTCGCGCCTCGAGCGCGCGGCCGGTGTGCAGCGTGGCGTCCTCGAGGGCGTTCACGCTGAGCACCCGCACCCCGACCTGGCGCGCCAGGGCGCGCAGGTCGGCCAGCGGACGGCCCGTAGCCAGGTAGGCGTCGAGCTTGGCGTCGCGCACCTCGACCCACTGGTAGCCCGCGGCCGCGGCCACCCGCAGGTCGGTGGTGACGTCGGCGGGACCCGTGGTGGCGCCGTTGAGGCCAAACGAGGGTGGTGGGGCCTGCACGTTCGATGGCTTCCCCGGCGCGGCGCGGGTTCCCTCCCGCAGCAGCCCTGGCCGCGTGCGCCATCGGCCCTGCCCCTCTCGCCATCGCCCGGGCCCTCGCCTAGAATCGAGGCGAGAGCCACACCAGGAGGTTTCCCGTGCGCGAACTCGCGGTGCGCCCCACCGACTACTACCGGCTCGACGACGTGCTGACCGACGACGAGCGGCTCGTGCGCGACACCGTGCGCCGCTTCGTCGACCGCGAGGTGTTGCCGCACATCGGCGGGTGGTGGTTGCGCGGTGAGTTCCCGCGGCACCTCATCCCCGCCCTGGGCGCCCTGGGCGTGCTGGGCGCCAACCTGCCGGCCGAGTACGGTGCCGCGGGCGTGAACAACATCGCCTACGGGCTCATCCTCCAGGAGCTCGAGCGCGGCGACTCGGGCCTGCGGTCGTTCGCCTCGGTGCAGGGCGCCCTGGTCATGTACCCCATCTACACCTATGGCAGCGAGGAGCAGAAGCGCCGCTGGCTGCCCCGGCTGGCCCGCGGCGAGGTGGTGGGCTGCTTCGGGCTGACCGAGCACTCGGCCGGGTCCGATCCTGCGACGATGCAGACCCGGGCGCGGCGTCGCCCCGGCGGCTGGGAACTGTCCGGCACCAAGATGTGGATCACCAACGGGACCCTGGCCGACGTGGCGGTGATCTGGGCCAAGGACGACGACGACGAGATCCGCGGCTTCCTGGTCGAGCGCGGCACGCCCGGCTTCTCGGCGCACGAGGTGAAGACCAAGGCGAGCATGCGCGCCTCCGATACCGCCGAGCTGGTGCTCGACGGCGTGCGGGTGGACGACACCGCCGTGCTGCCCGGCGCGCGGGGGCTCCGCGGCCCGCTGAGCTGCCTGACCCAGGCGCGCTACGGGATCGCCTGGGGCGCCATCGGGGCGGCCATCGCCTGCTTCGAGGAAGCCCTGGACTACGCCAAGACCCGTGTCGCGTTCGGCAGGCCCATCGCCGCGCGCCAGCTGATCCAGGAACGGCTCGTCGACATGCTCCAGGAGATCACCAAGGCGCAGTGGCTGGCCTACCGCCTGGGCCAGCTCAAGGACCAGGGCAAGATGCAGTACACGCACGTCTCCCTGGCCAAGCGCAACAACGTGCGCGCCGCCCTGCAGATCGCCCGCGCGGCCCGGGCGATCCTCGGGGCGTCCGGCATCACCCTGGAGTACCACGCCATGCGCCACGCGGCCAACCTGGAGACCGTCGACACCTACGAGGGCACGTACGACATCCACACGCTGATCCTGGGGCGGGACATCACCGGGTTCGACGCCTTCGCGTAGGCGCAGCGTCCCGGCGGAGCGATCGCGCCGCGGTAGGGGCGGCCAGCGGGCTCACAGCGGCGACCCGCCGTTCGCGCTTCTGGGTTCCCGCGGGCGCAGGTGGCCTGCGTGGCGCGTCGACCTTGCGGCGGCGGGCGCCGCGCTCGCGCCTTGAGGTACGTCCTCGACCACGAACGAAAAGACGGCGGGGACTCCCGCCGCCTCTTCGAGGGCAAGCGCAGGGCTGTTACTTGCCCTTCTTCTTGGCGGCCTTCTTCGCCTTCTTCGCCACCGTCCCTCGCCTCCTTCTCCTGGAAGATGGACGGCTGAGTCCTTGCCGTCGTCTGTCCGTTCGCTACCATATATAGAATCTCCTGCTGCGGGCAGCACAATTCTTCGATGACGTGCCGGCTCGGACTCCCACCACGGCCCGGGGGTGCCGGAGCAGGAGCACGCCACCCGGCCGGCAGAACTCCCCCGCATGCCGCAGTCGGCCCACGATGTCACGGTGCACACCGCCCACCCCGCGCGGTCAGGGACGCGCGGCAGGCCGCGTGGACTGGGGTCGAGTTGTACGCGCCCGCCCCGCGCGGACGGGGACGCGCGGGGTAGCCATCCGCCGCGCACCCCGGTCTTCAACCCGCCGTACGCGGACGGGAACGCGCGTGCGCGGCGGACCGGGGTACCCGCCGCGCACGCGCCGGCACGGGCCGTGCTGCTCGCGCTGATAGCGGTCGCGGTGACCGCTGCCTCGGCGCCGGCGCAGACCGCCGCCGCGGATCTGGACGGCCACTGGGCCGCGGCGCGGATCCTCGACCTCGTGCGGCGTGGCGTGGTCGGGCTGGACGCCGACCGCCGCTTCCACCCCGACCGCCCCGTGACGCGCGCGCAGTACGTCGTCTGGTTGGTGGCGGCGCGGGGCCTTCCCCCGCTGCGCCCGGGCGCGTCGAGCTTCGCCGACGTGCCGCCCGGCCACGAGGTTGCGGCGGCGCTGGAGAGCGCGGCCGCCGTGGGCATCGTGGCCCCCGGCGGCCTGTTCCGCCCCGACGAGCCCCTCACACGCGCCGATGCCATCGTCTACCTCGTCCGCGCCCTCGGGCACACCTTCGAGGCGGCGTACATGGTGCACGCGCCGCTGCCGTACGTGGACGTCGACGGGCTGCCACCGACGGTGCGCGGGGCGATCGCGGTGGCCGCGCTCAGCGAGCCGCCGCTGCTGCGCGAGCCCCCCGCCGACCGTCTGCGCCCGGACGAGCCCGCCACGCGCGCCGAGGCTGCCAGCCTGCTGTGGGCGTACCTGCAGGCCGTCGAGCGCGGCATGCGTCTGCGCTTCGTGACCACCCTCGGCCAGGGCGTCACGTTGATCCTCGAGAAACGCGGGGCGCTGCGCGTGATGCCCGTCTGGCGGGTGCAGGTCGGGGCCTTCCTCGACGAAGAGCGCGCGCGCCGGCTGGCCGCCACGCTGCGCGCCCGCGGGTATCCGGCCGACGTGGAGGCGGTGGACGAGGTCTTCCGGGTGCGCGTGGGACAGTTTCGAACCCGCGAGGAGGCCGAGGCGCTCCGGGGGCGCCTGGAACCGGACGGGGTCACCGGCCAGGTGGTCCTCACGGTCCAGGACTACGACGCCCTGGCCGGCCCGTTCTGGACGGGTATGCTGGTGGTGGAGCCGGCCAGCGGCGTCACGCTGCGGCCGGCGCTGGCCCTGGGGGGGAGCCTGGGACGCGGCCTGGTCAGCGAGGCCGCACGACGCGCCGGCGCCCTTGCGGCGGTCAACGGTGGGTTCTTCCACGCGGCCACGGGCGACCCGCTCGGATGCCTGGTCGTCGACGGCGAGGTCGTCAGCGAGCCGATGCCCGGCCGCACCTGCGTGGGCATCACCGACGACGGCCAGCTGCTCTTCGACACCATGGGCTTCGATGCCGCGGTCGAGGTGCACGGCGCGCACCTGCCCGTCGCCGGCGTCAACCGCCCGCGCGGCGCGGACGAGTTGATCGTCTACCGTCCGGTGTTCGGTGCCTCCACCCGCACCAACCCATTTGGGGCGGAAGCCGTCGTGGTGGGCGACGTGGTCGAGCAGGTGGTCGACGGCCGGGGCAACACGGCGATCCCGCGGCACGGCTTCGTGCTCTCCGGCCACGGCCGCATGCGGGCGGCGCTGGCGGCGCTGCGGCCGGGCGACCGCGTGACGCTGCGCATGCGGCTGGTCCCCGGGTCCGGCGATCCGCGGTGGGATGGCGTCCGGCACGTCCTCGGCGGCGGCCCGCGGCTGCTGGCCGCCGGGCAGTATGCGGGCGGCGAGGGCTTCCGCGCGTCGTTCACCGATCGCCGCCACCCGCGCACCGCCCTGGGCCGGCTCGAGGACGGCCGCGTGCTCCTGGTGGTGGTGGGCGGGCGGCAGCCCTACCACAGCCTGGGCATGACGCTCCCCGAACTGGCGGCCATGCTCCGCCTGCTGGGCGTCACCGACGCCCTCAACCTGGACGGCGGAGGGTCGTCCACCCTGGTCGTGCGCGGCGTGGTCGTCAACCTGCCGGCGGACGGGACGGGAGAGCGGCCGGTCGGTGACGTGCTCCTGGTGATGCCCCCGACACCCCAGGAGCAGCCGTAGCGGGAACAGTCCACAAACAGCTGCCACTTGCCTCTTGCACGCGTCGCTCTTCTATGCTATTATCATAAACAATCATGATAAAAGGCAAATCGAGCCCCACGCGCATTCCCCTGGCGGTGGACAACCGCTTGCCGGAGCCGATCCACGCCCAGCTGGCAGAGCAACTCCGGTGGCTGGTGGCCCTGGGGGAGTTGCGGCCCGGCGACCGGTTGCCCACCGTGCAGGAACTCGCCGATCACCTGCGGGTCCACCGGAACACGGTGGCCGCGGTGTACGCGGCCCTCCAGGAGGAAGGCTACCTGACCTCGCGACGGGGCGCGGGCACCTTCGTGGCGGACAGCGAGACCACGCGGGCGGCGGTGCAACGTGTGGCCCTGCGGGACGTGGTGGAGCAGGCGCTGGCGAGGGCCGTGGAGATGGGTTTCACGCCGGCGGAGTTCGCGGAGGCCGCGGCGGCCCGAGCACGCATGCACGAGGCCCAGCGGTCCTGGCGGCGAGTGCTGTTCGTCGAGTGCAACGTCCCCGAGATCGAGCAGCATGGCCGCACGCTGACCCGGGAGCTCGGCGTGACCGTGGAGGGCGTGCACCTCAACGACGTCCGGGCGGATCCCGCAGGGTTCCGCCAGCGCGCGGCCGCGGTGGGGACCGTGGCGACCACGTTCTTCCACTTCGAAGAGGTGCAGCACGTTGTGGGCCGTGCCGCGCAGGTGGTGGGGATCGGGGCCGGGCTGGAGATCCGGTTCTTGCGGGCCCTGGGCCAGATGCCTGCGGGTACGCGGGTGGCCATCTGCTGCCTGGACCGCGAGCGCGCTGCCAGAGTGCGCACGCTGGTGGTGCACGCGGGGGTCCGGCACGTGAGCATGGCCGCCGTGGGCGTGGACGACCCCGAGCGGTTCCGTCGGGCACTGAACGAGGCAGACGAGGTGTACGTGTCGACCGCGGCCTACCCGGTGGCCCGGCGGTTGGTGGGCGAGCATGTGCGGCTCCGCACGTACCAGATGGAGCTGGACCGCGCGAGCCTTGAGATGGTGCGGGCGCGGTTGATGGACCCATCCGTGCAGCCACGGACGGGGCAACGGGGCGCGTGAGCGACGAGCCTGATGGGAGGTGGAGCGCACATGAGTGGCGAGATGGACGGGAAGTCGGTGGAGACGTCGGGCGGAGCGAGCGTCGGGCCTGTCGGGCCGTGGGTCGCAGCGGCACCGGTGGTGCTGCCGACCACGTCCGTGGCCATGGCGTTGCGGCTCATGCGGGACGCGGGCCTTCCCGCGCTGCCCGTCATGCAGGATGGACAGTTCGCGGGCCTTGTGCACGAGCGGGACCTCCTCCGCCTGACACCGTCGGAAGCGTCCACGCTCGACCGCCACGAGCTCCACGCGGTCCTGGCCGGGTTGACGGTGGCGCGGGCAGTCCGGCCCGGTGCCGCGGTCTCGCCGGAGTGCCCGGTCGAGGAGGCGGCGCGGCGCATGACCAGGGCGGGCGCGCCGGTGGTCCCCGTGGTGTCCGGCGGCATGCCCGTGGGCGTGCTGCTGTGGACCGCCGTGCTGGAGGTGCTGTTGACGCGTGCTGCGAGGCTCGCCGGCGCGGAGGAATCGAGACAGGCCGTACAGACCACAGGTGGAGGAGGGGGTCATGCTGCACAGCTCGTGGTTGCTGGGTGAGCTCGCCAAGCAGCGTCTGTCCCAGGACCTCCAGGACGCGGACGTCAGGCGACGCGTGCGCCGTGCTGAGCAGGCGCAGGGCTCGCTGCCATCGGACGGTGGACGTGCAAGACGAACCCTCGTGGGGGTCTGGGGCGTAGCGCGCGCCACCGCCTCCGTCCTCGCGCGGGCGGTCCGGTGAAGGCCCGGGAGTCTGGCGACAGGCGAGCCAGCTCCCCGCTCCATGCACGTCCGCGGGCACGGCACGCGCGGGTGCGACGACGGGAGGCGCGAATGCGAATGGGCGACGGCCTGCAGGTGGAGGTGCGCCCCGTCACGCAGGGCACGTGGAGAGCGCTCGAGGCGCTGTTCCGAGCCGAGCGAGGCCTGCCGCGAGGGTGCTGGTGCATGTGGTGGCGGACGAGCCGGGACGAGTTCCAGCGTCTGGGCCCTCGAGGACGGCGGCTGGCGTTGCGGCGTCTGGTGGTGTCCGGAACCCCCATCGGCGTCGTGGCGTTCGTAGGTGGCACGCCGGTCGGTTGGTGCTCGGTCGCCCCCCGCGAGCGCTATCCGGCGCTCGAACGCTCGCCGACGCTTCGGCGGGTCGACGACGAGCCGGTGTGGTCGGTGGTGTGTCTCTACGTGGCCAAGACCTGGCGCGGCCTCGGGGTGGTCGAGCAGCTCCTGCAGGGCGCCATCGCGTACGTGCGGGCGCAGGGTGGGACCGCGCTGGAAGCGTACCCCCACGTGCGTGCTCCGGCCGGTGGGCCAGGCGCCGCGTAC
This sequence comes from Armatimonadota bacterium, assembly GCA_031459855.1. Taxonomy (NCBI): domain Bacteria; kingdom Bacillati; phylum Candidatus Sysuimicrobiota; class Candidatus Sysuimicrobiia; order Candidatus Sysuimicrobiales; family Candidatus Humicultoraceae; genus Candidatus Fervidifonticultor; species Candidatus Fervidifonticultor primus. The sequence continues at coordinate 290,571 of JAVKHP010000001.1, forward strand.
ATGGGGCTCCTGTCGACCTTCCTCCGCACGGGCTTCGTGGAGGTCGCGCGGCCGACCCCACAGCGGCGCATCGTCCGGTACAGCTGGGGATCGCGTGCCGCGCTCGGGGGGCCTGCTACACCACGTGGGGAGAGTCGTGCCACGTCCCACTCAAGGCTCCGCACCGGTGGCGGGTAGGTCCTCGGGCACGTCGACGTCGACTGCCGCCTCCTCCGGCAGCGGCAGGGCCACCCCCTGCTGAGGGTACCGCTCGATGACGCTGCGCGCGCCGCGATCGCCCTCCAGGGTGAGGAGTTCGAGGAAGAGGGCCCGGTCGAAGTACGCGGGCGGACCGACGACGCCACGGTACGCCGAAGCCACGATGCGGTGGCCGCCCGCAACCGCGGTCTCGACCAGCTGGTCGATGATGGCGGCCGTGACCAGGGGCTGGTCGGCGAGCAGGATCACCACCCCGGTGGCCTCGGGAGAGATCGCCGCCACGCCGACACGGATCGACGAGCCCATGCCCTCGCCAGGATCGGGGTTCTCGACCACGCGCACCGGGAGCCCGTCCAGCAGCGGCCGGTAGGCCGCCGCGTGGGCGCCGCCCAGCACGACCACCACCTCGCCGCAGCGCGAGGCTGCCGCGGCCTCGGCGACACGCCGCAGCATCGGCACGCCGCCCACGGGCAGGGCGAGCTTCGGGCGCCCCATGCGCGTGCTGGCCCCCGCGGCCAGCACCACGGCGGCCGGCCCGGGCTGGCGGTCGGTCATCCGGCCGGGACGGACGCGTGAATGGGCGCCCGCCGGTCGCGCAGGAACCCGGCCCGGCGTCGGCGGGCCACGGCCAGGATCTCGCCGATGGCGGCGATGGCGATCTCGTCGGGTGTCTCGCTGCCGATGTCCAGGCCGACCGGCCCGTAGATGCGCGCGCGCTGCGCGTCGTCGAGCGTCACGCCCTCCCGCGCCAGGTCGGCCAGGATCTTCTCGGTGCGGGCACGGGGGCCGAGCATCCCCAGGTAGGCCACGGGCGTGGGCAGGAACGCGCGCAGCAGGTCGCGGTCGTGCATGTAGTTGTGGGTCATGATCAGCACGTAGGTGTGCGGGTCCGTGGGCACCGCCTGGCCGGCCTCCGGAAACTCGGTCTTCACGAACCCCGCAGCGCCGGGGAACCGCTCGGGGGTGAGGAACACCTCGCGACGGTCGACGACCAGGACCCGCCACCCCAGCTGCGCCGCAAACCGCACCACCGGGATCGCGTCGTGCCCCGCGCCACAGACCACCAGGCGCAGCGGCGGGTGCAGCACCTCGACGAAGAGCCGCACCGGCGCGCCGCCGGCCTGCGCCTGCCGGACCTCGGTGCGCAGCTCGGCCCGCGCCGCCTCGGCCCACCGCGTGGCCTCGGCCTCCAGCGCGGGATCGCCCAGCCCGCCTCCGGTGCGGCCATCGGCCCAGACCACCAGGCGCCGACCCGCGGGGAGGGCCGGCGTCCCCTCCACCACCGTCACGACCACGACCGGCTCGTCGGCGGCCAGCGCCGCGCGCACCGCCTCCCACAGGACGTCGTCTGGGGCCGTCGGCTCCACGAAGACGTCGATGGCGCCGTTGCAGCCCAGCCCCAGCCCCCAGACCATGTCGTCGTCGGCGGTCAGGTCGTAGGTCACCAGGCGCGGCACGCCGCTCGCCAGGACCTCCTCGGCGACCACGGCCACGTCGCCTTCCAGGCACCCGCCGCTGATGTTGCCCACCTGCCGGCCGGTGGCCGTGGTCAGCAGGCGCGCGCCCGCACGCCGGTAGGTGGACCCGCGCACGCCGACGATGGTGGCCAGCGCGGTCGCCTCGCCCCGCGCCCGGGCGTCGTCCACTGCCGCAAGGATCTCCTGTAGCTCCTTCATCGCCTCGTCCCCAGGTACCGCTCCAGCCGGCGCAGGCTCTCCAGGTTGTGCGCCGGCGCGAACACGTCCACGTAGGGCAGCGCCACCCGCATCCCCTGGCAGATCGGCTCGTACCCCGGGCTCGCCAGCAGCGGGTTGAGCCAGATCACCTTGGCGGCCCGGCGGTGGAGCTCGTCCATGGCGGCCTCGAGCACGTCCACGTCGCCCGTGTCCCACCCGTCGCTGATGATGATGACCACCGTGCGCCGGTCGAGCAGGGCGCCGTAGTGGTCCAGGAAGTCCCGCAGGCTCCGGCCGATCTTCGTGCCCCCGGACCAGTCCGGCACCTGACGCGCCACCGCGTCGAGGGCGGCCCGCAGGTCCTCGTGGGCCAGCTGGCCGGTGATGCGGCTGAGGCTCGTGCTGAACACGAAGGTCTCGACGCGGCCGGTGGCGTGCTGCAGGGCGTAGACGAACTGGATCAGGAAGCGGCTGTAGAGGTCCATCGAGCCGCTCACGTCGCACAGCAGCACGATACGGCTCTTCTGCACCTTGCGTTCGCGCCGCAGGATCTCCAGGATCTCGCCGCCGCGGCGCAGGCTGTGCCGCATGGTGCGGCGCAGGTCGACCAGGTGTCCCCGGGCGCTGCGGCGCGTGCGCCGTGACAACCGCGTGGCCACCCGCCGGGCGATGGCCGCCACGATCCGCGCCATCTCGTTGAGCTCGTCGGGGGTGAACGTGCTGAAGTCCTTGCGCGTGAGGGCCTCGACGGGGCTGTAGGCGGGCAGGCGCTCGCCCTCGCCGTCGTCCTCGGCCTCTGTGGCGTCCTGCCACTCGAGCAGGACGCGGTCGAGGGCCTGCCGAGCGTCCAGCACCAGGGTACCCTCCTGCGCGGGGGCCGGCAGCAGGTCGGGCTCCGGGCGCGGGCCCCAGTACTGCCAGAACGCCTCGTCGAAGATCTGCTGGGCGTCCTGCCCCGAGGCGAGCACCGCCCGCAGCGCCAGGTAGACCTCGCGCCGGTCGCCGACGTCCACGCTGACCAGCGCCCGGAGGGCGTCGGCCGCTTCCTGCGGGCCCACCGCCAGCCCACGGGCCCGCAGCAGCCGGCAGAAGCCCACCACGTTGGCGGCCAGGTTCGCCCAGCGGGCGTGGGCTACCGCCGGGCCTCCAGCCGCTGCGCGACCTGCGCGATACGCTCCTGGGTCCACGGGCGTCCGTCCCTCTCCAGCGTGGCGACCCCGTCCAGCAGACGGTCCAGCCACTGGGTGCGGATCAACGCGGCGTCGTCCTGGTGCTTGAACAGCACCCCCAGGGTCTCCTCCACGGTGTCGCGGTCGAGGTGCTCGCGGTGCAGCGCGAGCAGGGCCGCGGTCCAGTCCAGCGTCTCGGCCACCCCGGGCGTCTTCTCGAGCTTGACGCGCCGCACCAGCTGCATGAACGCCGCGATCTGCTCGGCCAGCCGGGTGTCGACGTCGGGCACCTTGCGCCGGACGATCTCCAGCTCCTTCTCGAAGCTGGGGTAGTCGATCCACAGGTACAGGCAGCGACGGCGCAGGGCGTCGCCGAGTTCCCGGGTGCGGTTGCTGGTCAGCACCACGTAGGGCGTGGCGCTGGCGCGAATGGTGCCGATCTCGGGGATCGTCACCTGGAAGTCGGACAGCACCTCCAGCAGGAACGCCTCGAACTCGATGTCCGCCCGGTCGATCTCGTCGACCAGCAGCACGGGCGCCACGTCACGGGTGATGGCGTCCAGCAACGGGCGCTTCAGCAGGAACGGTTCGCTGAAGATCTCGGCCTCGCGTTCCTCGATGGTGCGGTCGCTGTTCTCCGACAACCGGATGTGGAGGAGCTGGCGCTGGTAGTTCCACTCGTAGAGGGCGGTGGTGGCGTCCAGCCCCTCGTAGCACTGGAGCCGGATCAGGTCGGTGCCCAGCGACCGGGCCATGACCTTGGCGACCTCGGTCTTGCCCACGCCCGCCGCGCCCTCGATGAGCAGCGGCTTGCGCAGGGCGATGGAGAGGTAGACGCTGGTGGCGATGGCGCGGTCGGCGACGTAGCCCTGGCCGGCCAGCAGCTCCTGGATGCGCTTGATCTCGGAATGCATCGATCACTCCGTCTTTGCCGATGATGGCGGTCCCACACAAACAAACGAAGAGGGATGGCCGCGCCATCCCACTGCGTATCATAGCGGCTCGTCACCGAGACGTCCACCCCGCGGCGCCCGCGGTGGTGGTCGGCGGCCTTCCCCCAAGACGCCTACGTCGTCACCGCCGCGTAGCGCGCAGGCTCGCGGAGGAACGCCTGCCGGCAGTGCGCGCAGCAAAAGTAGTACTGGTGACCGCCGTACTCCGCCACAAGGGCGGCTGCGCGCGCCACGGTCATGCCGCACACCGGATCGACCGCCTCGCCGCCGGCAGGGACGTGCGCACCAGCGTCCAGCGCGCCGGCTGCCAGGGCGCCGCTCGCCACGTCGGGCGCGCGCGCAGCCTCAGGCCGCGCGTGCGGTGCAGGCGCGTGTGGCCCCTCGGCCTCGGCGCGCACACCCGGCGTTGCTGGCGTACCGACGGCCGGGGCGACCATCTCCGGCGCCGCCGCCGGCGTCGCCGCCGCCCGTCGGACCTGGACGAGCTCGGCGACGATGCTGACGGCGATCTCCTCGGGGGTCCGCGCGCCGATGTCGAGGCCGGCGGGCGCCTTGACAGCGCGCAACCGTACGTCGTCGACGCCCCGCCGTGCCAGCTCGGCCCGCACCGCCGCCGCCCGCGTCCGGCTGGCCACCAGCCCCACGTAGGCCGGGGCGGCCTGCAGCACGTGCGCGAGCGCGTCCTCGTCGTACTGGCCCATGGTGGCCACGACCACGTACGCGCCGGCCATCTGCGGGGCGGCCAGGGCCGCACGCGGCCCCTCCGGCCCGGCCTCCGCTGCGCCCGCGCGCACCACGGCGAATCCGGCCAGCGCCCCCAGGTGCGCCAGCGCATCGGCCAGCGGGGCATCGCCCACCACGACGAGGCGCGGCGCCGGCAGCACCGGCTCGAGATAGATCTCCAGCGCACCGCCGCTGTGACAGGGCATCGGCTGCTCGACCACCCCCTCGTCCTCCGCGGGCACCGCGGTGGGGAGCAGGCGCAGCAAGCGCGGCTGCCCGGCGCGCAGCGCTCGCAACCCTTCCCGCACCACCGCGCCGTGGGCACAGCTGCCGCCGACCCAGCCGTCCAGTGTCCCATCGGCGGTGAGGATCGCCTTCATGCCGGCCCGCGCCGATGCGGGACGCGCGACCCGCACCACCGTGGCCAGCACGAACGGCACCCCCTGCGCCCGGAGCGCCTGCGCGCGGTCGAGGACGTCATCCATGGCTCCCGCCACCCCGATCGCCGGCGGCGCGGAGGCCGGCCCGCGGCCGCAGCCGCGCCCGCACCTACTCGGTCACCCCCCGCTCGCGCAGCACCTTCCACACCTTCCACGGCGTGATGGGGATGTCGATGTGCCGCACGCCCAGGTGCCACAGCGCGTCGATCACCGCGTTGGCGATGGCCGCCGGCGCGCCCACCGTCGCCGACTCGCCCACGCCCTTGGCACCCAGCGGGTGGTGGGGCGAGGGCGTCACCGTCTTGTCGGTCTCCCACCGCGGCGTCTCCACCGCGGTGGGCAGCAGGTAGTCCATGAAGCTGCCCCCGAGCATGTTGCCGTGCTCGTCGTAGGTGATCTCCTCGTACAGCGCCGGCGCCAGGCCCATGGTGAGCCCGCCGTGGATCTGCCCTTCGACGATCATGGGGTTGATGATGTTGCCGCAGTCGTCGACGGCCACGAACCGGCGGATCTTGACCTCGCCCGTGCCCTTGTCGATGTCGACGACGCAGATGTAGCTGCCGAAGGGGAACGTGAGGTTCGGCGGATCGTAGTAGGCCACGGCCTCCAGCCCCGCTTCCAGCCCCGGCGGGTGGTTGGTGTACGCCGCGAAGGCGATCTCCTGGATGGTCTTGGCGCGCTCGGGCGAGCCCTTCACGTGGAACCGGCCCCGCTCCCACACCAGGTCGTCCTCGCGCGCCTCCAACAGGTAGGCGGCGATCTTCCGCGCCTTGTCCAGGATCTTGCGGGCCGCCACGGCCCCTGCCGCCCCCGCGGTCGGTGTGCTCCGGCTGGCGTAGGTGCCGAGCCCGTAGGGCGCGGTGTCGGTGTCGCCCTCCTCGACGACGATGTCGTCTTCGGGGATCCCCAGCTCGTGGGCGATGATCTGCGCGTAGGTGGTCTCGTGCCCCTGCCCCTGGGACTTGGTGCCAAAGCGCGCCACGACCTTGCCCGTGGGGTGGATGCGGATCTCGGCGCTGTCGAACATCTTCAGGCCCAGGATGTCGAAGGTATGGGAGGGGCCGGCCCCGACGATCTCGGTGAAGCTGGAGATGCCGATCCCCATGAGCTCGCCGCGGCGCCGCCGCTCGGCCTGCTCGCGGCGCAGGTCCCAGTACCCGATGCGCTCCATGGCCTTCCGCAGCGCCGCCTCGTAGTTGCCGCTGTCGTAGGTCCAGCCCAGCGCCGACCGGTACGGGAACTGGTCGAGCCGGATGAAGTTCCGCAGGCGGAACTCGGCGGGGTCGATGCCCAGCTCGTGGGCCAGGATGTCCACCATGCGCTCGATGGTGTAGGAGGCCTCGGTGACGCGGAACGAGCAGCGGTAGGCGATCCCGCCCGGCGGCTTGTTGGTGTAGACGCCGTCGACCTCGGCGAAGGCCGTGCGGAAATCGTAGGACCCGGTGCAGATGGAGAACAGCCCGGCGGGGAACTTGGACGGGTTGGCTGCCGCGTCGAAGGCGCCGTGGTCGGCGATGGTCTTCACCCGCAGCGCCTGCAGCCGGCCGTCCTTGGTGGCCGCCAGCTCGGCGGTGATGTGGTAGTCGCGGGCGAAGGAGTCGGCCTGCAGGTTCTCCATGCGGTCCTCGATCCACTTCACGGGCCGGCCGGTCAGCACCGAGGCCGCCACCGCCAGCACGTAGCCAGGGTAGACCGGGACCTTGCCGCCAAAACCGCCGCCGATGTCGGGAGCGATCACGCGGATCTTGTGCTCGGCCAGCCCCAGGTGCCCGGCCACCAGCGCCACCACGGTCCGGATGGCGTGCGGGGCCTGCGTGGTCATCCACAGCGTCAGCTTGCCCTCCACGGGGTCCCACCGGGCGATGCAGCCGCAGGTCTCGATGGACGACACGTGGATGCGCGGGATGTACAGGTCCTGGGCCACCGTGACCTCGGCCTCGCGGAACGCCCGGTCGGTGGCCTCCCGGTCGCCCACCTCCCAGTGCCAGATGTGGTTGGTCTTCTGGGCGCGGTCCTGGCGCAGGACCGGCGCATCGGGCCGCAGCGCCGCCCGCGGGTCGACGACGGCCGGCAGCGGCTCGTAGTCGACCTCGACCGCCGCGACGCCGTCGGCCGCGGTGTACCGGTCGGTGGCCACGACGGCGGCCACCTCCTGGGCCTGGTAGAGGACCGTGTCGATGGGCAGGACCATCTGCCGGTCGCTCATCAGGGTTGGCATCCAGGCCAGGCCGTACCGGTCGAGATCCCGGCCCATGATGACCGCCAGCACGCCCGGAATGGCCAGGGCCTTCTCGGTGTGGATGGCGGTGATGCGGGCGTGGGCGTACGGGCTGCGGACGATGTCCAGGTAGAGCATGCCCGGCAGCGTGATGTCGTCGATGTACGTGCCCTTGCCGCGCAGGAAACGGGCGTCCTCCTTGCGCTTGACCGCATGCCCCATGCCGTGCGCCTGGGTGGCCATGGTCCTAGCTCCCCCTTCCCGTGGTGACCGGCGCGCCGCGCAGCTTCTCGGCCGCGTACCTGATCGCCTCGACGATGTTCACGTAGCCCGTGCACCGGCAGAGGTTGCCCGCGATGGCCCAGCGAATCTCCTCCTCGGTGGGCGCCGGGGTGCGCTGGAGCAGGGCATAGGCCGTCATCATCATCCCGGGCGTGCAGAACCCGCACTGCAGGCCGTGCCGCTCGTGGAAGCCCTCCTGGATCGGGTGCAGCTCGCCGTCGCGGGCCAGGCCTTCCACCGTCATGAGGTCCCGGCCGTCGGCCTGCACCGCGAACACGGTGCACGACTTGACCGGTCGCCCGTCCAGCAGGACGGTGCACGCGCCGCAGTTCGTGGTGTCGCACCCGATGTGGGTCCCCGTGAGGCCCAGCACCTCCCGGATGAAGTGCACCAGGAGCAGCCGCGCCTCCACCTCGGCCTCGCGCGGGGTGCCGTTGACCGTCACGTGCACGCGGTAACCCATGTTCACTCCCTCCCCGACGCCCGTGCCAGGGCCCGTCTGAGCGCCCGGGCCGCCAGCACCCGGACGACGTCGCGCTTGTACTCGGCCGGACCGCGCAGGTCGCTGGACGGATCGGCCTCGCGCGCGGCGGCCTCGGCTGCCCGCGCGATGGTGGCCTCGTCGGGCACGCGGCCCAGCAGCGCCTCCTCGGCGTCCCGGGCCCGCAGCGAGCGCGGGCCCGCGTTGCACAGCCCGATGCCCACGGCCGTGCAGACCCCGCGCGCATCCAGGGTCACCTGCGCGCCCACCGCGGCGATGGCGAAGTCCCCCACCTTGCGCTCGAGCTTCAGGTAGGCACCCCCGGTGCGCGGCGCCGGCTGCGGCACGCGGATCTCGGTGAGCACGTCGTCGGGCTCCAGCGCCGTGGCGAACGTGTCGAGGAAGAACTCGTCGATGGCCACGACCCGCTCGCCCCGGGGCCCGGTGGCCACCACGGTGGCGCGGGCGGCGAGCATTGCGGCGCCCCAGTCGCCCGCGGGGTCTGCGTGGGCCAGCGCGCCGCCGACCGTGCCCATGTTGCGCACCAGGGGATCGGCGATCACCCGGGCGGCGTCCGCGAGCAGCGGGTAGCGGCGCCGCACCACGTCGGCGTGCTCCATGTCGGCGTGACGGGTCATGGCGCCGATGCGCAGGACGCCGTCGGCCTCCTCGACGTAGGCGAGCCCCGGCACGCGGTTCAGGTCGATCACGTACCGCGGCATCGCGAGCCGGAGCTTCATGAGGGGGATCAGGCTGTGGCCGCCGGCCAGGAGCCTGGCGTCGCCGCCGTGCGCGCGGAGGAGCTCCACGGCCTCGGCGACGCTGGTCGGCGCGAGGTACTCGAACCGCTCCGGGATCATGGCTCCCCACCCCCTGTGTCGTCGCTTGCGCGGCGCGATGGATCGGCCGCCCGAGATGGTGTGCAGGCTGCGGTCGATCGGCCGGCCGACCGCGAAGAGCGCCGGCCCCAGCTGGTAGCGGCGCGAGCGCGGCAGGAACTCCACCAGTCTCAACGCCGCGAGGGTCTTGAGCAGGTTGTGGCAGGTGCTCTTGTTGAGGTCGAGGACGCGGTGGATCTGCGCGAGGGTCGCACCCCGGCTGCCCCGGCGCTCGAGGTACCTGATGATCCTGACGGCGCGGACGACAGCAGGTACCACCGGCCCCCCCTGCCGGAGCACGCGGACTCCGCGGATCGTTTCTAAAGTCGTTCTCTAGAGAGAACGACGCCTCCTGGGACTGTCGTGCCAATAATCAGCGTGAAAAGGCGCCCTGTCAACGCCTAAACGCGGCGAGAAAAGCAGGCGTTACAGGCAAATTACCGCGCGAGCGCCCCTCTTTGGCAGTTCTGCGCAGGCTTGCGAAAGGGCGAACGGCGTCAGGCGCGGTCTGCGCGCCGGGCCACCTCGCGCTCGAGGGCCTTGAAGAACTCGCCTGCCAGCTGCTTGGCCACGCCGCCGAACAGCCGATGGCCCACGCTCATGAGCACGCCGGTGACCTGGGCGTCGCCCACGTACGTGACCAGGGTCTGATCGCCCTGCGCCTGCAGGGTCAGGTTGCCGGTGGCCTTGATCGTGCCGGCGCGGCCGCCGCCCTCGACCACCAGCGTCATCTTCTCGGGCGCGACCTGGTCGGTGATGCGCACCCTGCCGTCGTAGGAGCCCTTGACGGGCCCCACAGCCAGCTCGATGGTGGCCGCGTACTCGTTGGGCCCCGCGGGCCGCAGGGCCTTGAGCCCCGGCGTGGCCCTGGTGAGCACCTCGGGGTCGTTCAGGGCCTCCCACACCCGCTCGCGACGGGCAGGCAGCACGTACTGCCCTTCGATCTTCATCAACACACCCTCCGGGACGGTCAGCCGGCGTGCAGGCCCACTATAGCCATGGCGCATTCCGCGTGTCAAACCTGCGGCGGCCACGGCGCCGGCGTCGTGGAACAGACGCGCGACACCCGCGGTCTGTCCACGGAGAGCGCGTCGCGCGTGGGGTCGGGACGATCCCACGCGCGACGCCGCCACGCCCCGGGCGATCTACCGGCCCAGGCTCAGCGGCCAGGGCTGCGGGATGGCCAGCAGCGCCAGGGCCGCGCCCAGCAGCGCCATGTTCTTGGCGAACTGGACCATCTCCATCGTCTTCTGCATCGGGTCCTGCACGGCCCAGAAGTTGTGCATCCAGAACGTCACCGGGACGAAGAACACCACCAGGGCCAGGACGCCGACCGTGGGGTAGACGCCGAAGAGGATGCTCAACCCGCCGATCAGGAGCAAGACCCCGGTGACCAGCACCATGGCCTTGGGCGCCGGCACACCCTTGCTCCCCGCGTACCCGGCCATCATGTCGGCCTTCGTGAAGTGGTTGAGGGCGTTGAACAGGTAGAACCCGCCCAGCAGGATCCGACCGATGATGAAGAGCGTTTCCATCGTGCGTCCCTCCTTCCGTATGCCCCGTAGTACCCACACCGTACTACGAAAAACGATGCTTCCAGAATTCCAAAATAATCGAATTGTCTTGCACACCGCAAGAGACCAGCGCAGGACCTGCTCAGGACTTTCGCGCGGTCCAGGCGTGCAGGACGCGCTCCACCAGGTGCCGGTCCACCCGGAAGAAGTGGTAGGCGCCCTCCTTGCGCATCTGCATCAGGCCGCACTCCTGGAGCACCCGGAAGTGGTGCGACAGCGCCGGTGCGCTCAGCGGGAACAGCCTGGCGAGGTCCCGGCAGGCCACCTCGCCCCGATCCATCAGGACGCGGACGATCCGGTAGCGCGTGGGATCGCCCAGCGCCTTGAAGATGCGCACCATGCGCTGCTCCTGCACCCTCGCTGCCTTTGGCATTTCCAAAATCCTCGAATTCCACTATGCCCGCCCCCGCGCGGGCCGTCAAGGGCGCCGCCGGACGATCGGCCGCGCCGGCAGCGGGTGCACGGCACCGGGGCCGGATCGGCCTGGTCAGCGCCGACCCCACGGGCTACGATAGCCCGTGAGCGCGTCGACGCCGGTGCCGACGGCAGCGCTGGGCGACGCGCCAACGTGCGGGCGCGATCTGTCGGCCTGTCGGGCAATGCGCATGCACCCAGCTGTCCGACGATGCGCGTACACCATCTGCCCGGCGCACGGGCCGGGCGCCCGTGGAGGGAAGATGATGCGACTGCCCGTGCCCATGGCGATCCTCCTCGTGACCGTGCTCGCGGCCTCCGCCGTGCGCGCGCAACCGGAGGGCCCGGGCGGCGAGGGCTCCCGCCCCGAGGTGTCGCGCCCCGGCAGCCAGGTCGTCGGCGACGGGCTGATCGTCCCGGGCGAGCGCGTGGGGCCCGCGCGGCTCACCATGACCATCGAGCAGATCGTCGCGGCCGTCGGCACCAAGCCCCGGCGCGACGAGTTCCCCCGGGAAGGGATCGTGCTGTACGAGTGGCGCGCCGAGGGGCTGTGGGTCTCGCTGGCGATGGCCACGGGGCGGATCCGCCTGATCAGCGCGTTTGGCACCAACGACCGGTACCGCACCGACCGCGGCGTGTCGCTCATGATGCGGCGCGGCAGGATCGAGGAGGTCTACGGCAAGACCTACAAGGAATACCGCTACCCCGAGGACCGCGTGGCGCGGCTCCACTACGACGACCTGGGCCTGCAGTTCGGGCTCGTCCACCAGCCCGGCAACCCCGCACTGCACGACCGGATCTTCCAGATCGGGGTGTACCGGCCCGGCCACCTGGCCCCGGTGAAGCAGCCGGCGCGATAGTCCGGCGGCTCGGGGGGGTGCCGCTTGCGCGGCGCCGCGGGCGGCTCCTCTCCCCCGGCGGCGCCCTTCCCGCTAGTCGCTCGGGTAGGGCCGCCCCAGCGCCTCGGGCTTCGCCAGGCCCCAGCGGGCCCGGAACCATGGGGTCGAGATGACCGCCAGGATCACGATGGTCGTGACGAAGGGCACCGTGCGCCAGATGTAGCGCGAGAGCACGCCCGGCAGCAGGAGCTCCGGACTGAGCGAGAGCTGCCACATCAGGCCAAAGAGGAGCGCGCCGCCGAGCAAGATCACGGGATGCCACAACGAGAAGAAGACCAGGGCCAGGCTGACGAACCCCCACCCCATCAGGAAGTTGTAGTTCCACACGGGGTTGTAGGACAGGGTGTAGACTGCGCCGGACAGGCCCGCCAGCATGCCCCCGCCGATCACGCACAGGTACCGGACCGCGGCCACGTCGATGCCCGACGCTTCGGCCGCCGCCGGATTCTCGCCCACGGCGCGGATCGCGAGCCCCGGGCCGGTCCGGGCCAGCAGCCCCCATACCGCGAGCACCAGCACGACGCCCAGCAGCACGAACGGCGAGAGGCCCCACAGCGTCGGGAGACGGCCCAGCCCCAGCGGACCGGTGTGCGGGTTGCCGATGTAGGTCGTGAGCCCGAAGCTGAGGATCCACAGCCCCATGCCGCTCACGACCTGGTCACCGCGCAAGGTGATGGCGAAGAAGCCGTGGGCGCCGCCCAGCACGGCGCCGATGGCCAGCGCTGCCGCGAATCCCAGGGCATGGCTGGCGGCGGCCTGCGCTGCCAGGAACCCCAGCGTCCCGCCAAAGAGCATGACGCCCTCGAGCCCCACGTTGAGGACCCCGCCGCGCTGGTTCACGAGCTCGCCCAGGGCCGCGAAGAGGAAGACGGTGGAGGCCTCCAGGCTGCGCACGAGGAGTTCCGTCACGCGCCGCCCTCCGCTACCGCCGTCCACCTCCCGACGGCCCCACCGTGTCGTCGACGGGGCCACGGTCTGCCCGTCCGGGCACGGTCCGCCCAGGGCCGCTCCGCGCGCGGTGGTGGCCAGCGCCGCATCCGCCTGACCCGCATGGCCGTCCCCCCGCGGTCAGGGCCACCTGGGCGAGGGCGCCGGCGTGACCGCCAGCGCCACCGGCCGCCAGGCGATGCGGTAGTGGTACAGCACGTGCGAGCCGACGAACGTCATCATGAGCAGGCCCAGCATGGCGTAGTCGACGCCGAACGGCAGGCGCAGCGCGCCCTGCGCGAAGCGGGCGCCCAGCGAGAGCCCGGCGAACAGCACCGCGATGGGCACGGCGCCCAGCGAGCTGCCGCGGGCGATCAGGGCGCAGATGATCCCGTAGAACGCCAGGTCGCCGTAGAAGCCGTAGTTCCCCGGAATCTTGTAGAGCCCCGGGACGGCCCCGAAGTAGTGGTAGCCGGCCAGCCCCGCCAGCGCGCCGCCGACCACGAAGACGAGCACCGTGAGCCGCACCGGGGAGACACCGGCGTACCGTGCGGCCGCGGGGTTCTCGCCCAACGCCCGCACGCGGTAGCCGGCCGCGGTGCGGGCGAAGAAGAGATCGAGCAGCACGGCGGCGCCGAGCGCCACCGCGGCCGTGAGCGGGACGTCGAGCACCAGCGGCGCCCGCAGCGCCACCGGGAGGGTGAAGCTCTCGCCCTCGGCTGTGGCGCTCATGAACGGGCCGCCCTCCTTGATGAAGTTCGCGACGAGCCAGAACAGGATCGAGTTCAGCATCATGGTCACCAGGATCTCGTTCACCTGGAATCGGGCCCGCAGGAGGCCCACCGCCCCGGCGACTGCCGCGCCTGCGACGGCGGCGGCCGCCGCCATCAGCGCGACGAGCAGCACCGGGGGCAGCGGCAGGGCCTGCGGGTCGGCGCCCAGCGCAAACGGCACGGCGAACGCTGCCAGCGCGCCCGCGTAGACCTGGCCGGGCAACCCGATGTTCCACAGGCCCGCGCGCAGCGGGACCACGAACGCCACGGTGCACAGCAGCAGGTAGATGGCCCGGTGCACGGTGGCGACGAAACCCCGGGGGTTGAGGAACGCGTACGAGAAGATGGCCCGGTAGGCGGCGAGCACACCGGCCTCGCTGGAGAGGAACAGCACGCTGGACCCTGCCAGGGCCAGGGCGATGGCCAGGACCGCGGTCAGGACCGCGTGGGCGGCGGGACGCGTCGGCCGCCGCTCGAGCACCAGCGCGTAGCGCCCGAGCCTCACGCCAGGCCCGCCTCCTCCGGCCGCAGCCCCGCCATCATGGCGCCCACGGTCTCGGCGGAGGCAGCCTCGCGCGGCAGGATCGCCACGAACCGGCCCTCGTACATGGCCGCCACGCGGTCGGCGAGCGCCAGGATCTCGTCCAGGTCCTCGGAGATGAGCAGGACGGCCGCCCCGCCAGCCCGCGCCTCCAGGAGCTTGCCGCGCACGAACGCAGCCGCCTCGACGTCCAGCCCCTGCGTGGGCAGGTGGGCGATGAGCACGCGCGGCGCGCGGGCGAGGACCCGGCCCAGGATGAGCTTTTGGAGGTTGCCACCCGAGAGGTGCTGCGCCGGGACCCGCGGGCCGGGCGCCTGGACCCGATAGCTTGCGAGGATGCGCGCCGTCAGGGCCTCGAGCCCCGCGTAGTCGAACAGACCGCGCCGGGTGTACGCCGGGTCGAAGTGGAAGTTCATCGCGGTGTTCTCGACCAGCGAGAACGTCGCGATGGAGGCCACCGTGGTGCGCTCTGCGGGGATGTACCCGATGCCCAGCCGCCACCGCTCCAGGGGCGAGGCCGCGGTGATGTCGCGGCCGTCCAGACGCACGGTCCCGCTGGCCGCGGGCCGCAACCCCGCCAGGACCTGGGCGAGTTCCTCCTGGCCATTGCCCGTGACGCCGGCCACGCCCAGGATCTCGCCCGCGTGGAGCGCAAACGAGAGGCCGCGCAGTGCCAACAGGTTCTTGTCGTTGTAGGCCGCCAGGTGGTCCGCCTCCAGCACGGGCCGCCCGGCCGTCGTCGGGGCGTCGACCGTCGGGGCGGCGACCTCCTGGCCGATCATGTGCTGCACCAGCGTCGCTTCCGTTGCCGCAGCGGTCGGCAGGCGCGCGACGACCCGCCCCGCCCGGAGCACCGTCACGCGGTGGCTGATCGCCATCACGATCGGCAGCTTGTGGGTGACGAGCAGCACCGTGAGCCCCTGCTCTGCCACCATGGCCCGGAGCACGTCCAGCAGGGTCTTCACCTCGGGCGGCGTCAGGGCGGAGGTGGGCTCGTCGAGGATCAGAATCCTGGCGCCGCCGTAGAGCGCTTTGAGAATCTCGACCCACTGCTTCTCGCCCTCGGAGAGCTGCCAGACCTTCGCCCCCAGGTCGATGGCGAGGCCATAGCGGGCGCAGTAGGCTTCGAGGTCCCGGCGGGCCCGGCGCAGATCGAGCACGCCGCGGGCCCGCGGATGGCCCAGGATGACGTTCTCGACCACCGTGTGGGCCGCTACGAGCCTGCGGGTCTGGTGCACCATGCCGATCCCCGCGGCAAGCGCGTCGTGGGGGGACCGGAACGCCACCGGCCGGCCACGCAGGACGAGCTGGCCCTCGTCCGGGTGCACCAGGCCGAAGAGGACGTTCATCAGGGTGGTCTTGCCGGCGCCGTTCTGGCCGAGGATCGCCTGCACCTCGCCGGCACGCACGTCGAGGTCGACGCGGTCCAGCGCCAGCACCCCGGGGAACCGCTTGGTGATGCCCCGGGCCTCCAGGATGACCTCGCCGGCCGGTGTGTCGTGGTGCACTAGTGCCGACCCCGGGACGCGCACGGTGCGAGGCGGGCGCGGCAGCACGGCGTGTCGCCTGTCGGGCCGATGGCCGGGCGCCACTGACCATCACCGTGCGGGCCACGGGGAGCGCGCGAGGGACGCGACCGGTCGCTTGTCGGCCCGGTAGGCCCAGGACGCCTCCTCCCGGCGCTGGCAGCCCCGGGAGGAGACGTCCACGTCACGACCCTGCGCGCCGCGGCCACGTCACCGGCGCGGGAGCGGCCCCCGCCGTCTACGCCCCGCGCAGCCCCGGCGCCCGCGTGGGGCCTCACCGAAGGATGGTCATGCCCTCCAGCGCGAAGTTGAACTTCGACAGCAGCCACTCGTCCGAGGGCATCTCCCCGGCTTTCTTGACGACGGTCCCCCGGGCCGGAATCGGCAGGTCCTTGAGCGCCAGGCCGGTGCCGTTGCTCACCAGGGCGTGGGCCTGGAAGGGATCCCACTCGCCCTTCATCATCTGCTCGCGGCGCTGCGCGACGAGCCGCACGATCGTCTCGGGCAGCGCCCGGCGTGCCTTGGGGCTGATGGCCTCCACACCGATCTTCTTGTTGTTCATGATGTCCACCGCGCTGACCACGGTCCCGTCGGCCAGGGTCATGGTGTCCCGCATGCCCAGGTACAGCAACGTGCGCGGCGACAGGCTGCCGGCCAGCTTGGCTCGCACCATGCGGTCGTAGAGAACCTCCCAGCGCGTATCGAACGAGATGGCCACGGTGTCGGTGTTCGACCACCCGTAGAAGCCCACGATGTCCATGTCCTTGCCCACGAACCAGATGCCCCGCTCCTGCGCCACGTCCAGCGGCGAGCCCGAGTCGGTCTGCTGGGTGAGCACGTCGACCCGGTGCTGGCTCACCAGGGTCCGGGCCACCTCGCGTTCCTCGGTGGGCTTGTACCAGTCGCCCACGTACTTGATGTAGACGTTCACGCGCTTGCCCAGCGCCCGGGCTGCGTCCTGCACGCCCAGGTGGAAGCCCGCCGTACGGCGCAGCACCTGGATGTTGGGGAACGCCGAGACGACCCCGATGTTGCCGGTCTTGGTCAGGGCGCCGGCGACGAGCCCTTCCAGGTAGAGCGCCTGGTACTGGCGCGGGAAGAACCGGATGAAGTTGGGCTTCTGGGAGATGTCGCTGGCGACTACCGAGCCGAAGTAGACGTTGGGGTAGCGGTCGGCGATCTCCCGCAGCGGCAACCCCATGAACTCCGCGTTGCCCACCACGATGCTCGCGCCCTGGCGGATCAGCTCCTCGGCGAACGGCACCGTGGCGTCGGGGCCCACTTCCTCGCGGTAGACGTACTTCACGTTGGGGTACTTGGCCGCGATGCGCTGCCCGGCGCGGTGGTGCGCGCCGGACCACGTGGTGCCCTTGATCACGCTGAAGTGCAGGATAGCCAGGGTCACCGTGGGCCCGGCCGCCGCCGACGTCGGCGCGGGCTGCCACGCCGCGGCGCCCGCCAGCAACGCGACCAGCACCGCCGCGACGGCGACCAGGCGGCCTGCCGCGATCCCCCTGCGCACACGAGCCTCTCCAGCCATAGGCGCTCCTCCCTCAAGGGTGTTGTGCTTCTCATTCCGCAGCCGCCGCCCGGCCCCCTGCCCGCCGCGCATCCGAGGGGCTGCCCCTGCATCCCCGCCGCCACGACGTGAGGCTTGTGCGGGAGATCCCCAGGCGGCCGCTCACGCCGCCTGCAACGCGGACCCGGTGGTCGCGGCATTCACGCTTGATCATCAGCCTGGTTGCCGTGGCCGGCATTCAGGTCTGGTCTGCAACGCGGACCCGGTGGCGGCGCATTCACGCACGAGACTGCCCGCAGGCGCCCCGCGGCGGCGCGCCGCCCGGCACGCACGGACGACCACGTGCGCCACCATCGGCGGCCGCGCCTTCCGGCGGCTCAGAAGAACGTCGCCGTGCGCTTGGCGCCGGTGTAGTCGAGGTAGACGACCTTGAGCTCGCTGTAGAAGTCGATGGCCACGCTCCCCTGCTCCCGCGGGCCCACGCCGGTGGCCTTGGTGCCGCCGAAGGGCAGGTGCGCTTCGCCGCCCACCGTGGGGTTGTTGATGTGGACGATCCCCACTTCGCTGCGGTCGACGAACCGCATCGCCTTCGCCAGGTCCTGCGTGTAGATGGATGAGGCGAGCCCGTAGGGCACCGCGTTGGCGGCCTCGACCGCCGCGTCGAAGTCGGGCACGCGACAGACCGCCAGCACGGGGCCGAAGATCTCTTCCTGGAAGATGCGCATCCGGGGCGTGACGTGGTCGAAGATGGTGGGCTCGACGAAGTACCCCCGGCCGTAGGCGCCCTCGGTCAGGCGCCGGCCACCGGTGACCAGCCGGGCGCCCTCCTCCTGCCCGATGGCGATGTAGCGCAGCACCGTCTTCATCTGGGACTCGTCCACCGAGGGCCCCATCTGGGTGCGGGGGTCGAGCCCGTCGCCGACCACCAGGGCCCGCGCCCGCGCCGCCAGTTCCTCCACGAACCGGTCGGCGATGCGCTCGACGACGATGACCCGGCTGGTGGCGGTGCAGCGCTGGCCCGTCGACCCATAGGCACCCTGGATCGTGCCCGCCAGCGCCAGCTCCAGGTCGGCGTCCTCCAGGACGACGACCGGGTTCTTGCCGCCCATCTCGGCCTGCACGCGTCGACCGCCGGCGGCCGCCCGTTCGTAGAGCTTGATCCCCACCTCGTTGGAGCCGGTGAAGGACACGGCGCGCACCGCAGGGTGCGTGATCAGCTCGTCGCCGACGGTGCTGCCCGGCCCGATGACCATGTTCAGCACCCCGTCGGGCAGGCCGGCCTCCTGGAAGAGCTCCACGAGCGCCGAGGCGGTCCACGGCGTCAGCGTGGCGGGTTTGAAGACCACGGTGTTGCCGCAGACCAGCGCGGGCGCCAGCTTCCAGATGGGGATGGCCGCCGGGAAGTTCCACGGGGTGATCACCGCCACGACGCCCAGCGGCTCGCGCACGGTGTAGGTGAAGGTGTTGGGCAGCTCGCTGGGCAGCGTCTCCCCCCGCAGGCGCCGCCCCTCGCCGGCGATGTACTCGAGGATGTTGCGGCTGCGCACGAGCTCGCCCGTGGACTCGGCGAGGGTCTTGCCCTCCTCGCGGGTGAGGATCTCCGCCAGCTGCGGCATCTTCCGCTCGAAGAGCTCCAGCACCTTGAACAGGATGCGGCCGCGCACGGGGCCCGGCGTGGCGCGCCACCGGGGGAACGCGTCGACCGCGGCCTGGATCGCGGCGCGCGCCTCCTCGCGCGTCGACAGTGGCACCTGGCCCAGCACCTCGCCCGTGGCGGGGTTGCGGTTGGCGACCAGGCGGTCGGAGGACGAGGCGACCCAGCGGCCGCCGATGAAGTTCTTGTAGGTCTGCTCGCTCGCCGCGATGGCCATGGTCCACCCTCCCCGGCACAGTGTCGGCGGGGAATGCCTTCTGCGGCGCCGCACAGCAGTCCTGGCGCCGGCCCGGCACCGTTCCCACGCCGGCCTCACCGCACGAGCGCCAGCACCCCGAGCCCCAGGTACGTGAGCACGCCGGCGGTCGAGATGCTCACCAGCCAGCCCGCCGGCGCGAGCCAGAAGATGCGCCGGTTCACCGCCACGATGCCCTTGGTGAGCCCGACCCCTACCACCGCGCCCACCATGGCCTGGGACGTGGAGACCGGCACGCCGACCTGGGTGAAGAGGTGGGTGGTCAGCGCGGTGGCCGCGGCGGCCACCAGCGCGGAGGCGGGGTCGAGCGCGGTGATCTGGTTGCCCACCAGCAGGATCACACGGCGGCTGAAGGTCAGGACGCCCGCGGCGATCGCCGCACCGCCCAGCGCCGCACCGGCCGCCGGGGTCAGCACGCCCGCGGCGACGGCTGGCGCCATGGCGTTGCCCACGTTGTTGGACCCCAGGGCGTAGGCGGCGTAGCAGCCCACCAGCACGGCCGCGACGCGGACGAGCCGGTCGAAGCGCCGCGCGTCCAGCCCGCGTATCCCCTGCAGGACGGCCAGCAGACGGTAGAGCAGGTAGGCGATGCCGCCGGCACCCACAGGCGCCGTCACCATCGACGCCAGCATCTTGGCCAGGATCCCCCGGTGGATCCCGGTGGGCTCCGTCGTCCCCACCGCCACCAGCGCCCCGACGATCGCGTGCGACGTCGAGATGGGCATCCCCAGCGCAGTCATCAGGTGGACGCTCATCCCGGCCCCCAGCGTGGCCACGGCGGCGGTGTGCGGGCGCAGGCGCGTCAGGCCCCCCACGGTGCCGAACACCTTCTGGCCTTCGACCACGGCGCCCAGGAAGGCGAACACCGCGGCGAGGACCACCGCGCGGCGGAACGCGATCACACCGGCCCCGATCTGCGGGCCAAACGTGTTGGCGGCGTCGTTGGCGCCGACGCCCCACCCGAGGTAGAGGGCCGGCAGGAGCGCCAGCATCTACAGCTTGAGGCCGATCAGCAGGATCTCCAGCCGGTCGCCGGCGTCTTCCACGTCGTCGGAGATCTCGGTGAGCGCCTCCAGGAACGCCTTGACGTGCATGCGCGCGGCCAGCGGCAGGGTCGAGGTGAAGATCTGGCGCGTGAGCTTCCACTCGTGGTCGTCGATGGTGGACTCGGTGATCCCCACCTGCTTGAGCCGCTCGCGGATGGCACCCTGGTCACCGCCGGTCAGGTACAGCGTGACCGCCTCGTGCAGCGCCGCAAACGTCTCGCGGGTGAGGCGGACGATCTCGCGCAGGCTCTCGGCGTACTCGGCGGGGATCTCGGGGCGCTGGCCGAGCAGGAAGTCGCAGGTGACCTCGGCCGCGTCGGCGATCATGTCCACCCGTTCGGCGAAGTCGTGGATGTCGGGCCGGGCCACGGGCAGGAACGCCCCACGGTAGAGCAGGTCGATCACCGCCCGCCGCAGGTGGTCGGCTTCGGTCTCCAGGTGGTCGACCTCGATGGCGCCGGCCTTGGCTTCGTCGAGGCGTCCGGCCAGGTAGTCGTCGAGCACTTCGCCTGCCCGCGCCACGCACTCGCCGACCTTGTCGAGGTGCCGGCGCATCAACGCCCGGACCTCGGCTTCGCGGCCCTGCCCGAAGAGGAACTCGACGACCCTGCTCACCCTCGCACCTCCAGCGCCGTGCGGCGCTGCGCCCGCCGATCCCGGCGCGGAGCCGCCGGCCATCCGCACGCCGTGCCCGCGCCTGTGCCCTGGGCCCGCGCGAACGACCGCCGGCGATGACGCCCTCCGTGCCGGCCGGCGTCGTCGGGCGCTGGCCCGTGCTCCGTGACTTCGGTGTCGGACGCAGGGCGCCCTCCGCTGCGCCCGCCGTGCGGCGCACGGCGCACCAGGCGCCGCGCAGGGGGCCACGCGTGCGGTCTGCGCCGGCACGGCTGCAGGCTCCCGGCCGCATCGGCTCTGGCCCATCTGCGGGCGCACCCGCGGGCAGCGTGCGTGCGGGACGCGTACGCCCGGCGGTCGTGGGACGGGCTGCCATGCGGCGGCGGGGCTGCGGGCGCACCGACGGACAGCGTGCGCGCGACACCGCGCGGCATCCGCCGGACGGCCGCGCGGAGCTCCGCGCTCGGGAGGAGCCGGTTGGCACGGTCCCGAAACAACACTTCTCTTCCGCCCGGCGAGACCGGCCGGGTGGCGCCCTGGAGGGTCCGGATGGCGACCCGCTGGTTCGGCGCGCGGATCCCGCGCAACGAGGACCCGCGCCTGCTGACAGGACACGGCACGTACATCGACGACCTCCAGCTCCCGGGCCTGCTGCACGCGGCCTTCTACCGGAGCCCCCACGCCCACGCGCGCGTGGTGCGTCTGGACGTCAGCCGGGCGCGGGCGCATCCGGGCGTGGTGGCGGTCTTCACCGCCGCGGACCTCCCGCCGGGGATCCGCGGGCCGCTGCCCAAACTCATCCCCCACCCGGCCCTGGTCCACCACAAGACCCAGGTGGCGCTGGCCGGCGACGTGGTCCGTCACGTCGGCGAGCCCGTGGCGATGGTGGTGGCGACCAGCCGGTACGTGGCCGAGGACGCCGCGGACCTGATCGCAGTGGAGTTCGACCCGCTGCCCGCCGTGGTGGACCTGGAGGCGGCGGTCCGACCGGGCAGCCCGCGCGTGCACGACGACGTGCCCGACAACGTCGCCGCCCACTACACCCAGCGCGTGGGCGACGTGGAGGCGGCGTTCGCGCGGGCCGCCCATGTGTTCCGCGAGCGGTTCGTGATCGACCGGGGTGCCTCGTCGCCCATCGAGACCCGCGGGGTCGTGGCCCAGTGGGAGGCCAGGACCCGGCAACTCGTGGTGTGGGACACGACGCAGGCGCCCATCCGAATCCGGAACTTCCTCGCCCAGCTCTTCGGGCTGTCGCTGAACGACGTGCGGGTGGTGGCCCCCGACATCGGCGGCGGATTCGGTCCCAAGATCATGATGTGCTACCCGGAGGAGATCCTGGTCCCCCACGCCGCCATGGTCCTGGGGCGCCCCGTGAAGTGGATCGAGGACCGGCGCGAGCACTTCGTGGCCACCAACCACGAGCGCGTGCAAATCTACGACGCGGCCATCGCCGTCGACCGGGACGGGCGCATCGAGGGCGTGCGGGTCGAGTTCCTGCACGACACCGGCGCCTACATCGCCTACGGCCTGATCGTGCCCATCGTGGCCAGCACCACGCTGCCAGGGCCGTACCGCATCCCCAACTACCATGCGGAGTTCAAGGCGGTGTTCACCAACAAGACCCAGGTGAGCCCCTACCGGGGGGCCGGCCGCCCGCACGGCGTCTTCGTCATGGAACGGCTGCTGGACCGCGTGGCGCGAGAGCTGGGGCTGGACCGCGCCGAGGTGCGGCGGCGCAACCTGGTGCAGCCCGACGACTTCCCCTACGACGTCGGGCTGATCTACCAGGACAACGCGCCCCTGATCTACGACAGTGGCAACTACCCTGCGGTGCTCGAGACCGCGCTGGAGGCCATCGGCTACCGCGACTGGCCGACGGCGAAGGCCCGGGCCGCGCGCGAGGGCCGCCGGGTGGGGCTGGGGCTGGCGATGTACGTGGAAGGGACAGGGATCGGCCCGTACGAGGGCTGCCGCATCACGGTGGAGCCCTCGGGCAAGGTGTTCGCGGCCACCAGCGTGGGCACCCAGGGCCAGGGCCACTACACGGCCTTCGCGCAGATCATCGCCGACGCCCTGGGCGTGGACGTGCGGGACGTCACCGTCACCACCGGCGACACCGCCGCCTTCCAGTGGGGCACGGGCACCTTCGCCAGCCGCGCCGCCGTGGTGGCCGGCAACGCCGTGGCGCTGGCCGCGCAGGCCGTCCGCGAGAAGACGTTGACCGTGGCCGCCACCCTGCTGGAAGCCCGTCGGGAGGACCTGGAGCTCTCGGGGGGCAAAGTCTTCGTACGGGGCGCGCCGGGACGCGCCGTGACGCTGGGCGAGGTGGCCGCTGCGGCCAACCCGCTGCGCGGCGTCATCCCCCGCGAGTGGGAAGGGCCCGGGCTGGAGGCCACGCGCTACTTCGCGCCCCCGCGCGGGACGTTCGCGGCGGGGTGTCACGCGGCGGTGCTGGAGGTCGATCCCGACACCGGCCTGGTGCGCATCCTGCGCTACGTCGTGGTGCACGACTGCGGTCCGGTCATCAACCCGTTGATCCTCGAGGGGCAGATCCGGGGCGGCGTCGCGCAGGGCATTGGTGGCGCGTTCTACGAGCGCCTGGTGTACGACGACACGGGGCAGCTGCTGACCCAGACGTTCATGGACTACCTGCTGCCCACGATCGCGGAGGTGGCCCCCATCGAGATCCGACACCTCGAGACGCCCTCGCCCCTGAACCCGCTGGGGCTCAAGGGCGCCGGCGAAGCCGGCGTGATCCCCGTGCCGGCGGTGTTCGCGTCGGCGCTGGACGACGCCCTGGGAACCTGGATCACCGAGATGCCGCTGTCGCCCGCGCGCGTGCGTGAGCTCGCCGCGCAGGCGGCGCTGCCCGCAGGAGGCCGGCGGTGAAACCCGCACCGTTCCAGTACCTGGCACCCCGCACGCGCGACGAGGCCCTGGAGGCGCTGCGCCAGTTCGGCCCCGACGCCAAGGTGCTGGCGGGCGGGCAGAGCCTGGTGCCGCTGCTGGCGATGCGCCTGGCGCGGCCCGCGGTGCTCGTCGACATCAACCGCGTGCCCGACCTGGCGTTCGTCCGGGCCGCCCGCGGGGCGATCGTGATCGGGGCCATGACGCGTCAGCGCACGGTCGAGACCCACCCACTGGTGGCCACGCAGTTGCCCCTGCTGCGCGAGGCCCTGCGGTGGGTCGGGCACCCGCAGATCCGTACCCGCGGTACCATCGGCGGCAGCCTGGCCCACGCCGATCCCGCAGCCGAGCTGCCGGCGGTCGCCTCGGTGCTGGGGGCGACGTTCAAGGTGGTCAGCCGGCGCCGCCAGCGGACGCTTGGCTGTGAGGAGTTCTTCACCGGCTACCTGACCACAGCGCTGGAGCCCGACGAGCTGCTCACCGAGATCCGCTTCCCGGTGCCGCCGCCCAGGACGGGCTGGGCGTTCCAGGAAGTGGCGCGGCGCCACGGCGACTTCGCCCTGGTGGGTGTGGCCGCGCTGGTGCGGCTCGACGGTGACCGGCGGTGCATCGAGGCGCGGCTGGCGTTCACCGGTGTCGGACCCGGACCGGTGCGGGTGGCCGACGCCGAGGCGCTGCTCGTCGGACGCGCGCTCACGCGCGAGGCGGCCGACGAGGCCGGACGCGCGGTGACGGCCGCGCTCGAGCCCGAGGGCGACATCCACGCCAGCGCCGAGTACCGCAAGCACGTGGCCGGCGTGCTGGCGGCGCGGGCGCTCCTGCAGGCGGCAGAGAGGGTGCAGACATGAGGCGATCGGGGAAGCGGATGCTGCAGCCGGTCACCCACGCCGAGGTGCGCATGCGCATCAACGGCGCGGAGGTCGTGCGCACCGTAGAGGTGCGCCGGACCCTGGCCGACTTCATCCGCGAGGACGCAGGGCTCACGGGCACCCACCTGGGGTGCGAGCACGGAGTCTGCGGCGCGTGCACGGTGCTGCTGGACGGCGAGCCGGTGCGCTCGTGCCTGCTGTTCGCGGTGCAGGCCGACGGGCACGAGATCACGACGGTCGAGGCCCTGGGCACGCCCGAGCACCTGTCGCCGCTGCAGCAGGCGTTCCGCGACTACCACGCGCTGCAGTGCGGCTTCTGCACACCGGGCTTCCTGATGAGCGCCCATGCCCTGTTGCGGGACAACCCGCAGGCCTCCGACGAGGAGATCCTGGAGGTGCTCGCCGGCCACCTGTGTCGGTGCACCGGCTACACGTCGATCTTCGACGCCGTGCGGGCGGCGGCCGGGCGGCCGCCCGGGCCGCCGCCCGCAGAGCCCTGGCCCACGCCGACCGGTGCCGGCGCGTCGTCGGCAGCGCCGGACGCCGCCGGGGGGACCGCGCCGACTACGCCCGAGCCGCATGCAGGGTGAGGCGGCGGCCGATGTGCCGTTCGCCCTGCCCGTAGCGGTCGTGCATCGCAGCCAAGCCCTCTGGACGACGACGCGCGCGGCGCCGCGCCTGCGGCTACCGGCAGTCCGGGTGGCCACCCCGCTGGCGGCGCTCGCGCACACCCGGGGCACCGCGCGGGTGCTGGCGACCTTCCAGCGGAGCGCCTACCTCGAGCTGGTCGACATCGAGCACGAGCTCGCGGCCATCGAGAACGCTGCTCCCGTAGAGGCTCTCGAGGCGGGGGCTGGCGCCAACCGGGCTTCCCCTGGGAGCCCTACCCGGGGCGCCGGTGCTCGGGTCACCCTCCAGGAAGCCGGATTGCCTGATACACGCAGCGCCGCACCCGGGGCCGATGGAGCCCACGAGGACCGTTCGGGGCGGACGCGCGCGCACGCCGGGGACGTCCCGCGCCTGGTCGCGCTCACCTCGCCGCACCTGGAACCAGGCCCGTTCGACGCCGCAGTCGCCGGCTTCGAGCACCTGCGCGCTGCGCTGTACGCCACTGCAGGACCGGTGCGGCTGGACCGGGGTGTGCTGACGGTCGGTGACGTCGAGGTGAACCTCCGCGCGGGCGCGCGCTGGGACCCCGAGGTGCCCCGGCCCTGGGGCGACGGGGATGCCCCTCATACGTCTGCCGCACGCCGGGCGGTCGAGCAGGTGCTGCGCGAGGCTGCGCCTCCCGAGAGCCTGGCCGGGCTGCTGTGGAGAGGCGGGCTCCCCGCGGACCACACGCTCGCGCATCGTGGGCATCCCGAGCGTCTGGGGGGGCTGCCCTCGACAGGCGCAGACCTCCCCGACCGTCTCGCGCCCTTCGCCCGGGCCCTGGAGATCCTTGCGTCGCTCTTCTACCAGCCCGCGCGCGCGGGACTTCCTGCCGCGCGCGGATCGGGTGAGGCGCTGCTCGACCGCACCCTGCCCAATGTGCGGCAGCCTGACGATGCGTGCGCGCAGGCCGCCGCGCTCGTTGCCGGGCTGGGGCCCGGGCTGACGCCCTCGGGTGACGACCTGCTGTGTGGCGTCATGCTGGCCACGTGGGTCTGGCCCACGCTCGCGGGCGCAGAGCATGCGGCCGAGGTGCGCGCGCGGATCGCAACGGCGGCCCGCCCGCGCACGACGCGGGTGGGCGCCGCGTACCTGCTGGCGGCACAGCGCGGGTGGGCGCCCAGGCCCTGGCACCGGCTGGCCCGGGCGCTGGACAACGCCCCGGCCGCGCGCGCAGCCGCCCTGCAGGTGGTGGCCATCGGCGAGACCTCGGGCGCTGACGGGCTCACCGGCTTCTGCTGGGCCTGGCGGGTGGTGTCGGGCCCGCAGGAGTCGTGAGGGCGGCGTGCCGGTCGTTCCATCCCGCGCGGCGACGCGGTCGGCCAGCCCACGCTGGACACGCGACGGCTGGCTGCTGACGGTCTGTGCCTCCCGCGCCGCCACCCAGCTCGTCTTCCTCATCTACCCGGCGGCGGTGACCGTGCTGCGGCCGGCCTGGCAGATGTCGGCCGCGGCGGCCGGCTCGATCTCCACCGGCTTCCAGCTGGGGTTCGCTGTCTCGCTGTTTGGCTGCTCGTGGCTGGCCGATCGGATCGGCGCGCGACGCGTCTACCTCGCATCGCTGGTCGCCGCAGCCGTGGCCGCCACGGCGTTCGCCCTGTTCGCGCGCTCGTACCGCTCGGGCTTGGTCCTCTACACGCTGGTGGCGCTGACCCTGGGCGGCACCTACACGACCCTGATCATGCTCATCGCCGACCGCTACGAGCCCGCGCGCCGGGGCGGCGCCATGGGCTGGCTCATCGCTGCGTCGTCGCTGGGTTCGGCGGTCTCGCTGGCCTCCGCCGGGGTGACGCTGCCGCGGGGTGGCTACCCGCTGGCCTTCGCCGTGGCGTCCGGCGGCGTGGTCACGGGCGCGGTGCTCGGCTGGCTCGCCATGCGCGGCGTCCCCAACGTGGTGCACCGACGCGGCACGCACCTGCGCTTCCGCCAGGACGTCGGGCGCAACCCGGCCGCGGTGCGGCTGATTGCGGGCTACGTCTTCCACAGCTGGGAGCTGCTGGCGATGTGGGCCTGGACGCCGGCGTTCCTCGCGGCGAGCCTAGCAGCCACCGGCGCGTCGGCCGGCCGCGCGCTGGCGGGCGCGTCGTACGTCGCGGCCGGCTTTCATCTCATCGGCCTGCTGGCGTCTGCCACCATGGGCCGGCTGTCCGACCGCCTGGGCCGCCGCACCGTCCTGGTGTGGCTGGCCGGGGCCAGCGCGGCGTGCTCGCTGGTCATCGGCTGGCTGGTCGCCGCGCCGCCGGCGGTCGTGGTGGGCGTCGGCGCCCTCTACGCCTTCACCGCCCTGGGCGACTCCCCGGTGCTCTCGGTGGCGCTGACCGAAGCGGTCCCACCGGCGTTCCTGGGCACGACGCTGGCGCTGCGCTCGCTGCTGGGGTTTGGGGCTGGCGCCGTGGCGCCGCTGGTGTTCGGTGTGGTGCTGGACGCGACCAATCCGCCGGGCATCCCGGTGGTCTGGGGCTGGGCGTACACGGCGCTGGGCGCCGGGGGCGTGCTGGCGACGGCGTGCGCGCTCTCCCTGAAGCGCGAGCACGCATGATCAGGTCAATTTCACAGGCGCACATGCCCGCCGATGGCAGGTCGGCCGGGCACACACGGCGCTGCACGTGGCGCCAGTGTCACCGTCGCGCAGCCACCGTCGTCCCGGCGGCGCGGCCGGCCGCGCGCGTGTTCGCCTGCGCGGAGGCCTTGGAGCGTGTGGGGTCGCCCTCAGCCGCTGACCGCAGAGCCCGCCCCGGCAGGCACGCTGGCGTCGGCAGCCCCCGCCCGCCGCACCCGCAGCCGCGCCGCGGCCCGCTCGGTCATGCGGCAGAACGCGCAGACCTCGGTGGTGGTGGGCTGGCCGCAGTGCTGGCATGCGCGCAGCGCCACGGGCGCGGGCGCAGCGGCGAGGTGAGGACGGAGCTTCTCGAGGAAGTTCCAGTAGAGGCTCTGCTTGGTGCCCGGGGCCTCGCGCTCCAGCAGGTTCAGCGCCTCCTTGAGCAGCAGCGACCGGGCACCGACGCTGTTGGGACACTCCTCCACGATGTAGTCGATGCCGCGCAGCACCGCGTAGGCGGCGGTCTCGCGCTCGGCCAGCCGGTACAGCGGCTTCACCTTGCGCACCAGCCCGGCGGGCGAGCCCTCGAGCACGGGCGCCTGGCGGGCCAGGGCCTCGACCTGGCCGCTGATCAGGTTGCCCAGCAGCACCGCGGCCTCGTCGTCCAGGTTGTGGGCGGTGGCGACGACGTCGAAGCCGTGGTCGCGCGCGATCTTGTTGAACAGGTAGCGCTTCGAGAGCCCGCACGCCGAGCACGACACCCGGCCCGAGGCTGCCGCCAGCTCGTCGACGCCCATGCCGTACTCGGCGGGGAGGTCGGCGATCAGCAGCTCGGCGTCGCGCGCCTGCGCGAAGGCCACGCACTTCTCCTGCGAGACGCGGGAGTAGTCGCCGATGCCCAGGTGGACGTACAGGCCGGCAGCGCGGTAGCCCAGACGCAGCAGGACGTCCCACAGCGCCAGGCTGTCCTTGCCGCCCGAGACGCAGACCAGCACCCGGTCGGTGCGGGTGAACATCCGGTCGCGCTCGATCGCCCGCTGCACCTGCGCTTCGAACCACTCGAGGAAGTGCGGGGCGCAGAACGCCGCTCGGTGCCGTCGAATCTCGACCGCGGCCCTCTCCGGGCACTTGGCACACCGCATGCTGCTAACCCGCCCCGGTGGTCGCCACGCGATGCGTGAGGATCCCGATCGCGCGCGCGCCGACGTGCTCCCGGACAGGCCTCCGACGCACCGCGCGGACCGCTGCGGCACTCCCGGTGGCCCGCAGGCCCCTCGAGACGAGCGGTCCGCCCGGCACCGCGGCACGCCCGCCGCCCGAGATCACCGGTCGCAGCTCGATCCGGTCGCCGTCGTGCAGCTCGGCGTCGTGCGTGAGCAGGTCGCTGCCCCGGATGACGAGGTAGGCTTCGGGGTTGAGCTGCAGGCGCTGGAACACGTCGCGCACGCGGCGCACGCCGTCGAGCTCCAGGTCCTTGCGCTGGTGACGCACCGTGATGGACACGCAGTTCCCCTCGCGACGAACTCCGGCGAGCGCCCCACCACACACCGGCGACGGCCAGGCGCTGTGGGCCGCTCGCGACGGATCTCCTTCGATCTTACCCCAGCGGGCCGCACGCCTGCCACCGTGCGGCGGCGGCAAGCGCCTGTCAGGACGGGGCCTGGCTGCCGATGGTGCCGCCGGCGGTGACCTGGCCGCGCCGCTGCCAGCGCTGCTCGACCGACTCGAACAGCTCCTGCACCTCGCGGATCACGTCGCGCCAGGGGCCGCCCACCTCGCCGATGCGGCGGTACTTGCGGTAGCGCTGCTCCACCAGGCGCGCGGGCGCAAGGCGCAACAGCGGCGCCAGCGCCGCCACCACGTAGCGACGCAGGGTGGCGGCGGCGGCGGCCGGGTCGCGGTGGGCCCCGCCGGGCGGTTCGGGCACGATGCCGTCGATCACACCCAGGCGCAGCAGGTCCAACGCCGTCAGCTTCAGGGCGGCAGCCACCTCGGGCGCCCGGCGTGCATCACGGTAGAGGATCGCCGCCGCAGCCTCCGGCGAGATCACCGAGAAGAAGGCGTGCTCCTGCATCAACAGCCGGTCGCCCACCGCCAGCGCCAGCGCGCCGCCGCTGCCGCCCTCGCCGATGACCACCGCGACCACGGGTGTGGGCAGCAGCGCCATGGTCATCAGGCTCTGCGCCAGCGCCTGCGCGATGCCCCGTCGCTCCGCATCGTACCCGGGCCAGGCACCCGGCGTGTCCACCAGCGTCACCACCGGCAGGCGGAACTTCGCGGCCAGCTGCATCAGGCGCATGGCTTCGCGGTACCCCTCGGGCAGGGCCATGCCCTGATGCCAGCCCTTCCCGTCGCCGGCGTCGCGCCCCCGCTCGATGCCGATGGCGACCACCGGCAGCCCGTCGAGCTCGCCAAGGCCGCCGATGATCGACGGGTCGTCGCCGTACTGCCGGTCGCCGTGCAGCTCGACGAACGACCCGACCAGGTGGCGCAGGTAGTCGGACGCCCGTGGGCGCTCAGGGTGCCGCGCGATCTGCACGACGTCCCACGCCGACGGCGCGGCGGGGCGGTCGGCGGGTAGTTGGGGGAGCCGCTCGGCCACCAGGCGGGGTGGCGGCGCGTGCCGCAGGTGGCGCACCAGGTACTGCAGCGTCTCGCGCAGGCGCCGGCGGTCGAGCAGCAGGTCGACCATGCCGCCCGCGTACAGCCGCTCGGCGCGGTGCGAGTCGGGCGGCAGCTGCTCGCCCACGGTGGCCTCGATCACGCGCGGCCCCACGAAACCGATCTGCGCGCCCGGCTCGGCGATCAGCACGTCGCCCAGCGACGCGAACGACGCCGCGACCCCGCCGAAGGTGGGATGCGCGAGCACCGAAACGTAGGCGAGCCCGGCAGCGTGGTGCCGCGCCCGTGCCGCGGCCGTCTTGGCCATCTGCATCAGCGAGAGCATGCCCTCCTGCATGCGGGCCCCGCCGGTCGCGGTGACGGTGATCACGGGCAGCCGGCGGCGGGTGGCCACCTCGAAGGCGTCGGCGATCTTCTCACCGACCACCGAGCCCATGGTGCCGCCCATGAACTCGAAGTCGAAGACGGCGAGCACCACGGGCACCCCGCCCACGCGCGCCTGGCCCACCACCACGGCTTCGCGCAGCCCGGTGCGGCGGCGGGCCTCGATGAGGCGGGCGCGGTAGGCCCGCTGGTCGGCGAACCGCAACGGATCCACCGAGACCAGCCGACGGTCGAACTCCCGGAACGACCCGGCGTCGGCGATGGCCTCGATGCGGTCGCGGGCGGGCATCGCCAGGTGCCAGCCGCATGTCGGACAGATCCACAAGGCGGCCCGCAGCACCGCGCGGGGGGTCTCGGTGCCGCACGCCGGACAGCGCACGCGCGCCTCCTGCGGCGGCGCCGCCGGCCGCCGGGGGCGCCGCAGGGCGCGCCAGGGGGGCGCGGGGTGCTCCCCGCTGCCTGCGGGCGGCTGGTCGGTCGGCCCGCTAGATGGCGCCATCGCGCCGAAGATCGGCAATCTGCGCATCGTCGTATCCCAGCTCCCGCAGGATCGTCTCCGTGTGCTCGCCCAGCACCGGCGGCGGCGCCGCCACGCGGCCGGGCGTGGCCGACAGCTTCACCGGCACGCCCGTCTGCTTGATGCGGCCCGCGCGCGGGTGGTCGATCTCCAGCAGCATCTCGCGGTGTAGCACTTGAGGGTCGGCGAACAGGTCGGACATGAGGTAGATGGGCCCCGCGGGCACCCCGTGGCGATCCAGCACCTCGACCCACGCCCGCGTGGGACGCTGCGCGAAGATCGGTTCCAGGAGCGCGAGCAGCGCCTGCCGGTGACGGACCCGGTCGGCGTTGGTGCGAAACCGCGGGTCGTGGGCCAGGTGCGGCGCGCCGATGGCCTCCACGAACCGCTGCCAGATCGCCTCGCTGCCCACGGCGACGTTCACGTAGCCGTCAGCGGTGCGGAACGCCTGGTAGGGCACCAGCGAAGGGTGGGCGCTGCCCAGGCGCCGGGGGTTCTCGCCGGTGGCGAAGTAGTAGCCCGCCTGGTAGGTCATCCAGGCCACCTGGCAGTCCAGCATCGAGACGTCCACGTACTGCCCGACCCCCGTGCGCTCGCGCACCCGCAGCGCGGCCAGGATGCCAAACGCCGCGAACATGCCCGCGGCGATGTCGGTGATGGCCACGCCCACCTTGATCGGCGGTCCCCCTTCCTCGCCGGTGGTGCCCATCAATCCTCCCATACCCTGGACGATCAGGTCATAGGCGGTCCGGTCGCGATACGGCCCGTCCTGCCCGAACCCCGAGATCGACGCGAACACCAGCCGCGGGTTCAGGGCGTGCACGACCGGCCAGCCGAAGCCCAGCCGCTCCATGGTGCCGGCGCGGAAGTTCTCGACCAGGACATCGGCGCGCCGCAGCAGCTGGCGCAGGATCTCCTGACCGGCGGGGTGCTTGAGGTTGAGGGTCAGGCTCTGCTTGTTCCGGTTGATGCCGAGGAAGTACGAGCTCTCGCCGTTGATGAACGGCGGCCCCCAGCCCCGCGTGTCGTCGCCGCCCTCGGGCGACTCGATCTTGATGACGCGGGCGCCGTAGTCCCCGAGCATCAGCGTGCAGTAGGGGCCGGCCAGAGCGCGGGTCAGGTCGATGACGAGCAGGTCGTCGAGCGGACGCAGAACACACCTCCTGGGAACGTCTCGGGTATCCCCAATCGGCAACACCATCTATCGTAGCAGACCATCAGCCGTCCAGCGCCCTGTCCCGAAGATGTTCGAGGCCGGCGCGGCGCAGCAACGCGGTTGCGCGGCGCTGGGCATCCTCGACCACGGCCGCCTCGTCGACGCCCCGGATCCGGCCACGGTGCAGGCGCGTCTGCCCATCCACCACGACGGCCTCCAGATCTGCGGGCGTGCAGGTGAAGACCAGGGTGTGGGCCACGCGATGCACCGGCGCGGCGCGCGCAGAGGCCAGCGAGACGACCGTCAAATGAGCGGCACGGCCGGGCACCAGGGCGCCGCTATCCAGGCCGAGCACCCGCGCGCCCTCTGCGGTGGCCATCGCGAGGACCTCGTCCGGCGCGACTGGCTCGTCGCTGAGCCCCGCGATCAGGGCCGCGGCCTTCATGGTGCCGAACATGTCCTGCGAGTCGTTGCTGGCTGGGCCGTCGGTGCCCAGGGCGACAGGTATGCCGTGGCGCCGCATCCGACCCACGCGTGCAATCCCGCTGCGCAAGTAGAGGTTGGAGACAGGGCAGTGCACGACGCTCACGCCACGGTCGGCCAGCAGGGCGATCTCGTCGTCGGTGAGGGCCACCGCGTGGGCGACCACCAATTCCGGGCGCAGGAGGCCCAGGCGATCTAGGTAGGGCACTTCGCGCATCCCCAGCACGCGGGCCGCGGCGGCGGCCTCGGCCTCGCTCTCTGCGAGATGCAGGTGCAGCCGCGCGCCGGCGTCCACCGCCAGCGCCATCAGGTCACGCAGCCAGTCACCGGGCGCGTGAATGGCGGTGGGTACACCGGCCCAAAACCGGACGAGCCCGCCCGCTGCCGGGCGCCGCAGCAGCGCCTCGGCGTCGGCCAGGGCGCGGCGGGGTTCGGTCAGCATGGCCGGCGGCGCGTTGGTGAGGTAGGCTGACTTGACGTGCACTCCCCGCAGGCCTGCCTGGGCTATGGCGTCTGCAGCTGCCAGCGAGGCCTCAACATCGTTGGGGAAGGCGTGGAAGTTGAGCACGGCCACAGCGCCCCCATGCAGCGCGTCCAACGCACCGAGCAACGTGAACGCGCGCACGTCGTCGGGGCGAAGCGCCAGATAGAGCGGCTGGATCACCTCGCCGTGCCATGCCGCGACGGGACGTCCCGGCGCCAGCCCGCGGGCCATGGTCTGGAACAGGTGGGTGTGCGCGTTGACCAGGCCGGGCAGTACCGCGCGCAGCGCCGGCGCACCGGCGGCCTCCTCCCGAATCTCGGCGATGCGCCCGGCAGCCAGCGCAATTGCTCCGCGGCACGGTGGCGCCGTTGGGGAGACCAGCAGGGCCCGCTCGAGCAGCTCCACCTCTCAGCCGGCCTGCGTGTAGCGAAATAGCAGCCGGCCGATGAGCAGGCGAAACGCCAGGTCGCTCGCAAACCCCAGGAGGCTGATCATCGCTAGCGCCACGAAGATGCGGTCGGTCTGCACGAGCAGTCCGGCCTGCTGCAGCAGAAACCCCAGCCCGGACTCTGCTGCCAGCATCTCGGCCGGAATGATGGCCATGAAAGCCGACGCCAGGGCGACGCGCATGCCCGAGAGCACGTGCGGGACGGCCGAGGGCAGGATGACGAACAGGAAGATCTGCACCGGTCGCGCACCCATGGCCTGCGCCGCACGGATCCGCACGGTCGGCGTGGCCGCCACGCCCGCGATGGTGTTGATCACCACGATGAAGAACGTGGCGTACAGGATGAGGAAGTACTTCGACAGCTCGCCGATGCCGAACCAGATAATGGCCAGGGGGATCATCGCGGTCGGCGACAGGAACCGGAAGAACTGGAGCTGAGGATCCGTCAGGTCCGCGACCATCGCGACGCGACCGGCTACTAGGCCGAATGCCACGCCTGCCAGACTCCCCATGCTAAACCCCACCGCGATTCGAGCCAGGCTGGCCGTGACGTGGGCCTTCAACTCGCCGGTGCTGAGCATCGGCCCGACGGCCCGCGCCACCCTCACGGGCGGCGGTAGCAGATGCGGGTTGATGACGTAGGACGAGAGAGCCTGCCAGACGGCAAGCGTCAGCAGCACCGAGACGGCGTACCGGACCAGCCGGACCGCGGGCGCCGCACGGCCGCCCGCTCCGGGGCGAAGCAGGACTCGCCGGCCCGCAAGCTGGACGGAGAACGAGCGGTCAGTGGCCATCCGAGCCCTGGTGCGCGAACAGTTCTCGCACCTCCCGGTAGGCCTGCGCGAACCCTTCGACAGCCGGATCCCGGGGACGCGGTAGCGTCACTGTCACGACTCGCCGGATTGTCGCGGCTGGCCCCGGGGACATCACAACGATCCGATCCGCGAGCGTCACCGCCTCAGCAATGTCGTGCGTCACGAACAGGATCGTCGTCCCCGTGGCCTCCCAGATGCGCAGCAGCTCCACGTGCATCCTGCTACGCGTGTGGGCATCCAGCGCGCCGAACGGCTCATCCATCAGCAGCAGCCGGGGCTCGAGCGCCAGTGCCCGGGCGATCTGAAGGCGCTGTTGCATCCCGCCCGATAGCTGCCGGGGGAACTTCCGGCGATGCGCGTCCAACCCGACCAGGTGGAGCAACTGGTCGACCGTGGCCCGCCGCTGCGCTGCCGGCACGCCCTGCAGCCGCAGGCCAAACTCGACGTTTTCCTCCGCCGTCAGCCACGGAAAGAGCGCCGCGGCTGAGTCCTGGAACACGATGCCGCGCTCGCGCCCGGGCGCGCGCACCGGCTCGCCGTCGAACCGAATTTCCCCCGCCGTGGGCCTCTCGAACCCCGCGGTCAGGTAGAGCAGTGTACTCTTCCCGCACCCGCTGGGCCCGAGCAAGCAACACAGCTCGCCGGGACGCACAGAAAACGTGACGTCCCGCAAGACCGGAGGGCCGATGTCAAACGCCTTGCCGACCCCGAGGAATTCCACCATCACGTGCCTCACTGCTTCGGCGGAGGCACCGCCAGCGCGCGGTCGACCCCGCGCAGCCCGTCCAGGTAGACAAACTCCGACCACACCAGCGGTTCGCTGAGCAGGCCGGTTTCACGCATCCAGTCGGCGACGCTGCCGAGATCCTGGTAGAAGCGCTCGTCGAAGCGCAGGAGCAGATCGGTCACGTCGTACATGGCGCCAGCCTGCAGGACGTCGAGCTGGAACTTTCTGTTCAGGTAGGCCAGGACCTGACTCTTGTGCCGCTGAGCATACTCGCGTCCCCGTACCGACGCCGCCAGGAACCGGTCCACAATCGCACGGTTCCGCCGAATCCACTCGCCACGCGCGCTGATCATGGTGTAGTAGCCGGAGCCCACCGCGTCGGCGTGAGCCAGGATGTGGACGCGATCGCCGGAGACTTCCAGGGCCCGCTGGGGGAACGGCGCCCAGAAGAAGAACCCGTCGATATCGCCCCGATCGAGTGCGGCGACGGCCGCCGGCGCGTCCATGTTCACGATGGTGACGTCGCGTTCGGTCATGCCGTGCTTCCGCAGGTAGGCCCAGATGAAGTGGGACCCCGAGGAGCCGACGCGAATGGCAATGCGCTTCCCGCGCAGGTCAGCGGCCGACCGGATGGCGCGCCGCACCACCAGGCCGTAGCCCCTGGCGTTGCGTTCCACCGGGGCGATCACCCGTGTGGCGCGGCCAGATTCCGCCCAGTTGCGGATGGCCGGCACGTCCCCGCTGTAGACGATGTCACCGGCACCAGCGCGGAAGGACTGCCAGGCCGTCGTCCCCGAGGCGAAGTAGCGAAAGACCACCTCAAGACCCTCTTCGGCGTAGTACCCTTGCTCCTGCGCCATCTCAAAGGGAGTCGTCTGCACCTGCTGCTGGCTGAACACCACGATACGAGGCCGCCCCTGTCCTACCGAGGGTCCCGCCGCAGTCACCAGGATCAGCACGATGACGCCAGCGATCAGTCCTGCACCACTCCACCGTCTCACCTGACACCCCTCCCTATACGCACTATACGCACTCCAGGGTACACCCCCCGGGCTCAACACACGTCGTCCAGCGTCACCCACCCGTCGCGTTCTCCGGCGAGGCACGCGGCACAGATGCACAACTCCGGGAACTGCTCCAACCGCACGAGGCCGAGCTCCTCGGGCGCTTGGGCTCGGGCGCAAAGGATGCAGGTCACCGCAGGCGCGTGCGCATCGTCGCCCATCAGTAGACCACTCCCGTCCAGAAGTCACGCGGCAGCCGGAGCAGCGGCCCCACGCCGCTGCGCGCAATGGCCGCCCGCGCTTCCTCCGCCGCCGCTGCCATCACCTCCATCTCGTCTACCAGCACCGCGCGCCCGTCGCGCACCACCACCTGACCATCTACCAGTACGGTCTCCACATCGTGTCCGCAGGCTTTCTCCACCAGGCGGTGCTCGATCAAATAGGCCGGCACCAGGTGGGGTCGCTGCAGGTTCACCAGCACCACGTCGGCGCGCTTGCCGGGTTCCAGGGACCCCAGCTCACGGTCGACGCCCATTGCCCGCGCAGCCTCGATGGTGATCATGCGCAGCGCCCGTCCGGGTGGGAGGACATAGGGGTTGGCGAAGTGGACGCGCTGGAGCGTCATGGCCATGCGCATGTCCTTGAACAGATCAAAGGTGGTGTCGGCGGTTCCATCGCTGCCGATGGCCACGGTGACCCCGCGCGCAAGCATCTCCACCACGGGGACCCTGGCTTTGAACTGATAGATCCGCCGTGACGTAGGACAGTGCGACACCTTCGTGCCGGTGGCAGCCAGGATCTCGATCTCCCGAGCGCTGACACCTGTACAGTGCGCCAGCAAGACGTCGGGGCCGAGGATGCCGGTCTGCTCGTGCACCCACTGAATTGCCCCGCCGTAGGAGTGCGTGTGGATGCCCACACGATACAGGTCAGCCAGCTCGCGCATGACCGTCGCCTGCCGGCGCGCCACGGGCAGGTCGGCCGGGTCGAACATGGGGTCGTAGGGAGACGGCGCCAAGAAGCGCGAGGCGCTCACCCAGACCGTCACGCGACCGCCGGCACCACCGTGCCATGTGCGGATCACCGCTTCCGTGGTCGCGACGCAGTCCTCAAACGACACCCGGACGTCCGTCTTCACGCCCTCGGTCCAGTGGGAGAACGTCTTGGGCCAGGGCGGCCGCGGCGGTCCCACGCCAACGGCCGCCCGACCACCTACGGCCACCGCACCGCGGCAGAACGCGTCAGCGTAGCGGGGATCGTCGGCGCGTGGAGCGGAACCCAGCATGGCCATGCCATACGTCGTGCCGAACTTCAGCCGCTCCAGCGTGGCCAACATCCCATCGGCGTGCCAAAATGCCGGCGTGGTGCCCCGGAAGTAGATGTGGTCCATCAGGCGCCGCCAGGCAGCGGGCGGAAGGTGTTCGCCGATGTGTTTGACGAGCGAGTGCCCCGCGTGTCCATGGGTATCGATCAACCCTGGAAGCACAGCGCGCCCCCGCGCGTCGAGCACGTCGCGCGGCTGGTACCGCGCCCGAAGCTCGGAGGCCGGCCCGACGGCCACGATGCGGCCTTCGGCGATGGCAACCGCGCCATCGGGGTAGACAGTCGAGGCAGTGTCCATGGTGAGGACATAGCCACCGTCGATCAGGAGGTCCACGGTTGCTCGTTCAGTCATGCGGATCCCATCGGTGCATCAGCTCGGCTCCGAACTCCCGGCGCAGACCGAGGACATCACCAGCCATCGACGGCGGGCGCATCCTGGGTTCCGAGCGCCTAGCGCCCCCTCCTCCCCGCCCGCCGCTGCCCCGGCCGCCCCTCCGGGGGCCGCCGGGCGCGGGCCGGGCGTGCCTGCGGTGCCGGCGCTGCGGCGGCCGGGACGGCGGGCGGCGCAGCCGCGGCTGCGCCGTCGGCCTCCACGAACGCCACGAACCGGCAGAGCGCCGCCTCCCCACCCTTGAACCGGAACGGGAAGCACCCCACCCATACCCGTTGGTTCAGGATCTGGTCGATCTCCCCACCGACGTTCTCGACGTGGAAGACACCCTTGGGGAACAGCAGCGTGTGCGTGGCCTGGTAGTCCTTGGGCCAGGGGAACGCCTTGTCGATGGCCATGCCGATCTTCTGCTCGACCTCGGGGATCAGGTCGCGGCGAGCGTCGCGCACCTTGGTGTTGAAGGGATGGTCGGTGGAGATGGCGTCGATGGCCATCCACCGGATGCCGCGGTCGAGCACCCACTGGCAGAACTCCGCCCGCGGTCCCGGGTGCCGCAGGAACGCCCGCGGCAGGTCGGGGCGCGCGTCGGGATGGTGGCGCCGGGTGGTCGGCGACCAGTCCTCGTTGTAGTAGGCGTGGTACCCGGTGTGGATCACCAGGATGTCACCGCGCTCGATGCGGATGTTGTACTTCTGCTCCCAGGCCTCGAAGTGCTCGGGGCCGTAGATGTCGTAGTCCCCGATCCCGAACTGTTGCAGGTCGACCACGCACGCCGGCCCCACCAGGTGCTCGATGGGAATGCCCGCGACGTCGGGCCCCGGGTCGTAGAAGTGGAGCGGCGCGTCGAGGTGCGTGGCGATGTGGTTGGTGGTGCTGAGGTGCTGGGCGTTGACGCCCTCGAAGGCGATCTTCTTGACCCAGGTGACCTTGGGGCCCTCGTAGTACGCAAAGGGCGGCGAGTCCACGCTGAAGTTCTGCGAGAGGTCGAGTACTCGTACCCGCGAGAGATCCACCGATCTCATGCTGTGTCTACCTCCCTCGTCGGCGTTCTACAGACGACCCTCCGACGGCGCCGTCACCTTTCATAGTGGCATCCGGCGCCGGTGGCTCCTGCAACGCACGATGCAGCATTCATCGGCGCGCGCGCCACGCGACAGTCCGCGGCGTAGGCCCCGAGCATGCCGGCAGCCCCACGGGCAGGCGCGTCGCGGCTACCGTGCAGGCGCTGGGAGCACAGGACTCTCGCCGGAGGATCGCGTCGCCAGTGGCACCACACGACACCGAGCGCAGCCGGGGTGGCGTCGCTTGGCAACATAGTCGACGATTTCGTCGATCTTCCCCGACCATACCGCTGTTCGGAAGATCCGGCCGACCTCCTGGCGACCTCCGGCCGTATGGTCTTCGAGCAACGGCAGCGTCATGCCTGCCCTCAGCCGCATCTCTCATAGCCCCCGCGCCCTTGAGGATGCGCCCCCCGACGTCGACGTGTAGGGCTCTCGGAAGTTCAGAAGCGGGAGCCCCGCGCGAGTATGCCGTGCCTGCATTGGCGTATGGGACCCCGCGGGGGCACCGCCTTCCTGCAGTCTCAGGAAGACGCGACAGGCACCCGCAACGAGCGCGATGACTGCGTCCGGCGCAATTTAGCGCGACGATGCGCTTCGCGCGAGTGCTGGAACTTCATTATCGTGTAGGTCTCGCGAACGCTGTTGAGAAACGCCAAGGCGACGGAGGTCAACGGCTGGTGGCGCCGGTGTACGACGTCGAGGCTGCCGCCGGGCAGGACGACATCCTCCACCGTGATGGCCACCAACTTCCGCCGTCGCAGTTCCTCGGCTATGGAAAGATAGGGCAGAACAGCCAGTCCCATTCCATACTCGGTGATGCGTATAGCCAGTTCCGTCGTTTCTACCTCCAACGCGATGTTGGGCACAACGCCTGCTCGGCGAAACAGGCGTTGCGTAAGCGTCCACTCATCGGATCCGCGGTCGACGAAAATGAATGGGCGATCGGCGATCTCCGCCCAACGCACCGGTCGCCTGGGCGTAATGGGCGCCCCGGGACGCCCCACGAGCACGAGCGGGTCATCGGCAAGGCTAATGGTTTCCAGGTCCGGATGGTGGAGCGATCGAGCGATCCCGATCTCCACGTCGCCAGCCAGCAACGTCTCCGCGACGAACTTGGTGGAACCGGGACGAACGCTTACAGCCGTCTCGGGATGCTGGCCACGGAATCGCCAGAGCGCCTGAGGTAATAGATAGGTGCACGCGGCGAACACAGCCGCGACATGAAGCGAGGCGCTGCCACTACTGGAGCACCTGACCCGAGCCGCCAAGCGCGCCAGGGCTGCCGTGTGGAGCAGGTGTTCGGCATGGGGCCGGAACTGTCTTCCGGCCTCGGTGAGGGTCACGCCCTCGCGCCGATCGCGCTCAAAAAGATGCGTCCCCAGAGAGCGCTCAAGCGCCTTGATCCTGGCACTTACCGCAGGCTGCGAGAGGTTAAGAGACTCCGCCGCTCGTCGAAAGCTTCCGAACGTGGCGACCGCTAGAAAGGCCTCTACCTGAGAAATCTCCACCCCCGCTCCCTCGCTTCTCGGCATCGGCGCTGACCTACATGCGCCGGGGAGGCTTCGCGGCAGGGCGCAAGGAATCCTGTAGCACAGGTTTTCAGGCGATAAACAGAATCTTCTTGGCGTCACGCTGCATTTGGAGGTACAGTACCAAAGGTACAGCACAGTGGCGTAGATGCATGTCGATTCACACTGCGTGAGGAGAGCCAGGACCCATGGGGCGGCGATGTCGCCAGCACGCGAGCGCGAGAGACCGGGAGGGGAGTCGGCGCGAGGAGCCACCGATCCGCATAGGGGTCATCTCGCCCCTTACCGGGGCCTGGACAGCATATGGGCGCGCCCACTTCTCAGGTTTCGAACTCGCAGTCGACGAAATCAACAGGGCGGGCGGAGTCTTGGGGCGCCGCTTGCAGATCGTTGTTGCAGATTCCCAGACCAATCCCCGTGTCGCGGCCGAGGAGGCCCATCGCCTCATCCGCCACGAGCAGGTCAGCCTGCTGGCCGGGACGTTCAGCAGCGCTGAACGTAATGCCGTAGGCCCGGTCGTGGCTGCCGCGAACTGTCTGCTCCTCTATCCGACGTTCTACGAAGGCCAGGATCCTGCGGATTACCCAGGGGTGTGCAACCAGAACATCTTCATGTTCGGCTTGGAACCAACCCAGCAAGTATGGCCTCACGTGGAGTACATGCTCCGCACACACGGGCGCCGCTTCTTCCTGATCGGTTCGGACTACGTCTGGCCCCGGGGCGCCAACCGCTTGGCCAAGCAACGGATCCGAGAAGCAGGCGGCGAGATCGTGGGCGAGACTTACCTGGCGTTGGGCACCCGTCGGTACGAGGATGCGCTGGAGCAGATTCGCGCTGCCAGGCCAGACGTCATCTTCAGCAGCGTAGCTGCTTACGATAGCGTGGAGTTTCGTCGGCAACTGCACGCAGCGGGTATGCGGCGTGATATGGTGCTCTGGAGCGTTGACGACGAGGAGATCGTCACCACCCGTGTCGGTGCCGAAGCGTCGGCAGGAGACTACGCGAGCTTCGACTACTTCATGGCATTGCACCATCCGAACAACCATGGGTTCCTCGCGAGGTTGCGGAGGAAGTTCGGTCGCGATGCAATGACGAACACGGTCGGGGTCGCCATGTACAATGCCGCGCACATGGTCGTGCAGGCGATCGCCCACGCGGGCACCCTGGAGACTGGGGCGGTGAGGGAGGCGCTCTCCCATCTGCGCTTCGACGGTGCTCCACAGGGAACGGTACGCATGCGCCCGACCGACCACCAGGCAATCCTCCCTTCTCACCTGCTGCGCGTCCGCGCGGGCTGGACCGGCGGACATGACATGTTTGAACCCGTGCAGTCGTTCGAGAGCGTTGAGCCGTCGCCAGCCCTTTCAGGAGTGGCCACGCGAGTGTAGCCCCGCCGCACTGCCAGTCGTCATGCTCCTCGCACGTCAAAAACCTTGATCACCCTATAACAAGAATCCGTTTGACGCGGTTCACGCGTCCCATCGTATTCTCAAATCTAGACCGGTCCAACGGTTATGTTATGGCGTGGCCATGGGCAGATGGCTGGGGTTTCGAACCAGTGCCACCGTTGAACACGTGACGAGAGACCCGGCATACCGACAGGTC
This sequence comes from Armatimonadota bacterium, assembly GCA_031459855.1. Taxonomy (NCBI): domain Bacteria; kingdom Bacillati; phylum Candidatus Sysuimicrobiota; class Candidatus Sysuimicrobiia; order Candidatus Sysuimicrobiales; family Candidatus Humicultoraceae; genus Candidatus Fervidifonticultor; species Candidatus Fervidifonticultor primus. The sequence goes on from JAVKHP010000001.1 coordinate 332,851, forward strand.
GGGAACCGTACCGGACCGCTCGGGCGCATCGAGACGGCCCAGCGCTGGCCGCGGTTGCTGGCAGGAAGTGCCCTGTTGGCAGTGTGGGGACTAGGCCCCCTGGTACTGGGCACGTTTGCGCTCCGGATCCTCTCCCAGGCGTTTCTATTCGCGATAGCGGCACTGACGGTCGACCTGCTGTGGGGGTACACCGGCGTCCTGACGTTCGGCCAGTCGGCGTTCTTCGGGATCGGTGTGTACGGCCTCGGGCTGACGCTCGCCTACCACGCTAGCGGCCTTGCGGGCACTGTGGCAGCGATGCTTGGGGCGATGGCCGTTGCAGCGGCGGTCGGCGCGCTGATTGGGTGGCTGGCGTTCTGGGATGGGGCATCACCGATCTACCCGGGCGTGGTGACGCTGGCCCTGCCGATTGTCTTCACGCAGATCATCCTGAGCGGCGGCTCATACACCGGTTCCAGCAGCGGCCTGCCTATCCCTGTGCCTCCGCTCTCGTTCGAGCAGTGGTACTGGCTGTCCGGCGGGACCCTGCTTGTCGTAGCCATTGCCGCCTACCGGTTCGTGACAAGTGATGCGGGGCGTATCCTCGTTGCGATCAGAGAGAACGAGGAGCGGTGTCGATACCTGGGGCTGCGACCATCGCGCTGGAAGATCGGCCTCATGACCGCGTGCAGCGCCCTGGCTGCACTGGCCGGTGCTCTGTACGTGCTCTTCGCCAGCGTGGCGGCGCCCCAGTATGGTGACTTCCTGTTCGGGACAGAACTGGTGGTGTGGACGGCGCTTGGAGGACGGGGGAGCTTGGTCGGCCCGATCTTCGGTACCATCGGGATCAACTACGTGTCAGCCGTACTCGGTGGCAATTTGCCGTTCGTTTGGCTCCTCGCCATAGGCGTCGTCTTCGTGCTCGTGGTCGTCTACCTCCCGCACGGAATCGTCCCGCCCCTAATGAGAAGGCTCGGGACGGTCGGCCGCGGCGTCGAGGCACGGGTTACGCGACGTACGCAGCGCCCGGCAGCCGAGGACAGCCACGGCGCTGGCGCGATCGTCGCGTCGCCGGCACGGCGAGGTCCGGGCCCCGACGACAACGAACGGCGCGGGGACGAGCCACCTGCACTCGAGCTACGGGACGTGACAAAGTCATACGGTAGCCTTCCTGTGCTTCGCGGCATCACCCTCGCGGTGCGCAAAGGCGAAGTCGTGAGCATCGTTGGCCCCAACGGCGCCGGCAAGACTACGCTGCTACGCTGCATCAGCGACGGTCGCGAACGATCAGGAGGCGCCATCTTCATCAACGGACGGCGAACCGACGGGCTACCACCTCAAGCGTGTGTAGCGCTGGGATTGGGCCGCAAGTTCCAGACCCCCAATGTGTTCGAGGCACTCTCCGTCCTTGACTGCCTGCGCATCGCGCGGTCGTATCGGGTGGCTCCGTCGTTTTGGCGCCGCGCACCTACAGTGGAACTCCCACCGGTGGCGTTGCGCGTCGTGGAGGCCACAGGCCTGCTGTCCGTACTCGATCGGGCGGCCGGCCAGCTGCCCCACGGTATGAAACAGGCGCTAGAGCTCGCGATGGTGCTCGCACTGGAACCCAATGTGTTGCTGCTGGATGAACCCACGGCTGGGCTGACAGGGGGGGAACGCGCCGCGATCGGGTCCGTGCTCACCGAGCTGGCACACGACCACAGGCTCTCCGTGGTGTTGATCGAGCACGACGTCGACTTCGTCCGCACCATCAGCACCCGGTTAGTTGTTCTCCACATGGGCCGGATCGTGCTGGACGGTCCGCCGGCGGACGTCGCAGAGTCCGACGTTGTCCGCGAGATCTACATCGGCGGAGGTGCTCGCCGATGACGGCCACTGGCCACGAGCGCGACGCGGCAGACCGATCGGCGCACACACCCGCAGTTCGCGTCGAGTCGCTGTGTGGAGGCTACGGCGAGTCCAACGTGATCCGCGACGTGACATTCCAGGTTCACCGAGGCGAGATCTTCGCGATTCTCGGCAAGAACGGCATGGGGAAGTCCACGCTGCTGAAGGCGATGATGGGCTTCCTCCCGCGGCGGCAAGGCTATGTCGAGCTCCTGGGAACCGACGTCACGCGCTGGCCTCCCTACCTGATCGCGCGACACGGCGTGGGGTACGTGCCGCAGGAGAAAGCCATCTTCCAGGACCTGTCTGTGGAGGAGAACCTTCGACTGGCGGCGGTCGGTCTCCGTCGTGTCAAAGAGCGTCTCGACTTGGTGTCACACTGGTTTCCCGCGGTGGCTCTTCGCCGGCGGCAGCGGGCTGGTACGCTGTCTGGCGGCGAGCAGAAGATGCTGCTGGTCGCGCGTGCGCTCCTGGCGGAGCCTCGGCTGCTCCTTGTTGACGAGATCAGCGAGGGATTGCAGCCCGCACTGATCGGTCGTCTCCAGGAGGTTCTTGCGGAGGAGCGGCAACGCGGCCGCCTGACGACCATCCTGGTGGAACAGAACGTACGTTTCGCACTGGCGCTGGCCGACAGATACGCGGTCCTCAAGCTGGGAACGATTGTCGACAGCGGGCCCGCCACGGCCGAGGCGCGTGCCCGCATCGAGCACCACTTGGCGGCCTTCTGAACGCGATGGGGGGTGAGAGCGGAGGTTACGTATGCATCGCCGACGGTCAACAACATGAAGGGGTGAGATCCATATGTACAGGCGGAGAGTGGCAAGATGGTGGACAGCGTCCGCAATGGCCAGCTTTCTGGCGGCCGGGGTGCTTGCCCTCGCGCTGCCCGGTAGGGCGCAACAGAAGCCGATTCTTATCGGGATTCCCGTGGGATTGAGTGGTGTGAACAGTGTGGTGGCACCCGCGGTGGTACAGTCCGCGGAGTTGGCCGTTGACGAGATCAATGCCCGCGGAGGCGTCCTTGGGCGTAGGGTCGAGCTGGCCGTGGCCGACGACGAAAGCGGTCCGGCTGGGGCGGTCAAGGCGTTCAACAGCCTAATCTACCAGCGCAAGGTTGACGTCATCATCACCATGGAAACGAGCGCGGCCCGCAACGCGGGCTACCCGATCGCGGAGCGGGCAAAAGTGCCCTACATCTACACGTCGTTCTACGAGGGACGCGCTTGTGGCAAATACCTGTTTGTGAACGCCTGGGTACCCGAGCAGGTCGTGCCACCCCTGATTCGATTCCTGACCGACGAGAAAAAGGTGAAGCGATGGTTCGCCGTGGGAAGCGACTACGCCTTCGGGCGAGGCATGATCGAGGCGGCGAAGGCTACCATCAAGCAGATGGGAGGCACGGTCCTCGGGGAGGAGTACCTCCCGCTGCAGGCCTCTGACTGGACGCCGATCATTAGCAAGATCCGGGCGGCGAATCCCGACGGCATCATCTACTCCACGTCAGGCGGCGGTCCCAACATCGACTTCATGAAGCAGTACAAGGCCGCCGGCCTGACCATGCCAGTGGGCAGCCTGAGCATCGATGAGCTGACCGCGCAGGCAGGCGGCGGCGCGGCGGCGGGCGTCTACTACACCGGGGACTATTTCACCGGGATCGACACGCCGGAGAACAAAGCGTTTCTGGCGGCCATGAAGAAAAAGTTTGGAGCGAGCCTCAAGACGCCCAACTCCCTCTCCCAACAACAGTACGATGGCGTGCATGCGTACGCGCTGGCCGTCCAGAAGGCCGGTTCCACCAACGCCGAAGCCGTGCTGAAAGTACTTCCCACCGTGGTCTTCAAAGGCCCACGAGGTCCGATCCAGATGAACAGGCAGCACCACGCACCACTGCCGATCTATTTGGCGCAGGTGCAAGCCGATGGCACTACCAAGGTGCTCAAGAGCTTCGGGTTGATCGACCCTGGGAACCAGTGCCCGAACCTGAAGTAGCACCGCGTCGTTGACAGGAGGCCGGGCGTGGTTCTGACGCAGTTGCTGGACGTACTGAGTACCGCAGGGATTCTGTACGTTGTGGCGCTCGGCCTCCTGCTGGTCTTTGGCGTGCTCAAGATCATCAACCTCGCCCACGGGGCGTTCCTGGCAACTGGCGCGTACACTGCTGTGGTCGTCACGCGCCTGGGATGGAATCCGTGGACTGTTGTGCTCCTGGCACCAGCGGTCGGCGTGATTCTGGCCGCGTTGATCGAGTGGCGTGTACTCCGGCCAATCTACGAGCGACCGTTGGACACCATCTTGGCCACGTGGGGGCTGAATCTCATCGTCACCCAGGCGATCACCCTGTACTTCGGGCGCGAGATCCAGTTCGCCAAGAGCGCCATCGAGCAGGCGGTCACCGTGGGCGGCACGACCTATTCTCAGTACCGGCTCGTACTGCTGGGGATCTCGGTCATCATCGGTGGGCTCGTGTGGGCCTTGTTCCATCGAACCAACGTCGGCTTGGTGGCACGCGCGGTTGTCATGAACGAGGAACTGGCGCAGGGTCTGGGCATCGATACTCGTCGGACGCGATTTGCGACGTTCTGCGTTGGCGCTGCACTAGCGAGCCTTGCCGGAGCCCTCATCACCCCCTTGATCAGCGTGCACCCCTATCTCGGACTCCCCTGGCTGGTGAACTCGTTCATGTTGGTGCTCGTTGCTGGGGTCTCCCTCGGGAACTTGGCCCTGGCGGCGTTGACGCTGGGCGGTGCGCAGGTACTGGTCAGCTCGTACGGGAATCCCGTGCTCGGGAGCCTGACGATCGTTATCCTGGCCGTGATCATTCTTCGCCTGCGGAACGTCACGCTTTGAGCCTGAGGAGGACTTATGGAAGAAGTGCTTGCTACGCTTGCAGCCATGGCCGGCTATCCCTTGACGAAAGAAGACCTAAAACGGGTAGGGGCGTACCTCGCGGACTACTGGCGTGAACTCGAAGCCCTGCGGGCTGTCGTGCTCCCGGAAGACATCGAGCCCGTTGTCCAGTTTCGCCTCGAGCGGTGGAGCTGACGTGCGCGCGTGGGACTGGCCCTGGCAGTCTCTCGCTGACGCAGCACGGGCGGTGGAGACCCACCAGGTCTCGCCGGTTGAGCTGGTCCGGGCGTGTCTGGATCGCATTGAGCGCGTGGATCCTCGGATCAGGGCGTTCAGCACGGTGGATGCGGACGCTGCCCTGGATGCTGCGCGGGCGGCGGAGGCCGAGATCTCGCGCGGTCGGTACCGCGGCCCATTGCACGGCATTCCGGTCGCCCTGAAAGACAACTATGACACACGGGCCCTGCCGACGACCAATGGGTCGCAGGTATTCGCCGATAGACGTCCAGATCGGGATGCGGCAGTGTGGGACCGTCTCCGGAGCGCCGGCGCGGTACTCCTCGGGAAGCTCAGCATGCACGAGATCGCGTGGGGCGTCGACGTGCCTCCCACGCGGAACCCATGGGACCTGCGTCGCACCCCAGGTCTGTCGAGCGCTGGTGCCGGCGCGGCGGTCGCGGCCGGCCTGTGCTTCGCGGCTCTTGGCACCGATACCGGCGGTTCGATTCGGATTCCCGCGGCGTGTTGCGGCGTCGTCGGTCTCAAACCCACCTATGGACGGGTGAGCCGGTTCGGCATTCTGCCGCACTCCTGGTCCCTTGACCACGCGGGTCCCCTGACGCGTCGTGCCGAGGACGCCGCCATCGTGCTGAGCCTCATCGCAGGGAGAGATGCCAGGGACCCGAGCACGGCCGACGTCGACGTCCCAGACTACTCCGCCAGGCTTCGCGGGGGCATCGAGGGGCTTCGGCTTGGCGTCCCGACCACCCATTTCTTCGAGCGAATCGAGCCCGGTGTCGAGGCCACTGTCCGAACCGCCATGCGAGAGCTCGAGCGCTTGGGTGCGCACCTGCAGTCAGTCTCCATTCCCCATATCCGGTACGGTCTCGCCGCCATCCTGACCATCGAACTGGCGTCCGCGACGGCGTGGCACGACCGGTACCTGCGTGACCCCATCTTGCGCACGCGGTTTACACCGGAGGTCCGACTCCTCTTGGATGCCGGCAAGTTCGTCTTCGCCAGCGACTTCGTGAAGGCTCAGCAGCTTCGGGGCATGCTGCTGCAAGAGCTGCGCGCCGCGTTTCAGGAGGTCGACGCGCTGGTGACGCCGACGATGCCCCTGGTCGCGTGGCCCGTCGATCGGAACACTGTACGGCTAGGCGACCAGGAGGAGCACGTGTTGCACGCGTGCTGGCGGTACACGTACGTCTTCAACCTGACCGGGCTGCCGGCGGTCACCGTCCCGTGCGGCTTCGTAGACGGGATGCCCGTCGGCCTCCAGCTTGTGGGCCGCCCCTTCGACGAGCAAACGATCCTGCGCATTGCCCACGCATACGAGGAGGCCACGCCATGGCACCGTTCAGCGCCATCTCTGACGTAGTGCCGGGCCCAGACCCGTGCCAGGCAGCGGGCGCGCCATCGGGTAACATGCCCCCTCAGTGAGCAGGCGGCCAAAGATCCGCCGGGAGGTGCACGCCATGGGAGCCGATGAAGATCGAACGCGGGGGGCGGAAAGCCTCGTTGCCGTGGCATGCGTCCAATTCGAGCCGCAGGTAGGGTACAAGGGAGAAAATGTGGCTCGAAGCGTCGCGTTGCTGCACCAGGCGGCTGATCGCGGGGCTCGGTTCTGCGTCCTCCCGGAACTGTGCAATTCCGGCTACGTGTTCAACACGCGCGCGGAAGCCTATGCGGCCGCAGAGGAGGTACCCGGAGGCCCCACGGTGCGCGCCTGGGCCGAGGTGGCGCGTGCGCGCGATCTGTTCGTGGCGGCAGGCATCGCCGAGCGGGCGGGCGACAACCTCTACAACACCGCGGTGCTGGTGGGGCCGGAAGGCTACATCGGAAAGTACCGCAAGATGCACCTGTGGTACGAAGAGAAACTCTTTTTCGAGCCCGGAGACATGGGGTTTCCCGTATACCGGACCCCGGTCGGCATCGTCGGCATGGCCATCTGCTATGACATCTGGTTTCCCGAGACGATGAGGTTGCTGGCCGTCCAAGGGGCAGACCTCGTCTGCGTACCGACCAACTGGGTACCGATTCCCGGCCAGGCGGACAGTGAGTGGCCCATGGCGGTCTATCTCTGCATGACCGGGGCGCACTGCAACGGCATCTTTGTCGCAGCGGCTGACCGCGTGGGCGTGGAACGTGGGCAGCCGTTCCTGGGGCGCAGCATCCTCGTCAGCCCCTCGGGCTGGCCCATTGCAGGTCCCGCCAGCGCAGAGCGAGAGGAAATTCTCATCGGAAGCTGCAATCTCGTAGAAGCGCGACGGATGAAGACGTGGAGCGACCTCAACGTCATCCTCCGCGACCGTCGTACGGACTACTACGACGTGACGCTGGGCGCCGACGCACGCCCGCACCCGTTCTGATGGCCGCCGCGGAGGCCGGTCCGATCCTGCTTCGATCCACGCTGCCAGCGGTCGTCGCAGCGAACTGCTACCAGTACTTTTGCGTGCTAGGCAGTGCGACGGCACAAACACCTGTTCGTATTCGGCGCGTAACCGTGCGATCGCAGGGGCCGCACTGCTGGGTGACCAGCGTTCCGCTGGCCAACGCTGTGGATCTTCAGGTGTCTGCCGATGAGTGGTGCGTCCTGACCGCAGGCGTGCTGCGAGTGTCGGGCGCTGCGCCGCCGGGCGAGTACGTGCTGGAACTGCGGGTTGACCTGGAAGCCACCGGCGAGGATGCGGTGCGCACCGTTCAAGAGGTTCTCCGGGTGTCGGTACGCGGTCACGGCGGTTGTTGCAGCTGACGTGCACAGGCGACAGACACGGCCTCGCAAGCATTCTGAGAACCAGGAGGGAGGCGCACGGTGATGGCCCACGTGCTGGGCGACCGGCTGCGTGACACCATCGATCGCTGGGCCACGATCGGAGGCACCGAACGTGGTGGGGTGACCCGGCTGGCACTTACCGATGAAGATAAGGCGGCCAGAGATCTACTGGCCATGTGGATGCACGACCTCGGGTTGCGGGTTGCTGTAGACGACGTCGGCAACATGTACGGCTGGCGCACGGGAGAAGATGGCGCGGCACCACCTGTGGCTTTTGGCTCTCACCTTGACACAGTCATTCGGGGCGGGCGCTTCGACGGCACCCTGGGCGTTGCGGCGGCGTTAGAGGTAATGCGCGCCCTCGCCGACGCTGGGCAGCGCACTCGACGGCCGCTGGTATTGGTGAACTGGACAAACGAAGAAGGAGTCCGATTCTCTCCAGCGATGCTCGGAAGTGGGGTCGTAGCGGGCAGATTCCCTCGCGCCTACGCGGATGCGCGCCTGGCGCCAGATGGCCGAACCTTTGGCGCGGAGCTTGAGCGTATCGGGTATCGGGGGGACGAGGCCGCGCGGTTACGTCAGATAGCGGCGTACGTGGAACTACACATCGAGCAAGGGCCGGTATTGGAGGAGCTCGGGGCTGACATCGGCGTGGTCGAAGGCATCCAGGGGATCTCCTGGTCTACCTGTCGGATCACCGGACAGGCGGGCCATGCGGGGACAACGCCCATGGCCCGGCGGCGAGACGCGCTCGTCGCCGCGGCCGAGGCGGTGCTGGCAGCGAACCAGCTCCCCGTTCAGATCAGGAACGACCTGGTCGCCACGGTCGGCAGCCTGCGTGTATCGCCCAACGCGATCAACGTCATCCCGGAAAGCGTGGAATTTACCCTGGACCTCCGGGCGCCACGGGAGCAGACGCTGACAGACGCCAAAGCCCGTTTTGCACAGCACCTGGCGGACCTGCGGTCGCGAGGCTATCACCCAGTATGGGAGGAGTTTTGGGCCAGCGAGCCAACCGCGTTCGCTCCTACGATCATATCGGTGATCGAGGGGACGGCCCGAGCGCGAGGCTTGCGCACGCACCGGATGCTGTCCGGCGCCGGACACGACGCCAAGTACGCGGCCACCCTGGGGCCGACTGGTATGATCTTTGTTCCCTGTCGGGACGGTCGTAGTCACGCCGAGGACGAGGACGTTCCATGGGAGTCTGCTGTCGCCGGGGCCCAGGTACTGTTGGACGTTGTGGTCGCGCTGGCGGCGCAGTGATACTGCGTGCCGCCAGTTGCCAACCGCGCGAAGGCAACGGGTACGACCCGCCCCGCACACTGCCCTGCCGCCACGGCAGGGAAACCCCGGCACCGGGCCTAATTCCTGAGCGATTCCCGCGCCGCCCCTGTGGGGTGCAGTGATCGAGGTGCCGCCGGTGGACCTGATCGTCCGGCATGCGACGACCCTCGACGGGGAGGCCGTCGACGTCGGCATCGTGGGCGACCGGATCGCCCGCATCGCCCCCGCGCTACCCGACCGCGCACCGGTCGAGCTCGACGCCGGCGGCGGCCTGGTGACGCCCGCGCTGGTGGAGATCCACATCCACCTGGACGCGGTGCTCACCGTGGGGGAGCCGCGCTACAACCAGAGCGGCTCGCTGTTCGAGGGCATCGAGATCTGGAGCGAGCGGGTCAAGACGCTGTCGGCCGAGGACGTCCGGCGGCGCGCCGACCGCGCGCTCCGCTGGCTGCTGGCCCACGGGGTGACCTACGTCCGGACCCACGTGGACGTCTGCGACCCGCGCCTGGTGGCGCTGCAGGCGCTCCTGGAGCTGCGGGAGGCGTGGCGCGACGTGGTGACGATCCAGCTGGTGGCCTTCCCCCAGCAGGGGATCTACGCGTTCCCCGACGGCGAGGCGCTGCTGGCCCGGGCGCTGGCGCTGGGCGCCGACGTCGTGGGCGGCATCCCCCACTACGAGTGGACCCGCGAGGACGGCGAGCGCGACGTGAAGACCGCCCTGCGCCTGGCCGCCGCCCACGGGCGGCGGGCCGACCTCCACTGCGACGAGACCGACGACGACCAGAGCCGGTTCCTCGAGCTGGTGGCGGCCGAGACGATCCGGCTGGGGCTGCAGGGCCGGGTGACGGCCAGCCACACCACGGCCATGCACTCCTACAACAACGCCTACGCCTACCGGTTGATGCGGTGGATGCGGGCGGCCGGCGTCCACATCGTCACCAACCCGCTGGACAACGCGGTGCTGCAGGGGCGGTTCGACGGCTACCCGGTCCGCCGGGGGTACACCCGCGTCAAGGAGCTGCTGGCCAACGGCATCAACGTCGCCCTGGGCCACGACTCCATCATGGACCCCTGGTACCCGCTGGGCGTGGGCGACCCGATCCAGGCGTGCTTCGTGATGGTGCACTACGGGCACATGTCGGGCTACCAGGAGTTCCGCACCCTGCTGGAGATGGTCACCACCCGCGCGGCCGCGTGCTTCGGCCTGACCGACTACGGCCTGGCCGAGGGAAAACGCGCCGACCTGGTGGTCTTCGCCGCGCCCACGCCCATGGACGTGATCCGCACCCTGAGCCCGCGCCTGGCGGTCATCTCCGGTGGCCGGCTGGTGGCCCGCACCACGCCGGCACAGACCGAGGTGCTGCTCGGCGGCCGGGCCGAGCCGGTGAGCCTCCTCCAATGAGCGCGCCCGCGGCGAGGGGCCACCCGTGAGCCAGGACGCCACCCCGGCCCCCACGGCCCTGGCTGGCCGCCCGGCGGGCGGGCCGGGCCGGCCGCGCGCTGCCGCCCGCCCGCGCCTGCCCCTGGGCGAGCTGCGCTCGTGGACCGTGTTCGCTATCATCGTCACCGGTGCGTGGGAGGTCGCCTCCCGCGTCTACGCGCAACCCTACCTGCTGCCCGCGCCCTCGGCGATCGCCCGCGAGCTGCGCGACAACGCCGAGCTGGTCTTCGGCTACACGTGGATCACGACGCAGGAAGTGGTAGCAGGCTTCCTCATCGGCGCGGCGGCGGCGCTGCTGGGGGCCATGGTGTTCATCTGGCTGCCCCGGGGGCTCGAGCAGTTCCTGTTCCGCATCGTGGTGACGCTGAACAGCACCCCGTTCGTGGCCCTGGCGTCGCTGGCGGTGGTCTGGTTCGGGCTGGGCCTGCGCAGCAAGGTGATCATCGCAGCCCTCTACACCTTCTTCGCGGTGCTCTACACCACCCACAAGGAGTTCGTCTCGGTCGAGGTCATCCGCGAGCAGCTCCTGGACGTCTACAACGCCACCTGGTGGCAGCGCATCGTGCTGTTGAAGATCCCCTCGGCGCTGCCCATCATCTTCGTGAGCCTCAAGGGCGGCGTCATGGCCGCGGTGAACGGCGCCATCGTCGGCGAGCTCTACGGGGCGTCCGAGGGCCTGGGGTACATGATCCTCGACTCCCGCTACGTGGCCAACACCACCCGGGTGTTCCTGGCCGCGGTCTTCTGTACCGTGATCGGGTGGCTGCTGCTCGGCGTCGTGACCGTGGCCGAGCGGCTGGCGCTGCCCTGGCACGTGAGCATGGCAGAACGCCGCTAGGGGGTGAGCAGGGCACCGACGGCCTGGCCCGCCGGGCATCGCACGACGCACGTGTCCTGTCCGCCGGCCCCAGCGGTGTCGCACAGCGTGCGGCCGCGGGGGTGGGCTCGGCGGAGACCGTGGATTTGCAACGAGGAGGAGGATGCGATGCGCACTGCACTGCGGCTCGCCGTGATGGTGGTGGCGCTCGCCGTGCTCCTGGGCCCGACGCCCGTGCTGCGGGCGCAGGGCAGGACGGCGGTGACGATCTTCGAGGCCTGGTTCATCCACAACGAGTCCATGGGGGACCCGGTCGCGGTGGAGAAGGGCTTCTACAGGCAGCTGAACCTGGACGTCAAGGTGGTGGGCGGTGGTCCGGGCCTGTCGCCCATCGAGCGCACCATGGCCGAGGCCAAGAAGGGCGTGATCGCGTTTGGCGTCGACTACCCCTACAACATCCTCGAGGCCCGGGAGAAGCAGCGGCTGCCGCTGGTCGTCGTGGCCCACGACTTCCAGAAGTCGGCGGTGCGCCTGCTGTCGTGGAAGGAGCTGAAGGGCCCGCAGGACATCTCGGGCGTCGTCGCCACGTGGATCGGCTACGACAAGCAGATCAAGGCCGCCATCGGCCCCGACTGGGAGAAGAAGATCCGGATCGTCAACCAGCAGGGCGACCCGGCCACCATCGGCTCGTGGCTGAAGAAGGAGTACACCTTCGCCCACGCCATGGCCTACAACGAGGTCCTGGTGGCCAAGCGGATGGCCAAGGAGAAGTACTGGGTCTACGACTTCCCCAGCTTCGGCATCGACTGGCCCGAGAACGTGGTCTTCACCACCGAGGAGATCGTGCAGAAGTACCCCCAGGTGGTCCAGGCGTTCGTCACCGGGCGCTACCAGGGCTACAAGTACGCGCTGGCCAACCGTCAGGAGGCCGTGCAGATCCTGCTGAAGTACAACAGCAACCTCAAGGGGAACGAGGCCCACGAGCTGGAGGGGATGGACGCCATCGCGGCCATCATGATCACCGACGGCTCGAAGAAGAACGGCCTGGGCTGGGTCGACCCGGCCGCGTGGGACCGCGTGGCGCGGGACATGGTGCGCGCCAAGCTGCTGCCGGCCTCGGCCAACCACAAGGCCGCGTTCACGACCAGGTTCCCCAGCAAGGTGCTGCCGTAGCGCGCACGGTGCTGGGCCAGCGCCGCACCGGACAGGAGGCGCACCACCGCGGCGGTAGAGGACCGCGCCACAGCCGGTGCGCCACCTGTCACCCGTGCCACACCGCAGCAAGGCCGGAGGGGAGGCGGACGTGCGCCTCCCCTCCGGCACGCCACCCCTGAGCATGGGCGCTGCACCCGGCGACGTGATCATCCGCCTGGAGCACCTCTCCAAGGCGTACGCGTTGGGCCGGACGGCCCGTGACGCGGCGACCCTCGACGTGGTGCGGGACGTCTCCCTCGAGATCCGGCGCCGCGAGTTCGTCTCGATCATCGGCCCCTCCGGCTGCGGGAAGACCACGGTGCTGTTCATGCTGGCCGGGCTGCGCGAGCCCACCGCCGGACGGATCGAGGTCGCCGGCCGGCCCCCACGGGAGGCCGTGCGCGCGGGGCTGTCCACGGTGATCTTCCAGCAGCCGGTGCTGTTCGAGTGGCTGACCGCCGAGGAGAACGTGCTGCTGCCGCTGCGCATGCGCGACCCCCGGTGGTGGGCCTGGCCCCTGCGCCGGCGCCACCACCTGGCGGCCGCACGGCGGGCCCTGGAGCTGGTGGACCTGGTGCCGTTCGCCGGCTACTACCCGGACAAGCTCTCGGGCGGCATGCAGCAGCGGGTGGCGCTGGCGCGGGCCCTCACCCTCGATCCCCAGGTGCTGCTGATGGACGAGCCGTTTGGGGCCCTGGACGAGATCACCCGGGACCGGATGAACCTGGAGCTGCTCCGGCTCTTCCAGGACCGCCAGCTCACCATCGTCTTCGTGACCCACTCGATCGAGGAAGCGGTGTTCCTCTCGGACCGCGTGGTCGTCATGAGCCGCGGCCCCTCGCCACGCACGGGGTCGAGCGTCGTGCGCGTCATCGATGTCGACCTCCCCCACCCCCGCCACCTGGCCCTCAAAGAGGAGGCCGCGTTCTTCCAGAAGGTCAGGGAAGGCCGCGAGGCGCTGCGGGAGGCCCAGGCAATCGGTCAGCCGAGCGCGGCGCTGGTGGCCCCGTAGATCTGCGCCCGCCGGCCCGGCGGCCGGCGGGCGCCCAGCACCATGTAGTGCGTGGACCGCACGTGCCGGAGGCCCGCGCGCTCCAGCAGCGGCGGGGCGTCCACGTTGGCGCGCGGGACCAGCGCCACTGGCCCGCTCTCGAACCCCAGGGCCCAGGCTGCCGCCAGCAGCGCCGCCGCGTCGGCAGGGGAGGCGGCCGCCCACGGCCCCAGGCGCCGGGGCTGGGCCACCAGGTAGCTCCTGACGGCGCCGTCGGACGCGCAGATCACCAGCGCGCGACCGGGGTGCGCGGTCACCAGCTCGCGGAGCACCGCGCGCCGGTCGCCGCCGAAGATGCGGGCGTCGGCGGCCGCGAGCGCCTCGACCTCGTCGGCGTGCAGCGCGCGGACGGAGCCAGCGGGCGTCCCCTCCTCGGCCCCGGCACCGAAGCGCACGCTGGCGCCGGCGTCGGCCCCACCGGTCGCCTGGCCTCCGCCGTCCCCGCCATACTCCCAGATGTCCGTGGCGTCCACCGCGACGAAGCCCACACGCCGGCACAGCACGGCGCCCGCGTCGCTGGCGTCGACGACCACGAGGGGGATGCCGCGGGAGGCGATCCAGCCCAGCCAGTGCTGGAGCAGCGCTGCGCCGATCCCGCGCCCCTGGGCCTCGGGGGCCACCGCGAACAGACCGCCGTAGACGAACCGGCCGTAGTCCAGGCCGCCGATCACGCCCACGGGCGTCCCGTCCTCGAGCGCCAGGAACCACCCGTCGGCCTGCAGGCGGAGCAACTGCTGCAGCGAGCCCAGCCGGCTCTCCTCGATCAAAAAGGCCGCCCGCACGATCCGATCTGCGGCCGCCAGATCGTCCTGGGCCAGCGGCCGGATGACCGGGGCGGCCCGCGCCACTACTCCACCTCGAGGACCATCTCGATCTCGACGGCGATGTTGCGGGGTAACGCGCCCATCCCCACCGCCGAGCGGGCGTGCCGGCCGGCGTCGCCGTACAGCGCCACCAGCAGGTCGGAGCACCCGTTGATGACCTCGGGCTGCCGGTCGAACTCCGGGGTGCAGTTGACCATGCCCAGCACCTTGACGACCCGCTTCACGCGGTCCAGGTCGCCCAGCGCCTCCTTCACCGAGGCCAGGCAGTTGAGCGCCACCAGCCGGGCGGCCTCGTAGCCCTGCTCGACCGTCAGGTCCCGGCCCACCTTGCCGGTGTACACGAGCGTCCCGTCGCGGTGCGGCCCGTGGCCGGAGACGAACAGCAGGTTGCCCGTGCGCACGGTGCGCACGTAGTTGGCCACCGGCGCTGGCGGCGGTGGCAGCTGCAGCCCCATCTCGGCGAGCTTGGCTTCGACCTTCATGCATCTCCTCCTCGAGGACCGTGATGTGATCGGCCGCTGGAGGATATACGACGCACGTGGGGATCGTCCCGCCGGCAGCACGGCACCGGGGCCGCAGCGACACCTGCGAGCCGGTGGTGCGGAACGAGGGCGAACGCGTCAGGCAGCTCGCGCTCTACGCCGGGAAGGTGCGCGGGTCGAGCCGGCGGACATCGGGGACCGCATCGAAGTCGGCATCGGCAGTGAGGATCTCCTCGATGCCGTGCCGCAGCATGATCGCCAGGTGGATGAGGTCGCGCGGACTCAGCCGGTCGTGGCGCTCCGCCAGGGCGCGGGCCTGGCGCACGTCCTGTTCGTCGACGGCAAAGACGCGTCCGGCCATCAGGCGGGTGAAGGCGTCGAAGACGTGAAATCCAGCCGCGCGCTGCCCGATGTGCCAGTAACGGTAGAGGATCTCCTGAAGGACCTCGGAATCGGTGACGCCGTCGACTCGTCCGTCCACCAGCGCCTCGATGACCCGCCGCGCAGGCTCGACCAGGGGATGCGCGGCGCCCGCGGCGTACATCGGGATGTTCGTATCGATGAAGACGCGGGACACGGCTAGCCGTGGCGGGCCCGCGCTTCGGCGATCTCGTGCTCCATCTGCGGCCAGTCCGCTACCGGCGCGCCGACCGCGAACAGCGCTCGGGCCGCCTGCAGCCGCGTCTCGCGATCGTACTGGAGACGGAACTCGATGGCCTCACGCACCAGCTGGGCCACCGACACCCCACGGCGGTGTGCCTCGTCCCGCAATAGCTGAAGTGTGTGGGCTGGGAGTCTGATCTCTAATCGATCCGTAAGTTGCGGCATATCGCACCTCTCCATCGTGATCGTACGAGTATTGCATGCTTCGCCGGTGCCATTTACCGTAATCCGGCTACGGTATGCCTTAACGTAATTATTCGCTACCCAGGACACAGTTGTCAACGGTGGACAGGAGATCGGCTGTCTACCTCACCGGTACCATGCCGCCTCAGACCGCACGCACAGCGTGGGGATAGGGCGCGACACGCCACGCTCCGGCGCAGGCCCGGAGCCCCTTCGGCGCCTGCCCCCAGGCGGCCCCTGCGCGACGGCGTGTCGGCTCGGCGAGCACCCCGTGGGATTGACGCCGTCGGCCTGACCGCACACACTACGCGTACCGATGCATAGGGCTCGCCCGTGCGACGGCACGTAAGGCGGCCGTTCGGGTGCGAGCCGGCAGCTCGGAGGCTGCCGATGGATCTCCAGGTCGTGACCTTCGACGTCTACTCCGCCCTGTACGACATCACCGCGGGCCTGGCGGCGGCGGTCGGTGAGCTCTTCAGGCGCCGGGGGCTGGCGCAGGATCCCGTGCCGATCGCACGGACCTGGCGGCAGAAGCACATGGAGTACCTGCTGGTGGCCACCGCGCTGGCGCGCGAGCCCGCCTCCAACCGCCGCGCCATCGAGCTCACGGCCCGCTGGACGCTACGGACGCTGGACCCGCCGCTCTCAGACGCGGAGCTGGCCGACCTCGTGGCGTCCTGGACGCGCCTGCCCCCCTGGCCCGAGGCGCTCGAGGTGCTGGCGGCGGTGCGGCGCCGGCCGCTGCGGCTGGCCACGCTCTCCAACGGCGACGAGGCGATGCAGCGCGCCCTGCTGGCGGCCACGCTGCCCGTACCGTTCGACGACGTCATCTCCACCGAGGGCGGGCAGTTCAAACCACACCCCTCGGTCTACGCCCGAGCGCTACAGCGGCTCGGCGTCGAGGCCAGCGCCGTGCTGCACGTGGCGGGCTCGCCCACCGACGCCATGGGCGCCACCGCTGCCGGCATCCGGACCGTGTGGGTGAACCGCACCGGTGACGCCGTGCTCGACCCGCGGTTTGCGCCGGCGGTGGAGGTGGCCGATCTCCGGGGACTCCTGCCCCTGCTCGACCGACCGGCGTAATATCCGTCGGCCCGCCGGCTCACGTGCGCAGCCGCGGGTCGAAGTGGTCGCGCAGCGCGTCGCCGAACACGTTGAACGCCAGGACGGCCAGGCTGATGACGAGCCCGGGGAAGACGGCCATCCACGGCGCCTTGGTGGCGAAGTCGACGGCCGCTCCCCGCAGCATCAGGCCCCAGGCCGGCGTCGGCTCCGAGACGCCCAGCCCCAGGAACGACAGCGACGCCTCCAGGAGGATGGCCTGTCCCAGGAAGGCGGTGAGCATCACCAGGTAGGGCGCCATGACGTTGGGCGCCATGTGCCGGCGGATGATGTGGCCATGGGAGCCGCCTACCGCCCGCGCCGCCTCGATGTACACCATCTGGCGCACGGCCAGGGCGCTGCTGCGCACCACCCGCGCGGCCCGCGGCAGGAACGAGAGCGCGATGGCCACGATCAGCTTGTCGGTGCCGGCACCGATCAAGGCCACGACGGCCATGGCCAGGATGATGATGGGGAAGGCGAGCAGCACCTCCACCAGCCGCTGCACCAGCAGGTCGGTCAGGCCGCCGAAGTAGGCGCTGGCCACTCCGATGGCCGCACCGGCGGTCGCGCCCAGCACCGACGCGCCGAACCCCACCAGCGTGGCGGTACGTGCCCCGTAGAGGATGCGGCTGAAGACGTCGCGGCCGAACGCGTCGCTGCCAAACCAGTGGGCGCGCCCGGGCGGGGCGAACATCGCGGCGAAGTCCGTGGCCAGCGGGTCGTAGGGCGCCAGCCGGGGCGCCAGCAGCCCGGCCAGCAGCATGGCGGCGATCACCGCGGCGCCGGCCGCGCCCACCGGGTAGCGGCGGACGAAGCGCCAGGCCGGGTGGCGCCGCGGGCGCAACGGCGGCGCGAGCCGCACACCGGCGAGGACGTCGGCGTCGGCCTGTGGCGCCATCACGCTCCGGCGCACCTGCGCACGCCTGCGCCCTGGCGCCGCACCTCCGCTGCGCGCCCGCGGGTCCACCCTCAGCTGCCGCCTATTGGTAAGCCACCCGCGGGTCGATCCACGCATAGAGCAGGTCGGTGAGGAAGTTGACCAGCACGTAGGCCGTGGCCACCAGCAGCAGCAGGCCCTGGATCAGCGTGTAGTCGCGCTGGGCAATGGCGTCCACGATCAGCTTGCCGATGCCGTTGAGGTTGAACACCTGCTCGGTGACCACCAGGCCGCCGATCAGGAAGGCGAACTCGAGGCCGATCACCGTCACCACGGGCATCAAGGCGTTGCGCAGGGCGTGGCGGCGCAGGATCGTCCGCCGCTCCAGCCCCTTGGCCCAGGCGGTGCGGATGTAGTCCTCGCGCAGCACCTCCAGCAACGCCGAGCGCGTCATGCGGGTGGCCACCGCCGAGTACCGGTACCCCACGGCCAGGGCGGGCCAGATCAGCTGGGCCAGGTTGGCCCGCGGGTTCTCCCACAGGGAGGTGAACGTCAACGGCGGCAGGTACCGGAAGACCGAGAGCAGGAACAGGATGATGAGGATCCCCAGCCAGAAGGACGGGACCGCCAGCCCGGCGACGCTGAAGACCTGCACCAGGTGGTCGGGCCAGCGGCCGCGGTAGACGGCCGCCACCGTCCCCAGCGGGATGGCGATGGCCGTGGCGAGGAGCGTGGCCATCACCGCCAGCTGCAACGACAGCTCCAGGCGCAGGGCGATCTCCTTAGCCACCGGCTCGCCCGACCACATCGACAGCCCGAGGTCGCCGCGGACGATGCCGGTCATCCAGGCCGCAAACTGCGCCCACAGCGGCCGGTCCAGGCCCAGGCGCGCGCGCTCGGCGGCCAGGACCTGCGGCGTCACGTACGAGCCGCCCAGTACCATGCGCAGCTCCACGATGTCGCCCGGGACCACGCGCACCAACACGAAGATCAGCACCGCCACCGACAGCAGCGTCGGCACCATCAGGAGCAGACGGGTCAGGACGTAACGTTGCACAGCATCACCCCGGACGCCGGCCGCTGCCCGGGGACGAGGGTCGCGCGTCGTGCGGGGGGCGGCGCCGCAGGCGCCGCCCCCTCGCGGGAGTCTACTGACTGCCCTCGGCCAGCCAGTACTCGGCCAGGTCGGGCTCGACGTAGTGGTTGGTCGTGGTCTTGTAGCCCTGCAGCGTCCGCCAGTGCGGGATGATGCGCTGCCACCACAGCACGTACATGACGTAGGCCTGCTCGTCCAGCAGGCGCCGCTCGAAGCGGCGGACGATCTCGAGGCGCTTGGCCCGGTCGGCGGTCCGGCTCTGCTGCACGAACAGCAGGTCCAGCTGCCGGTCGATGTAGCCGCCGTAGTTGAGCGGGTTCACGTCGGAGGAGACGAACTTGGCCAGCTGCACGTCGGGGTCGTCGATGAAGTCGCACGCGAAGTCCACCGAGGCCTCGTAGTCGCCCGCCCGCATGTCCGCCAGGTACTTGGCGGTCTCCTGCTGCACGTGCTGCACGTTGAGGCCGATCTGCCGCCACTGGTCCACCAGGAAGATCCCCACGGGCTCGTAGGGCATCTGCACGTCGCGGTTCTTCAGGGTGAAGCCGAAGCCCTCGGGCACGCCGGCCTCCCGCAGCAGCGCCCGGGCCTGCGCGCGCGCCTGGGCGATGTCGCGGCCGTAGCCGGCCAGCCGGACGAGCTCGGCCTCGGGCATGGCGAACTCCGAGCCGGGGCGCATCACGGCACCCACCGGGCCGACGAAGGCGATCTGCGAGAGGGCCCGCGAGCCACTCCACCGGTCCACAGCCAGGGTGAGGGCCCGGCGCACCCGGGCGTCGTCGAAGGGCTTCCGCCTGGTGTTGAAGGCGACGATCAGGTTGCACAGCCAGGGCTGCTCCTGCACGTTGACGCGGGGCCCCAGCGTGCGCACGATGTCGTCGCGCTCGGCGGGCGAGACCCCGCGGAACTCGATGAGCACCTGCCCGCTCTTGAGGGCCGCGATCAACGCCGAGCGGCTGCTGATGAACAGCGCCGTGTAGCCGTCGAGGTAGGGCTTGCCGCGCTCGAAGTAGTCCTCGTTGCGCCGCCCGACCCAGCGCGCACCGCGCACGTACTCGACGAACCGAAACGGCCCGGTGCCCATGACGTTCCGCTCGTACCAGCGCGGGTCGCGGGCCAGGATGTCGGCCTTGTAGATCCAGTTGAAGGGCGATGCGAGCTTCTCCAGGAAACTGGGGACCGGCCACTTCAGCCGGAACACCACGGTCTGGGGATCGGGCGCCTCGACGGCCCGGACGCCCTGGTAGATGGCCTGCCGGGCGCTGACCACCCCCTCGGGCGGGAAGATGATCTTGTCGAAGCTGGCCTTGACGTCGCGCGAGGTCAGCACCGCGCCGTCGTGGAACTTGACCCCCTGCCGCAGCTTGAAGGTCCACGTCAGGCCGTCGCGCGAGCTGGTCCACGACTCCGCCAGGTCGGGGACGATCTTCGGGTAGTTCTGCGGGTCGAACTTCACCAGCAGGTTGTAGTGCGGGCGGATGGGGTGGATCATGGCGAACGTGGTCTCGCGGTGGGCGTCGAACGACGGCGGCAGCGCGCTCACGGCGTAGGACAGCGTGCCACCCCGGCGGGGCTGCTGGGCATCGACGGGCACCGGCGCGGCCAGCAGGGCCGCCACCACCACGAGCCCTGCGGCCGCTGTGCCCCAACGCACTCTGGGCATCCTCTGCGTCCGCATCACCGCACCTCCTCGTCCAGGCTCCGGACCGCCGCCTCGGAAATTCGGGAGGCCCCCCGGCCCCTCCTCGGCGACCGGCCGCCGGCGCGGTTCCACCTTGGTGGTTGGTGGCGCACCGCGCGTCCGGCCCCCGGCCCGCTTGCGCCGCCACGCCCCTCGTCGGCGACCGCCCTCCCACCGTCGGCCACCGCCGTAACGCCGCCGACACTGATCGTCAGTGCCGGGTACCCCCGCTCCGACGATTACCGTCCCACCGCCGGCGGCCGCGACGCCGCGGGCGCTGCATCGTGGGTGCCGGGCCCGGGTACCACCGACTCCGACGACTACCGCCCGAGCGCCGTCGCCAGCGCCTCCAGCGCCCGCTCGAAGCAGGCCATGGGTGGCCGGACCAGCCCCGCGCCGATCTGCCCGATGCCGGGCCGGCGGTGCGCGATACCGGTGTTGATGCGGGGCGTGATGCCCGTACGCACCACCTTGCGCACGTCGATGCCGGTGGGGGTGCCGCGGAAGTCGAGCGGGGGCAGGCCGAACGCCGGGTTCTCGCCCACGGTGATCTCGTACATCTCCAGCGTCGCGTCCATAGCCTCCCTGGGCGTGCCGCCCACGAACTTCACGATGGCCGGCGCGGCGGCCATGGCGAAAGCGCCGATCCCGACGGTCTCGGTGATGGTCGAGTCGCCGATGTCGGGGTTGGCGTCGTCGGCCGCAAACCCCGGGAAGTAGAGGCCCACCGGTACCTCGGCCGGTGCGGTGAACCATCGGTCGCCCAGGCCCGAGACGCGGATGCCGAAGTCGGTGCCGTTGCGGGCCATACAGGTCACCACGGTGCTGCCGGGGATACCGTGCGCCGCGTCGGCGGTGGCCTTGCAGGCGGCCATGACCGGGTTGAGGACGGCCAGGTCGTTGTCGGCGAAGTAGCGGAGCACCTGCTCCAGCGCATCGGGCGGCAGCCCTACCCGGGCCAGGTGCGGCGCCAGGAGCCGACCGAACAGGGCCGAGCCCGCCACGTTGCGGTTGTGGCCCTCGTCGCCCATGGTGAGCTGGCGGGCGATGAGCGCCTTCATGTCGAGGCCGCCCATGCGCTCCAGCGCGGCGCCCACCGCCGGCCCCAGCACGTCGTTCATCCAGCGCAGGCGCGCCAGCACCTCCTCGCTGTAGGCGCCGTAGCGCAGGACCTTCCCGTAGCCTTCGTTGAGGTTGCAGTAGGCGCGGGTGCCGGTCGCGCGGTTCTCCACGACGTAGACCACCATGGACGCCGTGGTGACCCCGGCCATGGGCCCCACCGCGGCGTGGTGGTGCGTGGGCTCCAGCACCACCTCGCCCTGCTCCACGAGCCGCACCGCCTCCTCCTCGGTCCTGGCCAAGCCCTCGAACAGCAGCCCGCCGATGACGGCGCCGCGCAGCGGCCCGCTGGCGCGGTCCCAGGTGATCGGCGGACCGGCGTGCAGGACGAGCCGGTCGTGCATCCCGGGGATGACGTCGCGGGCCCGCGCGGTGCCCACCAGCACGGGTTGGGCGGCCAGCAAGCGACGCAACGCTTCCTGATTGGCGGCGGCGATGTCCATGGCCCTCTCACGCATCCTGGTCAGTGGTGATGTGGGCTCCCGCGCCCCTCGGACTCCCGGTAATCCTTATCGCTGTCAGGCCTCCAGCTTGTCGAGCAGGTCGAGCAGGTGCTTCTTGCCCCCGGCTGGCGGCTGCCAGTCCACGCTGACGACCGGCACACCTTGCTCCTGCAGGCTCTCGGCGAACAGCTCCAGCCCCACGTTGATCACCGCCGGCGGTGCCTGCAGGAGGCGGCGTACGGCGCTGACGTCGGGCCAGGGTGGCGGCGCTTCCGCCGGGGCGATCGGCGTCCTGCTCCACGGCGCACCCCGGCTGCCGCGGGCCTCGGCGATGAGCCCCGCCAGGCGCACCGCCCGCGCGTTGCTGTCCTCGACGAGCACGCCGGCGTCCACCAGCGCCGCGCGCTGGGCGGCCGCGTCCTGGGGGTCGTCGTCGGTGCCGCACACCGAGGCCACCAAACACACGGAGCGCCCGGCGCCCTGTGCCCGCAGGGCGCGGACCACGGGCACCAGCGCGCCGGCCGGATCGGGGTGGGCGCCGTAGCCCAGCACCACGTCGAAGAGCACCACGGCCGTCTCGGGATCTGCCGCCTCCTGCTGGAGGCGCTGCAGCCGCAGGGTGGGGTCGAGCATGGGGTGGAGGCGCCCCTGGGTGAACTCGTCGGCGCCCATGTCCACCACCGTGTGGCCGCGGCTGCGCGTGGGAGGATCGAGCTGCTCCTCCGGTACCAGCGGCGTGTTGGACGCCACCGGCCCCACGTGGCCGCGCAGCAACACCAGCGC
The DNA here is from genome assembly GCA_031459855.1 of Armatimonadota bacterium. NCBI lineage: Bacteria > Bacillati > Candidatus Sysuimicrobiota > Candidatus Sysuimicrobiia > Candidatus Sysuimicrobiales > Candidatus Humicultoraceae > Candidatus Fervidifonticultor > Candidatus Fervidifonticultor primus. The sequence continues at coordinate 355,604 of JAVKHP010000001.1, forward strand.
CTCGTAGCAGAGCGTGCCACCGGCGTACAGCCCGCGGACGTAGCGCTGCTCGGGCTGCAACCGCGCGGCCTCCTGCGCCGGCAGCGCGCGCAGCCCCAGCCCGCCGGGGTCGGCGCCGGTCGCCCGGCGCACCGCCAGCCGCGCGGCCTCTTCCAGGGTCGTGGCGTTCTGGACCCCGCCCCCGGCCTCCACCGGCGCGCCAACGAAGCAGACCACCACGGGCTTGCCGCAGGCGCGGGCGGCCGCGAGCAGCGTCGCGGCCACCTCCGGGGCCGGCGGTTTGCCGACCAGCACGATGACCTCCGTGGCCGGATCGAGGACCAGCGCCCGCAAACCCTGGAGCATCGTGACACCGCCCACGGCCACCGAGAGGTCGCGGCCGCCGGTCCCGATCGCGTGGGTGATGCCGCCGCCGAACCGATGGATCAGTGAGGTGACCTCCTGCAACCCGGTGCCTGCCGCGCCCACCAGGCCGATCGTCCCCCGCCGCACGCGGTTGGCGAAGCCCAGCGCGGCCCCGCCGACGATGGCGGTGCCACAGTCGGGGCCCATGCACAGCAGGCCGCGCGCGGCCGCGCGCGCCTTCAGCGCGATCTCGTCGGCCAGCGGCACGTTGTCCGAGAACAGCAGCACGTGCAGGCCGGCGTCCAGCGCCTCCTGCGCGGGGCCTCTGGCGAACCGGCCAGGCACGGAGATCAGCGCCAGGGTCGCCTCCGGCAGCTGGCGCACCGCCGACGCCACCGTCCGGGGACGGTACCCGGGCGCAGCCGCCTGCCGACGGCGGGCCAGCGCCTCTTCGGCCAGCGCGATGGCAGCGCGCGCGGCGTCCTCGGTGGCCGCCCGCGCCACCAGCACCAGGTCGTCGGGTCCTGCCGTGGCGAGGTCGGGAAAGTCGAGCCCCGCCGCGCGCAGCAGGGCCTTGTTGGCCTCGGTGGCCATCACGCACCCGGCCTCCTCGACGCCGGGCGCGGCGCGGGCCTCGCGCTGCACCAGCATCAGCGCCACGGAGTCCACATAGGCACCGCGACGGATCAGGCCGACGACGGGCATGACTACGACTCCCGCGCGGCGCGCGCGTGGACGCGCCCGCGGCGGGGGCTTCCCAAACTTGGCACGGGCATGATCACGATGATTCCCACGGGCCGGCCGTGACTCCTGGCACGACGCGCGCGTCGCGTGGACGCAAGCGGCCCAGGCTGCCTGCGCAGGCCGCCCCGCTAGAGGCCCACCGCCACGGCGGGCTCCTCGAGGGCGGGCGCCCGGCGCGACTGGGGCACCGCGAAGCGCGAGGGCTCGCTCGCGGCCTGCTGCACCAGGGCCACGGCCCGGTGCAGCTGCACGTCGTCGGCGCTCCCGATGGGCGCGCCGCTGCCGGCCAGCTCGACGTCGGGGAGCAGGCCCTGCCCTTCGATGTCGCGGCCCGCCGGGGTCAGGTAGCGCGAGATCGTCAGGCGCAGCCCGCTGCCGTCGCGAAACCGGTAGACCGCCTGGACCGTGGCCTTCCCGTAGGTCCGCGTGCCCACCAGCTTCACCCCCGCGTCCTGCAGGGCGCCCGCGACGACTTCCGACGCGCTGGCGCTGCCGCGGTCGACGAGCACCACCAGGGGGCCGCCGTACTTGGGCTCGCGGGGCCGCACCAGGTAGGGCGTCTGCTGGCCGCGGCCGCTGTCCAGGGTCACGACGACGCCGCGGTCGAGGAAGTGGCTGGCGACGTTCACTGAGACGTCGAGCAGGCCGCCCGGGTTGCCGCGCAGGTCGAGGACGATGCCGCGGACGCCCTCCTGGAGCAGGGCCCGCAGCGCGGCGGCGACCTGGTCGCTGGCGGTCTGGGTGAACTGCGTGAGCCGCAGGTACCCCACACCCGAGGGCAGCAGACGGTAGCTCACGATGCGCTGTTGGATGCGACGGCGTGTGACGGTGAACGCCAGCGCCGGCTCCTCAGCGCTGCGGCGGATGGTCAGGACGACCTGCGTGCCCTCCGCCCCGCGGATCAGCTGGCTCACCTGCTCCAGCGACAGGCCTGTCACGGAGACCCCGTCCACGGCGACGATGACGTCGCCCGCCCGCAGGCCGGCCTCGCTGGCCGGCGAGTGCTCGAGCACCTCGGTGATCACGGTCTGGCCGCCGCGGTCCTCGATGACGATGCCCACGCCCACGAACTCCTCGCCCCGCGTGCGGCGCACGAACTGCGCAAACGCTTCGGGCGCGTAGAACGCGCTGTTGGGATCCCGCAGCGCCGCCACCATGGCCGCCAGCGCCGCGTGCACCACCGCCAGCGGCCGCAGCCGCAGCAGCCCTTGGGCCTGCTCGAGCCGGTGCACGAACGCCTCGACGTCGGCGCGCTCGTCGCCCGTGAGGTGGAGCCCCGGCAGGGCGGTGGGTCCCAGGCCCTCCTCGCGCAACAGCCGCTGCAGCCCCGCCTCGGCGCCCATGAGCAGGACCTCGGCAGACGGCGCATAGAGGCTCTCGTCGCGGACGACCCGGTAGGTTTCCAGGAAGAGCGTCAGCCCGTAGTCGGCGGGCTGGGCAGTGGCAGGCGGCGCCAACACGCCCACCGCGAGCAACGCGGCGACGAGCAGCGGAAGGCAGCGCCTGCGCATGACGGTCACCCCGAATGGACGGACGTCCCGCCGATACGACACCCTCGTATAGACAATCGGTTCATCGGCCCCGGCCGTTTCCCTGCCAGCCGACGGGCGCCCCCTCAGTTGGCCTCGGTGGTCCCGCTGGTGCCGTCGAACATCGGCCCGGCCTGGGGCGGGGTGCCGTGGGCCAGGAGCCAGTCGAGCAACATGCGGACGCTGCTGCGCGCCAGGGCGACGCAGGTGTCGGCGCCGCCGTAGTAGAGGTTCAGCCCGTCACCGTCGGGATCGAGGGTGTACCCGCACGGGAAGACGACGTTGCCGACGTCGCCGAACCGCTCGTAGGGCGCCTCGGGTCCGAACACCCACTGCGGGCTGCGCAGCAGGCACCGCTCGGGCTGCGCCAGGTCGAACAGCGCCAGCCCGAGCCGGTAGATGGCCCCCGAGGCGGTCTGGCGCACGCCGTGGTAGAGCATCAGCCAGCCCTGGGGCGTCTCGATGGGCGGGCAGGCCAGGCCGATCTTGTTGGCGTCCCACCACCCGCCGCGGCGCGCCTCCAGGATGAGCCGGTGGCGCCCCCAGTGGCGCAGGTCAGGCGAGTACGAGATCCAGATGTGCGAGCCCAGGGCGGTCATCGGGCGGTGGATCAGCGCCCAGTGCCCGTCGATCCGCCGCGGCAGCAGCGCCGCGTTCTTGTCCTCGGGCGGCATGATCACCCCGCAGCGCTCGAAGGTGCAGAAGTCGGCGGTGAGCGCCAGCGAGACGCCGGGGCCGCCACGGGAGTACGACGTGTAGGCGACCGCGTACTTGCCGAGCTCGGGCACGAACGTGATCCGGGGGTCCTCGATGCCCCACAGCTCTTCCGGATACCGCTCGGGGTCGGGCAGCAGGGTCGGGGTCGGGTCGATCTCCCACCCGTCCACGCCGTTGCGCGACCGCGCGGCGCACAGGTGCGACCGGCCGCTGTGGTCCTCGACCCGACACAGCAGCAGCGTGGTCCCGTCCGGCAGGCGCGTGGCACCCGCGTTGAACACGGCGTGGGCCGGGTACGGCCACTGCGCCGCCGTGAGGATCGGGTTGGCCGGATGGCGGCGGAAGAGATCGTGGGGTCGAAGGCGCGTCTGAACGGCCATCGTCGCCCTCACGCCACCGCCGGCGCCGCTGCCACGCCCTCGGCGTGGTCCACCACGTGCTCGGCCAGCTGCAGCTCCAGCCGCGCCAGCAGGAAGGCCAGGGTCGACTCGGCGCCCTGGTTCTGGTTGGCGCGATCCGGATGCAGGCCGTCACGGCACCCGCCCGTGGCGGGGTCGTACACCGGCAGGCCGAGATCGTTGCGCCCCAGGAACCACTCGAAGATGCGCTGGGCGTGGCGCTGCCACCGGGCATCGCCCGTGGCCCGGAACGCCGCCAGGCAGGCAGCCACCGCGGTCTGGGCCTCGACCGGCTGCTGGTCGAACCGGGCCCGCTCGCCGCCCCGCCGGTAGAACCCGTGCGATCCGATCGGCACGAAGTGGCCGTCGGGCGCCCGCTGGATCTCGAGCAGCCAGTCCAGCGCCTCCAGCCCGACGGCGGTGACCTCCGGCCGGCCCAGCACGCTCCCCGCCGTGACCAGCGCGTGGGGCAGCGTGGCGTTCCCGTAGGCGACCACGTCCTCGAACCAGCGCCAGTCGTCGGCCCGATGGGTGCGATACGCCTCCAGGAGACGTGCGGTCATCTCCTCCACGATGGTGCGGGCCAGCCGGTCGCCGCTAAAGCGCCGCAGGTACTCCACCGCGCCCAGCGCGACCATGGCCCAGGCCCGTGGGCTCGTGCACGCCGTGGCCGCGGGCAGCGCGTGCTCGAAGAGCCGGCCCGCTGCGCCCCGCAGCCCCGCGTCGACCGAACGGCTCAATACCAGCCCCAGCGCCCACAGCGCCCTGCCGTAGCAGTCTTCCGACCCCACCTCGTCGTGCCAGCGCCGGTCGTAGCCCAGGACGTTGCGGAAGCGTCCGGTGCCCGGGTCGAAGGCGTGCCAGAGGAAGGCCAGGTAGCGGGGCGCCAGGCGCGCGGCGACGGCGGCGGGCTGGCCGCCCAGCGACTCCAGGAAGACGGCCGCCGCCAGCGCCCGCGCGTTGTCGTCGGTGGTGTAGCCCTCGTGCCGGTTGGGCACCGTGAAGACGGCGTGCTGGAGGATCCCGACGTCGTCGGTCATGCGCTCCAGGTGGTCCAGGCGCAGCGGCGGCAGCTCCGCGGGCCGCGCGTCGGCAGTCTTGACGACGAACGCCCGCGGCGCCCGCATGCGCTCGGCCCGGACCTGCTCGAACAGCCCGAGGTAGCGGCGGGCCACCACCGGCCAGATCATCTCGCGCCCGAACAGGTAGGCCCGCTTGCGCATGGCGTGCCGTTTCGCCGCATTGTCCAGCAGCGTGATCACGGCCCGGGCGATGGCGTCCGGGTCGCCAAACGGCACCAGGACTCCCCGGCCGTCGGCCAGGAGCTCCTCGGCGTGCCAGTAGGGCGTGGACACCACGGCCTTCCCGGCGCCTACGGCGTAGGCCAGCGTGCCCGAGGTGATCTGCTCGACGGTCCGGTAGGGCGTGAGGTAGACGTCGGCGGCGCCGATCCACTCCAGGAGCTCCTGCTCGGTCACGAACCGGTTGTGGAACAGCACGTGACCGTCGACGCCGAGCGCCTGCGCCCGCCGCACCAGCTCCAGCCGGTACGACTCGCCATCACGGCGCAGCACGTGGGGGTGGGTCGCGCCCAGCACCACGTACACCACGTCCGGATGGCGCGCGAGGATGGCCGGCAACGCTTCGATGGCGTACTCGATGCCCTTGTTGGGCGAGAGCAGCCCGAACGTCAGCAACACCCGTCGCCCTTCGACCCCGAACTGGTCCTTGTAGAAGTTGGGGTCGACGAACGGCACGTCGGGGATCCCGTGGGGGATGATCTCGATGCGCTCCGCGGGCACGCCGTAGCGCTCCCGCAGGAACCGCGCGCCGCGTCGGGTCATGACCACCAGCCGATCGGCGCGGGCGGCCAGTTCCTCCAGGACGCGCCGCTGGGCGGCATCGGGGTCGCGCAGCACGGTGTGGAGCGTGACGACCACCGGCATGCGCAATTCGCGCAGCAGGGCCAGCACGTGGCTGCCGGCCACCCCGCCGAAGATGCCGTACTCGTGCTGGAGGCAGACGAGGTCGACGGTGGTGCTGTTGAGGAAGTCGGCTGCGCGCCGGTAGTCGGCGATGTCGCCCTCGGCGATCTCGAACCGCACCTCGGGCGGGTAGACGTAGCCGTTGGGGGTGTCGGTGACCGGGACGACGACCCACTGCACCCCCGGCGCGGCCTGCGCCAGGGCGTCGCACAGGTTGGCCGAGAACGTCGCGATGCCGCACTGGCGCGGCAGGTACGTCCCCAGCAGGGCCACACGCCGCATCGTCGAGGCCAGTCGGCTGGTCACAGGTGCCCACCTCCTCAGCGATTCGGAGTGCACTCGCAAGCGCGCAAGTTGAACCTGAGGATGCCCGGCTGCCGGCCGGGCGATGATCGCGTGCGTTCGCCGCTATTATACCATCGGGTCAACCGATGCCGGCCAGGCGGCGGGCGTAGGCCTTGTAGGGTGCGAGGTCCGCGTCCATCAGCACCGTGAGCTTCTGGGCCTCCAGCGAGCCCTCGGCGTGGATCGCGAGCACCTCGAGGTAGCCGCCGAAGTCCGAGGCGGTCACGTCGCGGACGAGGTTCAGCGCCCGCAGGCGCTGCTCGGCCGTGGCACGCAGGCTCCCGGCCAGGTAGGCCTCCAGGTCCCGGCGCGTCTGGGGGTGGTGCCAGTCGGCCTCCGCGGGCCCGGTCACCACCAGCCCGCCCGCGATGTCCTGCACGAGCTTCACCATCGCGTGGTAGTGGGCGGCGAAGTAGTACTTGGCGGCGTTGGTGGCAACCACGTCGGGCACCGCGATGCCCCCCCGCAGGCGGCAGTCCAGGGCGGCGGCCTTGGTGAGGCCGCGCACGGTCTCCAGGTACATCACCAGGGCGGCCAGCTTGTCGCGCACGTGCGCGGCGCGCTCGATGCCGTTGTACTCGGCCAGCAGCGCCGCGGCGCCCACCAGCAGCTCCAGCAGCGGCGGCTTGTACGCCACGGCCGTGAAGCGATGGAACTCGACGAAGGTCTTGGCCAGGGCGCCCGCGGCCCGGTACTCGCCGTTGAGGAAGACCCGATCGGCCGGCACGAAGACGTCGTCGAAGACCGTCAGCGACTCGACCATCGCGGTCTGCGCGCTGATGGGGTTGTCGAACGCGCTGGTGGCGCCGTAGCCCCGCGGGCTTGCGATGAACCGCAGGCCGGGGGTCGCGGCGGGCACGGCGAACGCCACCGCCCAGGCCCGGTCCTCGGGGCCCAGGGCGCGCGTGGGCAGCACGATGATCTCGTCGGCCAGGACCGCGTTGGTCGTGTGGGCCTTGGCCCCGCGCACGACGATGCCATCGGGCCGCTGGTCCACCACGCGCACGTAGGTGTCGGGGTTGGGCTGCTGGTGCGGGCGCAGGCTGCGGTCACCCTTGACGTCGGTCTGGGCCACGGCCATGGTGAGGTCGCCGTCGCGGCAGCGTTCGTAGAACGCCCGGATGCGAGCGGCGTAGGGTGCCGCCTCCTCCCACTCGGCGGCGACCACCATGAGGGCGAACAGCGCATCGGTGCCGATCTCCTTCACCAGCGGCACCACGGTCCGGGCCTCGCGGGTGACGGTCTCGATCAGCTGGCGGCGCGCCAGCAGGTCGGCCGACGTGCGCGGGATCAGGAAGTAGCGGCTGATCGGCTGTCCGGTGTCGGGGTCGCGCGCAAGGGCCAGGTCGCGGTGTGCGGGGTCCGTGGCCAGGCGGAAGTCGACCGCCACGTGCCGCGCCCCGCGGCCCAGCACCGGGTGCGCGGTGACGTCGAGGACCCGCTCGCCCCGGTAGTAGACCTCGCGCCCGTCCCGCAGTCCTGCCAGGTATGCCTCGGGTGTGCGCAGCGCCATGCAGCCCCTCCTCGCCCTCGGGATCGTCCCTCCCGGGCGGCCGCACCGAGGGCGCGCCCGTCGGCGCGGCACCGCGCCTGGCGCCGAACGCGCCCTGTCGGCCCGGCAAGCCCCACGCTTGTGCCGCCACGCCGGCACGCACGCGTAGGGTGTGGCCAGCGCCCAGGCGTCCGCTGCTCGGTAGCAGGCCCGTGCGCCGGCACCCGCGCACAGGGGCGCCCGCTCCCACCCCGGGCCCCGGTGCCCGTCGTCCCGCCGCTACGCGTCGCGCCGCCGCAGGTCGACCACCCGGCGCGCCTTGAACACCGTCCGCTCCAGGGCGCCGGGGGCGACGACGCGGACGTCGGGCGTGACGCCCAGCGCCTCCCGCAGCGCCCGTCGCAGCCGCGCCTGCACGTCGGTATCGTCGGTTGGCCGGGCTTCCACCACCACCGTCACCCGGCCGGTCCCCTCGCGGTCGTCGGTACTGAGTTCCACGCGGAACTCGTCGCCCAGTTCCGGAAATGCCCGCACGACTCCCTCGACCTGGATCGGGTAGAACTTGGCGCCCTTGTAGATGATCAGGTCGTCGGCACGCCCCAGGATGCCTCCGGGCAGGCGCGCGTGGGTCCTGCCACACCGGCAGGGCTCGGGATCCAGGCGTGCGTAGTCGTTGGTCCAGTAGCGGAGCATCGGCGTGGCCTCGCGCGTGAGGTGGGTGAGGACCAGGATCCCCACCTCCCCCGGCGGCAGCGGCTCGTGCGTCTGTGGGTCGACGATCTCGGCCAGGTAGTGATCCTCGGCGAGGTGGAGCCCAGCCTTCTCGGTGCACTCGCAGGCGAACGTCGGCGCGATCTCCCCCAGGCCGTAGTAGTCGAAGCAGTCGATGCCGAGCGCCTGCTCGATCCGCGCGCGGGTCGCCGGCACCGAGGCGCCCGGTTCGCCGCCGAAGCAGCCCAGGCGCAGGGGGATCGTGTCGGGGGCGATGCCCCGCTCGCGCAGGTGCTCGGCGATGTGGATCGCAAACGACGGCGTGGCCAGCAGCACCGTCGCCCCCGGGTTCACCAGGTAGTCGACCTGACGGGCCGTGGCACCGGCGCCGATGGGGATCGTGAAGCACCCGATGCGCGCTGCCGCGTAGTGCACCGCGAGCCCGGCGACCCACAGGCCGTAGGCGAAGGCGTTCTGCACGATGTCGCCGGGCCGGACGCCGAAGCTCCACATGGTGCGGGCCGTGTGGTCGGTGATGACCTCGACGTCCTGCGCCGACCAGATGGTGCTCACCGGCACCCCCGTGGTGCCGGTCGAGGGATGCAGTTCACGCCAGGTCGCGCGGGGCGCCACCGTGTACCGGCCGAAGGGGGGGTGCGCGGCCTGTTCGTCGCGCAGCTCCTGCTTGGTCACGAAGGGCAGGTGGCGCACGTCCTCGAGGGTGGCGACCTGCCCCGGCCGCAGGCCTACCCGTTCGAACCGCTCCCGGTAGAACGGCGCGTCGCGATAGCAGCGCTCGACCTGCCAGCGCAGGCGCTCGCGCTGCAGGACCGCCAGCTCGCGGCGGGGCCGCGTCTCGACGGCCCGGTCCCAGAATCGCTGCCCGGCATCCGGCATGGCCCGCTGGACCGAGAGGAAGGGGCCACCGGCACGGGCGAATCCCTTCCTGTCGGCACCTGGTAGTTTCGCGCGGCGCGCACCACATCCTTGCCGGCGCCTGCGCTGCCCGGCGCGGCCCGGCGGCGGAGAGGGAAGGAGAGGCGGATGAGCACCGTGCTGCGGGTCGCCTTGTCCGGTGTCGTGCTCGTGCTGGTGGGGACCCTGGTCGCGCTGGTCCCCACGGTGTCCTCCGGCGCCCCAGCCTGCCAGCTGGGGATTCCATCGCTCAAACTCGGGGTCCAGGGTGTCGCCTCGGGCCCGCACGCCGACTACGGCCGGCAGATCGAGATGGGGGCGACGCTGGCCATCGAGGAGATCAACGCCGCCGGCGGCATCCTGGGGTGCCGCCTGGAGATGCGCTTCATGGACGACGAGAACCGGCCCGCCACGGGCGTGCGCAACGCCCGGTTCCTCGTCACCGAGTACGGCGCGCACTTCCTGTACGGCACCGACAGCAGCGGCGTCGCCATGGCTCTGGGCCCGGTGCTGCAGGAGCTGGACCGGATCCAGTTCTTCACCCACGCCGCCACCCACCGGCTGACCGAGGAGCTGGTGGCACAGCGGGGCATCAAGCAGATCGTCCGCGTCAGCGTGCCGGTCTACCAGGACGCCGTCGCGGCCCACCTGTTCAAGGACCGCCGGGACATCCGGCGGTGGGCCACCATCGGCGCGGACTACGAGTACGGCTACGCCACCTGGGCCCTGTTCCGCGACCAGATGCGGCGCTTCCGCCCTGACGTCGAGTTCGTGGGCGCGGCCTGGGCGCCGTTCCTGACGCTGGACTTCTCGGCGCACATCGCCGCGGTGATGGCGCGCAACCCCGACGCCATCATCGCCACCCCGTGGGCCGGGGAAGCCGTCACCCTGCTGCGCCAGGCCCTGCTGCAGGGCGTCTTCGACCGCATCCAGGTCTGGTTCCAGGCGATGGGCGGCTCGGTGGACGTGCTCGAGGGCATTCGTGAAGAGGTCAAGGAGAACCGGTTCCGCGGCAAGCTCTACGCCACGGCCCGCTACCTCCACAACTGGCCCAACACCGAGATGAACCGGGCGTTCGTGAGCCGCTTCGCGCGGCGCTTCAACCGGATGCCCAACTACTCCGCCGAGGTCACGTACTCCGCGATCTACATCACCAAGGCCGCGGTGGAGAAAGCCCGGAGCATCCAGACCGACAAGGTGCTCGAGGGCCTCAAGGGGATGCAGATCGAGACGCCGGCGGGCGTGCGCACCTACCGCGCCGAGGACCACCAGTTCGTGTACGCGGTCCCCGCGGGGCGCGTCCTGGCCGACCCGCGCTACCCGATCCCGATCGTGGGCGAGCTGAAGGTCTTCGACCCGAAGGACTACTACCGCTGGCCGCCGTTCGCGGGGCTGGACCTGTCGAAGTGAGGACGCGATCGGCTGCCGTCTGCAGGACCGCACGGTCGACCACCGGCGCCGGTCACGGGCGAGGACAGCGGGTGGTGGCGGCAGGGTAGCATGGAGGACCTGGCGTACCAGGGGCTGATCGGGCTCTCCCAGGCGATGTACCTCTGGCTGATCTCCGCCGGCCTGACGATCATCTTCGGGGTCCTGGGCGTGCTGAACTTCGCCCATGGCAGCCTCTTCATGCTGGGCGCCTACGTTGCCTACACGGCGTACGGGCTGTGGGGACTGCCGTTCGCGGCGGCCGTGGGATTGAGCCTGGCCGTGGTGGCCACGCTGGGGCTGGTGATGGAACGGGGCTTCCTGCGCCACCTGTATGCGCTGGACCACGCCTACCAGCTCCTCCTCACGTTCGGCTTCGTGCTGGTCCTCGACGACGCGGTCAAGCTCGTCTGGGGTGGCGTCTTCAAGATCCCACCCATCCCCCGGTTCCTGGACGCGACCCTGCCAGCGTTCGGCCGGCCGTTTCCCGTCTACAACCTCTTCATCATGGCCGTCGGCGTGCTGGTGGCCGTCGGCCTGTGGGTGGTGTTCGAACGCACCTGGTGGGGCCGCATGGTGCGCGCCACCGCCGCCGATCGCGAGATGGCGGCGGCGCTTGGCATCGAAACCCCGCGCATCTACGCCGGCGTCTTCATGCTGGGGGCGGCGCTGGCGGCACTGGGCGGCGCGCTCGGGGTCCCCGTGCGTCCGGCGTCGCCGGGGATCGGGGTGGCCATGATCGTGCAGGCGTTCGTCATCACCGTGATCGGCGGTCTGGGGAACCTGCCGGGCGCCTTCGTGGGCTCCCTGCTGATCGGTGTGCTGTCCGCCTACGGGACGCTGCTGTTCCCCGTGTTCGAGCTGTTCTTCGTCTTCGTGATCATGGCGGCGGTGCTGCTCGTGCGGCCCCAGGGGCTGTTCGCCCGAGCATGATGCCCGCCCCGGTGCCGCCGGCCGCCGTGCGCCCCGCCGACGCCGCCAGCGTGCGGGCCCGCGGGCGAGCGCTGGGCACAAGCGCCGCGGTGGCCCTGCTGCTGGTCCTGGCGGCGCTGCCGCTGGTGGCGCGCGCCTACGTGCTGTACCTGGTGATGCAGATCGCCATCCTGGCCCTCTTCGCGCTGGGGTTCAACCTCCTGTTTGGCTACACCGGGCTGCTCTCGTTCGGCCAGGCGGGCTTCTTCGCCGTCGGGGCCTACGCCTGCGCGAAGATCCTGCTCCGCGTGCCCTCACTGCCCCTGGGCATCCTCGGCGGCGCGGCGGCGGCCGGGGTGGCCGCCGCCGCGCTGGGGCTGCTGTCGGTGCGCCACACGCGGATCTACTTCTCGATGCTGACCCTGGCCTTTGGCATGATGATCTTCTCCATCGCGTGGAAGTGGCGCGCCGTCACCGGCGGGGACGATGGCCTGGTGGGCGTGCCGCGGGCGCCGGTGGGGCTGCCCGGGCTGGTTCTCCTCGACGTGTCCACCCTCGACCGGTACTACTACGTGGTCCTGGTGGTGGCCGCTGTGGCCACCTACGGCCTGTGGCGGCTGGTGCAGTCGCCCCTGGGCCTGGCGCTGCGCGCCATCCGCGACAGCGAGTCGCGGGCGGCCTTCGCGGGCATCTCGGTGCCCGCCTACCGGCTGGTGGCCTTCGTGGTGGCGGGGCTGTACGCGGGCCTGGCGGGCGCGCTGCTCCCGCCCCTGGAGAACACCGTAACCCCGCCGGTGGCCCACTGGAGCACCTCGGCCGAGCCGATCCTGGCGACGTTGCTGGGCGGCATCTACACCTTCGCCGGCCCGATCGTCGGCGCCGCGCTGCTGGTGCTCCTCAAGGACGTCATCGTGCGCGTCACGGTGCACTGGTCGATCGTGCTGGGCGCCGCCGTCATCGTGCTCGTGATGGGTTTCCGCGGCGGCGTGGCCAGCATCGTCGCCGGGCGCGTGCGGGCGCGGCCGCGATGACCGCGCTGCTACACGCTCAGGCGCTGCGCAAGACGTTCGGTGCGCTGGCGGCCGTCGACGGCGTGGACCTCACGCTGCAGGACGGCGTCCTGGCCGCCATCATCGGCCCCAACGGCGCAGGCAAGACCACCCTGATCAACCTGCTGAGCGGCGCGCTGCTCCCCGATGCGGGACGCGTGCTGTTCCGCGGGCAGGAGATCACGCGGCTCCCAGCGCACGTCCGGGTCCGGCTGGGGCTTGCGCGGTCGTTCCAGGTGATGAACATCTTCCCGCGCCTGAGCGTGCGCGAGAACGTGCTGCTCCCGGTGCTGGCGCGCCGCCGGCCCGCGCTGGCGCCGTTCGCCCGCCTCGATGCCGACGGCGCCGCGCTGGCCGAGGCCGACGGGGTGCTGGCGGCGGTGGGCCTGCTGGCCGAGGCGGAACGCGAGGCGGCGACGCTGGCCCACGGCGACCAGCGCCGGCTCGAGCTGGCCATCGCCGTGGCCTCGCGCCCCGTCCTCTGCTTCCTCGACGAGCCGTCGTCGGGCATGACCCCGCCCGAGCGCGCCGTGGTGCTGGACCTGGTGCGGCGGCTGGCCCAGGAGCGCCACACGACGTTCGTCATCGTCGAGCACGACATGGACGTGGTCTTCGCACTGGCCGCGCGCATCATCGTCATGAACCGCGGCCGGATCCTGGCCGATGGCCCGCCCGAGGCGATCCGCGCCGACCCGCAGGTGCGCGCCGTCTACCTGGGCGAGGAGGACGCGTCGTGATCCTGGAGGTCGACGGGCTGGTGGCCGGCTACGGCCAGAGTGTCGTCGTCACGGGCGTGTCGTTCCACGTGAGCGAGGGCGAGATCACCAGCCTGGTGGGCCGCAACGGCGCGGGCAAGACCACGACGATCCGCGCGCTCGTGGGCCTCGTCCGGCCGCGGGCCGGCCACGTCCTCCTGCGCGGCCGGGCCATCGCCGGCCTCGCGCCCTACGCGATCGCGCGGTCGGGCGTGGGCTACGTGCCCGACGACCGGCGCATCTTCCCCGACCTGACGGTGGAGGAGCAGCTGCGCCTGGCCGCCCGGGTCGCGGCACGCGCGGGCCCCTGGTCGCTGGAGCGGGTCTACGGCCTCTTCCCCACGCTGCGCGAGCTGCGGGCGAGCCGGGGCAGCCACCTGAGCGGCGGCGAGCAGAAGATGCTGGCGATCGGCCGCGCGCTCATCGGCAACCCCCACCTGATCCTGCTGGACGATCCCTCGGAGGGGCTGGCGCCCATGGTGGTGCAGCGCCTGGCAGAGATCCTGCGGGAGATCCGCGCGACGGGGGTCTCGGTGCTCCTGGCCGACCAGAACCTCCGGTTCTGCCGCCGGGTAGCGGATCGCGCCTACGTGATGGAGAAGGGCAGCATCGTCGCCCACGGCCCGATGCAGGCGATCTGGGAGAACCAGGAGCTGATCGCCCGACACCTCGCGGTCTGAGCCGGCGGCGGTCTGGGCCAGCGGCAAGTCTCCGGGCCGGTAGCAGGTTTGGCCGACGGCAGGTCTGGGCCGGTAGCAGCGCGATTTGGGGTCTTCGCCTGCGTCCCTGCGACGCCCTGGCGCGTGCCCTGCGCCGCGGTCGTGGTGGCCTAGATCGCCCCGGAGACCACCGACCGCCCGAGGGCGTGGCGCAGGCTCAGCGCCGCGGCCAGCTCGTCGAACTCGGCGTTGGCCAGCGCCTGCTCGGCCGTGACCAGCGCCGTCTGCGCATCGGTGACCTCGAGCAGGGTGCCGGCGCCGGCCGCGTACCGTCCCTGTGCCAGCCGCAGCGACTCCTGGGCGAAAGCGAGGCCCGCCCGTGCGCTCTCGATGCGCGCCCGCGCGCTCAACAGGTTCAGGTACGCCTGCAGGCTCTGCTGCTGGGCCGCGAGCCGGGCGGTCTCGATGCGTGCCCGTGCGGCCGCCAGCGTGGCCTGCGCCTCGGCGACGGCCGCGGCCGTGCGACCGGCGTCGGCGAGCGGCACGCTCACGGCGCCGCTGACCGACCAGGTGGTCGCCGTCGACGGCGTCAGGGTCTGCGCGGCGCGGGCGTCCAGCGTCACGCGCCAGCCGCCGCTGGCCTGCGCCAGCGCCAGCCCGGCCTCCGCCGCCTCGAGCTCGGCCATGGCCCGACGGACCTCGGGGCGCTCGTCGGCCAGGGCCGGCAACGCCGCCTGCGCCAGCGTAAGCCGCGGGGTCGGCGGCGGTGGCGCCACGACCAGCGGCGTGACGGCGGGCTGGCCGATGGCCGCGTTCAGCGCGGCCTTCGCCTGGTCGACCGCGTTGCGCGCCGCGAGCAGCTCGCCTTCGGCCGCTGCCAGGTTGGCCTGGGCGCGCACGACGTCGGCGCGGGCGACGACGCCGGCGCGGAACTGCCCCTCGGCCAGCCGGAGCAGCTCGCGCGTCTGGACCACCACCTGCTCGCGCACCCGTACCGCGCGCTCGGCGCGCAGGACGTTGACGTAGGCCTGCGCCACGCTCAGGGCCACGTCCTGGCGGGTCGCCTCCAGCGCCAGCTGCGCCGCCTTGAGGTTGGCCTCGGCCTGCCGCACGGCATGGGCGATCTGCCCGCTGTCGTAGAGCACGTACGTGGCGCCCACGCCGGCCGACGCGCTGAAGCCCTGGGGTGTCAGGCCGCTGCCGCTGGAGACCGTGGGCGTGGTGGACGCGGTGACGGTGGGCCCGCGGCCCGCGCGCGCCAGGGCCACACGCGCCTGGGCTGCGGTCACGGCCTGGCGGGCCGCGGCGATGGCCGGGTTGCGCTGGTCGGCCAGCGCCACCAGCTCGGCCAGCCCCAGCGCCGCCGGCGCCTGCCCGGCGGCCGGTGGACTCCACAGCGACAGCGCGGTCAGCACGACAACCAGCAGGGCACCAGTA
This sequence comes from Armatimonadota bacterium, assembly GCA_031459855.1. Taxonomy (NCBI): domain Bacteria; kingdom Bacillati; phylum Candidatus Sysuimicrobiota; class Candidatus Sysuimicrobiia; order Candidatus Sysuimicrobiales; family Candidatus Humicultoraceae; genus Candidatus Fervidifonticultor; species Candidatus Fervidifonticultor primus. The sequence continues at coordinate 371,025 of JAVKHP010000001.1, forward strand.
CGCATCGATCCCTCCTCGACCTGGACTCCGGCACTACCGACTGCGCCGCTCCAGGTGCTGAATCATGCGCTCGAAGGCCCGCGCGCGGAACGCTGCGCGCTCCTCGTCCGACAGGGGGCCGATCCCGGGGCGCCCGGGCAACGGCCCGCTCTCGGTCCCGCCGGTAGGGCGCTGCCCGCGCCGACGGGCCTCGAGGCGGCGCCGGGCCTCGTCCAGGGCGGCGCGCTGCGCGGGCGTGAGGATGTCACGGATCGCGCGCGCGATGACCCGGGCGGCCTCCACGTCGTGGGCGGGCGTGTCCTTGAGCGCTCGCAGCAGCGGCAGGATGCGGACGATCTGCTCGCGGCTCAACTGGGTCTGCGGCTCCCGCTCCAGCACCCGCAGCGCCACCACCACGGCCAGGCCGGGGTCGCGCTCGCGCGGTGGCGCCGCGACCGTCTGCCGCCGTGCCACCACGACGGCCACGGCCGCCACTACCGCCAGGGCTGCAACGCCTCCGACCCATATGCGACGCGACATCGATACTCCCTCCCAGACGTTGCGGGCGACCGTCGGTCCATCACGCGACCCCCGGGCGCCCCGCCGATGCCCTCACTCGTACCGCAGCGCGGCGATCGGATCCATGGCGGCGGCCCGCTGCGCCGGGTAGAGGCCGAACCCGATCCCCACCGCCACGGCGAACGAGAACGCCAGCAGCATCGCCGGCGCCGACAGCAGTGTGGGCCAGCCGGCCACGCGCCCGATGAGCGCCGAGCCCAGCGCGCCGACGGCCAGCCCGATGAGGCCGCCGCCCACCGACAGCGCCACCGCTTCCACCAGGAACTGGAGCAGGACGTCCCGCCGCCGCGCGCCCACCGCCTTCCGGATGCCGATCTCGCGCGTGCGCTCGCTCACCGAGACCAGCATGATGTTCATGATCCCGATCCCCCCGACCACCAGGGAGACGGCGGCGATCCCGCCCAGCAACATCGTCATGGTCTGCGAGACGCCACCCAGCGTCTGCAAGAGGTCGGCCTGGCTGCGGATGGTGAAGTCGTCCTCGTCGCCGGGGCCCAGGCGGTGGCGCGCGCGCAACAGCGCGGCCAGCGCCTCGCGGCCGGCGTCCATCGCCGCCTGGTCGACCATCTGCACCTGGATCGTGCGCACGTGCGTGACGCCGAAGAGCCGGCGCTGCGCGGTGGAGAGCGGCACGAACACCACGTCGTCGCGGTCCACGAAGGCGGTGGCGCCCTTGGGCTCCATGACCCCGACCACCGTGAACGTCACCCCGCGGATCCGGATCCGCCGGCCCAGCGGGTCGTCGTCGCCAAACAGCGCCGTCGCCACCGTCTGGCCCAGCACCGCGACCCGGGCACGGGTGCGCACGTCGTCGTCGGTGATGAACGATCCGCGCGCCACCCGGAAGTTGCGCACGGTCTCGAACGCCGGCAGGACGCCGCTGACGCTGGTGGTGGTGTTGGCGGCGCCCGCGGTGACCTGCGCCCGCGCCGTGTACTCGGGGCTCACGCCGACTGCGCCCGGCACCTCGCGCAGGATCGCCTCGGCGTCCTCCACCGTCAGCGTCTGGACGGGCGCGTCGCGCGCGACCCCGCCCAGCCGCTGGGTCCCGGCGAACACGGTCAGGAGGTTGCTGCCCAGCGCCTGCACCTGCTGCTCCACGTTCCGCCGCGCGCCCTGTCCGATGGCCACCATGGCCACCACTGCGCCCACACCGATGATCACGCCCAGCGCCGTCAGCAGCGACCGCAGCGGCGTCGCCGCCAGCGCCCGCAACGCCACCCGCGCGGCATCCCGCACCGTCATGGCGATGTCCCCGGCGCCCCCGGCACTCCGCCCGCCGGCAGCAGCGCTCGCACCGGCCCGTCGCGCACGATGCGCCCGTCGCGGAACTGCACGAGGCGCCGTGCCCAGGCCGCCACCTCGGCTTCATGGGTGACCAGTACCACCGTGAGCCCCTCCTCCACCAGGCGTCGCAGCTGTGCCATGATCTCGCGGGCGGTGGCCGAGTCGAGGTTGCCGGTGGGCTCGTCCGCCAGGACGATCGACGGCCGCATCACCAGGGCCCGTGCGATCGCCACCCGCTGCTGTTCGCCGCCCGAGAGCTGCGCGGGCAGGTGTCCCGCCCGCGCCCCCAGGCCGACCGCCTCCAGTGCCGCCAGGGCCCGCGCGCGCCGGTCCTCGACCCCGGCGTACAGCAGCGGCAGCTCGACGTTCTCCACCGCGGACAGCCGCGGCAGCAGGTTGAACGCCTGGAAGACGAACCCGATGCGGCGGTTGCGGATGCGCGCCAGGGCCGCGTCGTCCAGCGCCGTGACGTCGACGCCGTCCAGCAGGTAGGTGCCGGACGTGGGGCGATCCAGACAGCCCAGGATGTTCATGCACGTCGACTTCCCCGAGCCGCTGGGCCCCATGATCGCCACGAACTCCCCCGCCTCGACGGTCAACGAGATCCCACGCAGGGCCGGGATCTCCACGCCGTCCATGCGGTAGGTCTTCACCACGTCGCGCAGCTCGATCAGCGCCATGGGAGACTACAGGGGGGCGCGCACCTCCGCAGGTCGGCCGGAGCGCGCCCCGACAGCCCCCTCGAGGACCACCGCCGACACTCGTGGGGCGTCAAGCCGCGGGCCTCCCCGGAGGCGGACGCCAGCCGCGTCGCTGACGCGCGTGGGGCGTGCACCTCGCAGGACGCCATCGGGCGCCTCATCACACCTACCGCCCTGGCGAGCGGCGGAACTGGGGCAGGAACGGATTGACCGGCTGGGCAGGGGCGCCGGCCGCGGGCGCGCGCGCGGGACCCAGGTAGACGACCTGGCCGGCCTCCAGGCCCCGGACGATCTCGACCTGACGGCCGTCGGTGGCCCCCACCTCGACGGGCACCGGCCGCAGGTGCTCGCCCTCCACCACGATCACAACCCGGGCGTCCTTGCCCCGCACCGCCTCGGCCGGCACCACCAGCACGCCCTCGCGGGTGAGCACCTGGATCTCGGCATCGACGGTCATGCCCAGGCGCAGGCCCGGGCCAGGGTCGGTCAGGGTGACGACCACCTCGTACTGCGTCACGTTCTGCACCACCACGGCCTGGGGCGCGATGCGCGCCACGCGACCGTGCAGGCGTCGTCCCGGGAGCGCGTCGGCGGTGACCACCACCGGCATCCCGACCCGGACCTGCGCGATGTCCGCCTCGTCGACGTTGACCGTGGCCTGGAGGTGACGGAGGTCGGCGATCGTCATCACCAGCGTGCCCCCGCCGGTGAGCCCGCCGATGACGGTCTGGCCCACCTGCACCGAGCGGCGCGCCACGATACCGGCGATGGGTGCCGTGATGCGCGTCTCGGCCAGGCGGTCCCGCGCCTGGGCCAGTTGCGCGGCCGCCGTGCGCACGCCGGCCGCAGCGGCAGCCACCTCGGCTTCGAGCACGCGCTCCTGCAGCGCGGCGGCCCGGGCTTGCTGCAGGGCCGCCCTGGCCTGGAGCACCTGGGTGCGCGCCAGGTCCACCTCCTCGGGGCGGCTGCCGGCCTCCAGTTCCTGTAGCCGGGCCTGGGCCTGCCGCAACGCGGCCACCGTCACGTCGTGCTGGCTCTGCGCCTGGTCCAGCTGCGCACGCGGCACCAGCCCGTCCTGGTGGAGGGCGCGGGTGCGCTCGAGGGTCTGGCGCGCGGCCTCGGCCTGCACCTCGGCCTGCCGCACGGCCTCGCGCGCCTGCGCCAGCGCCTCCGGGCGCTGGCCGGCCTCCACCTGGGCCAACCGCGCCCGCGCTCCGGCCAGCGCGGCCTCGGCCTCGGCAATGCGCGCGACGTTCTGCGCTCGCGCCAGCGCCAGCTGTCGGCGCGCCTGCTCCCACCGGGCCTGTGCGCTCGCCAGCTGGGCCTGCGCCGTGGCCACCTGCGCGCGGGCGTCGCGGTCGTCGATGACCACCAGCAGCTGGCCGGCGGCCACCCGGTCGCCCTCCTGCACGCGCACGTCCACCACGGTGCCGGTGGCGCGCGACCGCACCTCGACCTGGGAGTAGGGCTGGACTGTCCCGGTGCCCGTCACGCGTACCGCCAGCGTGCCGCGCGTGACCACGGCCGTACGGAAGCGCTCCGCCGGCGCGGGCCGGGCCGTGCGCCCGCGCACGCCCCACAGCCCGCCCGCCAGCAGGAGGACGGCAGCGACCGCGATCACCAGACGCCTGCGCATGTGACTCCCGGGAAGCGTCGCGGCCCGCGCGGGCCACGCGGCAAACGACTCAACATCTCCACCTCATCAGACCGCCAGGCGCACCCCTCCGTTTAGCCCATCGCGCCTGCCGGCCGCACCAACCGCAGGAGGACGCGCCGTCGGTCCAGGGACGTACGGCCACCGCGACCGCAGCTGCGCCGCGACCTGCGCGAGGCCACAGCAGGAAGCTGCGAGAGGCCACACCACGCGTCGATCGGCACGGGACCCGTCAGCCACTGCAGCCGCGACCGGGACATCCGCGCCGTCCTGATGGCCTACGGCACCGGATCCACCAGCAACGTCGCCTCGCCGTCGATCACGGTCTCCCCACGATGGTTGGTGCAGGTGGTGCGCACAGTGAGCAGGCGCCGGTCCGGCCGCCAGGCCAGCACCTCGGCGGTCGCGGTGACGGTGTCACCCAGCCGTACCGGCCGCAGGAAGCGCAGCGTCTGGCTGACGTAGATCCCGCCAGGCCCGGGCAGGCGCATCCCCAGGACGGCGGAGATCAGGCCTGCGGTGAGCATCCCGTGGGCGATGCGCTCGCCGAAGCGGCTGCGGCTGGCGAAGGCGGCGTCGACGTGCAGCGGGTTGTGGTCGCCCGTGAGGGCGGCGAAGGCCGCGACGTCGGCCTCGGTGATCGTCCTGGTCCACGACGCCCGCTGGCCCGGGGCGAACGCCATCGCGGCCGCGCGCCTACCGGGCCGTCCAGCCCGCGTCCAGCGGCAGCGCGGCCCCGGTGATCATGGCCGCCGCGTCGGTGCACAGGAACACCGTCAGAGCGGCCACCTCCTCGGGCTCGATCAGGCGCTTGCGGGCGTGCGCCGGCAGCATCACCTTCTCGACGACCTCGGCCGGGGCGATGCCGTGCACGCGCGCCTGGTCGGCGATCTGCCCTTCCACCAGCGGTGTGCGCACGTAGCCCGGGCAGATGGCGTTCACGGTGATCTGGTGCTCGCCGACCTCCCACGCCGCCACTTTGGTGAACCCCACCACCCCGTGCTTGGCCGCGACGTACGCCGCTTTGAACGGCGACGCCACCAGGCCGTGGGCCGAGGCGATGTTGACCACGCGCCCCCAGCGCTGGCGGATCATGTGGGGCAGGGCGTGCTTGGTGCACAGGAACGTGCCGGTGAGCATCACGCCCACCAGCCGGTCCCAGCGTTCCTCGGGGTACTCGACGATGGGCGCCACGTACTGCACGCCCGCGTTGTTCACGAGGATGTCCAGGCGACCGAACCCCTCGACGGTCTGCGCCACCATGGCCCGCACCGCCCCGACGTCGGCCACGTCGCAGGCGATGGCCTGTGCCTGTCCGCCGGCTGCCGCGATCTCGGCCGCCGTGGCCTGGGCGCGGCCGGCATCCACGTCGGCGACCACCACGGCCACACCCTCGCGGGCCAGGGCCTGCGCGATGGCCCGGCCGATACCCGACCCCGCGCCGGTGACGATCGCGGCGCGGCCCGCCAGGTGCCCCTCACCCATCGCTGCCTCCTGACCGCCGGCACGACGACGCGAGGGGTGCCCTGGCATCCACGCCCCGGGCACCCCTGCGCCGGACCGGTCGGTGCGCTACGACGTCTGCGCCGCTGCCAGCAGCGCGCGCTTCCCGTACACCCGCGCCAGGTGGGCGCGGTACTCGGCGTCGGCGAACAGGTCGTCCAGCACGTCGACGCCGTCGGTGGCCTGCTGCACCGCCTCGACCACCGTGGCCTCGTCGATGCGCTTGCCGCGCAGCGCCGCCTCCACGGCCTTGGCGCGGTAGGCGTGGGGGCCGACGCCCGTGAACGCCAGGCGCACCCGTTGCTCATACCCGTCAGGCCCCAGGCGCACCACCGCCGCCGCGCCCACCACCGCGAAGCCGCTGGCGGGATGCTTCATCTTGCGGTAGGCCGAGCCCGTCACGCGCGGCGGGATCGGCACCTCCACCTCGGTGATGATCTCGCCGGGCTGCAGGGCGGTCTGGTACAGCCCCGTGAAGAAGCCGTCGGCCGGAACGGCCCGGGCGCCGGCCGGGCCCCGCACGTGGATCACGGCCTCCAGCGCCAGCACGGCCGCAGGGTAGTCGGCCGCAGGATCGGCGTGGGCCAGGCTGCCGCCGATGGTGCCGCGGTTGCGCACCTGGAGGTCGCCGATCGCCTCGGCCGCCTGCGTCAGGGCGGCGAAGTGTCGGGCGACGATCGGCGAGCGCTCGATCTCGGCGTGGGTGGTGAGCGCGCCGATGCGCACCGCCTGGGCGTCCTCGCGGATGTAGCTCAGGCCCGGAATGCGCCCCAGGTCGATCAGCAGGGGCGGCGAGGCCAGGCGGAGCTTCATCAACGGCAGCAGGCTGTGCCCGCCGGCCAGGAGTTTGGCCTCGGGGTTCTGCTGCAGCATGGCGAGCGCCTCGTCCAGCGTCGCCGGCCGCACGTAGTCGAACGCTGCCGGGATCATCGCGTCCCTCCTTTCTTTTCCTGGATCACCTTCCAGAGCCGCCGCGGGGTGAAGGGCATGTCCAGGTGGACGACCCCCAGCGGGGCCAGGGCGTCGATCACGGCGTTGGCCACGGCCGCGGTGGCGGCGATGGTCCCCGTCTCGCCCACGCCTTTGATCCCCAGCGGCTGGTGCGGGGAGGGCGTGACGGTCCGGTCCGTCTCGAACCGCGGCACCTGGAACGCCTTGGGCACCGCGTAGTCGACCAGCGACGCCGTCAGCAACTGGCCGGTGGCGTCGTAGGCCGCCGCCTCGTACAGCGCCTGGGCGATGCCCTGGGTGATGCCGCCGTGGACCTGTCCGTCCACGATCAGGGGGTTGATGACGTTGCCGCAGTCGTCGACCGCCACGTAGCGCAGCAGTCGGACCTCGCCGGTGTCGGGGTCAACCTCGACGGTGCACACGTGCGCCCCAAAGGGGTAGGTGAAGTTCGGCGGGTCGTAGAACGCCGAGGCCTCCATGCCGGGCTCGACGCCCGCCGGCAGGTTCCACGCCAGGGTCGCGGCCAGGGCGACGTCCTGGATGGTCTTGACGCGGTCGGGCGCACCCCGCACGAAGAACCGCCCGTCCTGGAAGACGATGTCGTCTTCGGCGGCCTCCAGCAGGTGCGCCGCGATCTTCCGCCCCTTCTCGATGATCCGGTCGCACGCCCGCACGATGGCACCGGTCCCCACCGCGGTGGTCCGGCTGCCGTAGGTGCCCCAGCCCATGGGCGTCAGCGCCGTATCGCCGTGAATCACCTCCACGTCGTCGAGGGGCACGCCCAGGCGGTCGGCGGTCACCTGCGCAAACGTGGTCTCCTCGCCCTGGCCATGGGGTGACTCGCCGATGAAGACCATGACCTTCCCCGTGGGCGCGACGCGCACGACCGCGCTGCCGTAGAGCCCGCCCTGGAAGCCCACGGCACCGGCGACGGCCGAGGGGCCCAGCCCGCAGATCTCCACGTAGGTGGACAGGCCCACGCCCAGGTACCGCCCCTGCCGGCGTGCCTCGACCTGCTGGCGGCGGAAGCCTTCGTAGTCCACCAGTTGCAGCGCCCTGTCCAGGGTGGCGTGGTAGTCGCCGCTGTCGTAGGTGATGCCGGTGACCACCGTGTAGGGGAACCGCTCTTTGGGAATGAAGTTGCGCCGCCGCACCTCCGCGGGGTCGAGCCCGACCGCGCGGGCGACCAGGTCCACGGCCCGTTCCACCAGGTAGGTGGCCTCCGGTCGGCCCGCGCCGCGGTAGGCGTCCACCGGGGTGGTGTTGGTGAGCACCCCGTGCACGGTGTAGTCGAGGGCGCCGAGGGTGTAGCACCCGGACAGCATCAGCCCGTGCAGGATGGTGGGAATGCCGGGCGCGCCCGTCGAGAGGTAGGCACCCATGTTCGCCCAGGTGGTCCCCCGCAGGGCCAGGAGCGTGCCGTCCTTCTTCGCCGCGATCTCCAGCTCGGTGATGTGGTCGCGGCCGTGGATGGTGGCCACGTAGTTCTCGCGCCGGTCCTCCGTCCACTTGACCGGCCGCCCCAGCACCCTGGCCAGGTAGGGGATCAGCGCGTCTTCGGGGTACACGTGGATCTTGGACCCGAAGCCGCCGCCCACCTCGGGCGCGATCACCCGCACCTTGTGCTCGGGCCACCCCAGGATGCCGGAGATCACGAGCCGGTGGATGTGCGGGTTCTGCGAGGTGACCCACACGGTGACCTCGCCGGTGGCTGGGTTGGCGTGGGCAGCCACCGCGCGCGTCTCCACGGCGTTGGGGATGAGCCGGTGGTTGACCATGCGCTGCCGCACGACCACCTCGGCCTGCCGAAAGGCCGCCTCGACGTCGCCACCGGCCACCTTCCACGTGAACGCCACGTTGCGGGGGATGTCGTCGTGCAGTTGCACCGCGCCGGGACGGGCCGCCTGCTCCTGGTCCACGACCGCCGGGAGTGGCTCGTAGGTCACGTCCACCAGGGCCGCGGCGTCGCGGGCGGCGTAGCGGTCCTCGGCCACGACCACGGCGACACCCTCGCCGACGTAGCGCACGCGGTCGATCGCCAGCACCGGCCGTGTGGGCACCTTGAGGTCGGCGTTGGGAATCAGCCAGGCGCAGGGCACGGCGCCGAGCTTGCCCGCCAGGTCCGCGCCGGTGTAGACGGCCAGCACGCCGGGATGGGCGCGGGCGCGAGCGGTGTCCACGCGCACGATGCGCGCGTGCGCATGGGGACTGCGGACGATGACGGCATGCGCCGCGCCCACGAGCCTGACGTCATCGGTGTAGGTGGCACGGCCGGTGACGAGCTGGGGGTCGTCGCGGCGCTTCACGCTGGCGCCGAAGAGCTTGGTGACGGCCACGCCCCCTCACCTCCCCCCACCGGCAGCCGCGCGGGCGGGCTGCCCCGCCATCTTGCGCGCCGCGCTCATGATGGCGTTGACGATGTGCTGGTAGCCGGTGCACCGACACAGGTTGCCCTCGAGGCCGTGGCGGATCTGGTCCTCGGTCGGGTCGGGGTAGCGCTCGAGGAGCTGGAGCGCGGTCATGAGCATGCCGGGGGTGCAGAACCCGCACTGCAGCCCGTGCTCTTCCCAGAAGGCCTCCTGGAGTGGGTGGAGCTGCCCGTCTCTGGCGAGGCCTTCCACGGTCTGAATCGTCCCGCCATCGGCCTGGACGGCCAGGACCGTGCACGACTTGACCGCCTGCCCGTTGAGGAGGATGGTGCACGCGCCGCAGCTGGTGGTGTCGCACCCGATGTGCGTGCCGGTCAGGCCCAGCACGTCACGGATGTAGTGCACCAGCAGCAGCCGGGGCTCGACGTCGTGGGTGGCGGTGACCCCGTTGGTCGTGATGGTCACCTTCACGCGCTCTCACCTCCTGGCGGCTATGGGCTGGATTCCGGGTGTGCGAAAGCCCTTCGGCGCATGGGCGCTGCTTCCCTGCGGGCGCCGCCGGGGGGAGTCGCCGTGCCACGTCCCCGCAGGCGCGACCACCGGCCACCGTACGATTTGCGGGCGGCGAACTCTACGCCACGCCCATGCAGGCGCGACCACCGCCTGCGTCGAACTCGCCCGGCGAGCAGGTGGTCCAGCCATGTCGACCCAGTCCGCGGCCCGCATCGTCTGGACGCCGGACCCTGCCCGGGCCCGGGCCAGCCGCCTGGCGCGCCTGATCGCCCGCGCGGGCGCCCCTGACTACGACGCCCTCTACCGCCGATCGGTCGAGGACCCGGCGTGGTTCTGGCAGCTCGTGGTGGAGGACCTGGGCCTGGAGTGGTTCCGCCCCTACACGCAGGTGCTCGACACCAGCCAGGGCGTTCCGTGGGCCCGCTGGTTCGTCGGCGGCCAGGCCAACCTGACCTGGAACTGTCTGGACCGGCACGTGCGCGCCGGGCGCGGCGACCGCCCCGCGCTCGTCTACGAAGGCGACGACGGCACCGTGCGGACGCTGACCTACGAAGAGCTGCTCGAGGAGGTCTGCCGGCTGGCGTTCGCCCTGCGCGGGCTGGGCATCGGCCGGGGCGACGTGGCGGGCGTCTTCCTCCCCATGATCCCCGAGGCGGTCATCGCCACGCTGGCGCTGTCGCGCATCGGCGCCATCTACATCCCGTGCTTCTCGGGGTTTGCGGCCCCCGCAGTGGCCACGCGCCTGGCCGACGGCGGCGCCACGCTGCTGGTCACCGCCGACGGCTTTGTGCGGCGCGGGCAGGTCGTGCCGATGAAGGAAACGGCAGACGCGGCCGCGGCCGAACTGCCCGGGCTACGCCACGTGGTGGTCGTGCGGCACCTGGGCCGCGACGTGCCCTGGACCGCAGGGCGCGACCGCTGGTGGCACGAGCTGACCCGCACCTACCCGCGCGCGTGCCCGCCCGAGCCCGTGGACAGCGAAGCGCCGTTCATGATCATCTACACCTCGGGCACCACGGGACGGCCCAAGGGATGCGTGCACGTCCACATGGGCTTCCCCCTCAAGGGCGCCATGGACATGGCCTACTGCTTCGACGTGGGCCAGGACGACCGGGTCTTCTGGTACACCGACCTGGGATGGATGATGGGGCCCTGGCTGATCCTGGGCACGCTGCTGCTGGGAGGCACCATGGTGCTCTTCGACGGCACGCCCGACCACCCCACGCCGGCTCGGCTCTGGCAGCTCGTCGAGCGCCACCGCGTCACCGTGCTGGGGATCTCCCCCACGGCGATCCGGGCGCTCATGCGGCACGGCCCACAGCCCCCGCATCAGCACGACCTCTCCAGCCTGCGCATCCTGGGGAGCACGGGCGAACCGTGGAACCCCGAACCCTGGCTGTGGTACTTCGAGCACGTGGGGCGCAGCCGGCTGCCGATCATGAACTACTCGGGGGGTACCGAGATCTCGGGCGGGATCCTCTGCTGCGACCTGCTGCATCCGCAGGCACCCACGGCGTTCACCGGGCCGATCCCCGGCATGGCCGCCGACGTCTACGACGAGCAGGGTCGGCCGGTGCGCGGAGCAGTAGGCGAGCTGGTGCTGACGCAACCCTGGCCCGGGATGACCCGGGGGTTCTGGCGCGACCCACAGCGCTACCTCGACACCTACTGGTCGCGGTGGCCCGGGGTCTGGGTGCACGGCGACTGGGTACGCGTCGACGACGACGGCTTCTGGTACATCCTGGGGCGCAGCGACGACACCCTGAACGTGGCGGGCAAGCGCATCGGCCCCGCCGAGGTCGAGTCGGCGCTCACGGCCCATCCGGCCGTGGCCGAAGCGGCGGCCATCGGCATCCCCCACCCGATCAAGGGCGAGGCGATCGCCTGCTTCGTGGTGCTGCGCCCCGGCCACGCGCCGGACGACGCACTGCGCGATGCGCTGCGCCAGACCGCGGCCGCCCAGCTGGGCAAGGCGCTCGCGCCCGAGGAGATCCACTTCGTGCGCGACCTGCCCAAGACGCGCAACGCCAAGGTGATGCGGCGCGTGATCCGGGCCCGGTACCTCGGCCGCGATCCAGGCGACCTGTCGTCGCTGGAGAACCCGCAGGCCGTGGAGGAGATCCCGCAGGGCGGGCGACCGGCAGACGTCGCGGGCGGCCCGCCAGCCCGATGAGGCCCGACAGTGGACCCGGGGCCACGGGCAACGCGCGGTGCTGGCGGCAGGCCGCAGGGGTCCCTGCGGCCGTGGATCCCTGCGCCGCCCCCGGCACGGCATCGCGCTCGCGCGCCAACCGCCGACGGACCAGACGACGATCGTGAAGGTCTGGCGCGGCGCGCCGACGCCGCTGGGGGCGACCTGGGACGGCCTGGGCGTCAACTTCGCGGTCTACAGCGAGCGCGCCGAGGCGGTCACACTGGTGCTGTTCGAGGGTCCCGACGACCCGGCAGGCCGCGAGGTACCACTGTCTGAGCGCACCGGTCCCATCTGGCACGGCTACGTCCCCGGCCTCGGGCCCGGCCAGCTCTACGGCTACCGGGTGCACGGACCCTACCGGCCGCACGAGGGCCTCCGGTTCAACGCCCGCAAGGTCCTGCTCGACCCCTACGCCAGGGCCGTGGGACGTCCCCTGCGCTGGCACGACAGCCTGTACGGCTACGTCGTCGGTCACCCGGACGCCGATCTGTCGCTCAACGACGCCGACAGCGCGCCGTATGCGCCGCTGGGCGCCGTGGTGGACGACGCGTTCGCGTGGGGGGACGATCGGCCGCCCCGGGTGCCCTGGGAGGACACCATCATCTACGAGACCCACGTGAAGGGCCTGACCGCCCTGCATCCCGAGGTGCCGCCCCACCTGCGCGGCACGTACCTGGGGGTGGCCGCCGAGCCCATCGTCGACCACCTCACCAGCCTGGGGATCACCACCGTCGAGCTGCTGCCGGTGCAGGCGTTCGTCCAGGACCGCCGCCTGGTCGAGCACGGACTGCGCAACTACTGGGGCTACACCCCGCTGGCCTACTTCGCGCCGGAGCCCACCTATGCGGCGGGCGGTGGCCTGGCGGCGGTGCGGGAGTTCAAGACCATGGTGCGCGCCCTGCACGCCGCCGGACTGGAGGTGATCCTCGACGTCGTCTACAACCACACCGGTGAGGGCGACCACCTCGGTCCCACGCTGGCGTTCCGTGGCCTCGACAACGCCGCCTACTACAAGCTGGCCGACGACCGCCGCTTCTACGTGGACTACACCGGGACCGGGAACACCCTGGATGCCGGCAACCCCTACGTGGTCCAGCTCATCGTCGACAGCCTGCGCTACTGGGTCCAGGAGATGCACGTCGACGGGTTCCGCTTCGACCTGGCGCCGGTCCTGGCGCGGGAGGCCCGCGACGTCGACATGCGGGCGGCCGTCCTGCAGGCCCTCCAGCACGACCCGGTGCTCTCCCGCGTCAAGCTCATCGCCGAGCCCTGGGACCTCGGGCCCGGGGGCTACCAGGTGGGCCACTTCCCGTGGCCGTGGGCCGAGTGGAACGGGCGCTACCGCGACGCCGTGCGCCGGTTCTGGCGCGGGGACGAGGGGACCGCCGGCGAGTTCGCCACGCGCGTGACCGGCTCGGCCGACCTGTACGCCCGGGCGCACCGCCGCCCGTGCGCCTCGGTCAACTACGTCACCGCCCACGACGGCTTCACCCTGGAAGACCTGGTCAGCTACGAGCGCAAGCACAACGAGGCGAACCTGGAGGACAACCGCGACGGCACCGACGCCAACTACAGCGTCAACTGCGGGCACGAAGGCCCCACCGACGCCCCGGCGGTGCTGGCCTGCCGCGAGACGCTCAAGCGCAGCCTGGTGGTCACGCTGTGCTGCTCGCTGGGCGTGCCCATGCTGCTGGGCGGCGACGAGCTCTCCCGCACGCAACGGGGCAACAACAACGCCTACTGCCAGGACAACCCGGTGAGCTGGTACCACTGGACGCTGGACCACCGGCAGCGCGCGTTCCTGGAGTTCGTGCGCGCCGCGGTCGCCTTCCGCAAGGGGCACCCGACCTTCCGGCGGCGCACGTTCCTCACCGGCGCCCCCACGCCCGGCGGGTACCCCGACGTCCTCTGGGTCCATCCCGACGGGCGGACGATGACCCCCGACGACTGGGCCGCGCCGGGGCTGCGGGCGCTGGGAATGCTGCTGCCCGGGGGCGGCATCGCCGACACGGATGCCCGGGGCCGGCGCGTCACCGACGCGACCGTGCTGGTGCTGTTCAACGCCGGCCGGGCGCGGCGCTTCGTCCTACCCGAGCCCCCGGACGCCTGGGGATGGGAACTCGTGCTCTCGTCGCGGCCCGGGCACGCCCGGCGTCGGGTGGCCCTGCCGCCAGGGCACCGCGTCATCCTCGGACCCCGGCAGGCGGCCGTCCTGCAAGCGATCCCGCCGCGCTGAGGCGGCTACCGGCCGGTGCCTGGCGCGAGGAACAGCACGGCCAGCGGGGGGAGCGTCAGGACCACCGAGTAGGGCTGGCCGTGCCAGGGTACCGGGCTGGCCTCGACGCCACCCAGGTTGCCCCACCCGGTCCCGCCGTACTCGACGGCGTCGCTGTTGAGCAGCTCGCGCCACCAGCCAGCCAGCGGCACGCCCACCCGGTACTGGTGGCGAGGTACCGGCGTGAAGTTGCACACGATCACCACCACGGCGTCCGGCGACCGCCCGCGGCGCATGAAGCTCAGCACGCTCTGCTCGGCGTCGTGCGGGTCGATCCACGCGAACCCCTCCGGCGCGCAGTCGAGCTCGTGCAGGGCCGGCTGCGTCCGGTAGGCGTGGTTGAGGTCGGCGACCCAGCGCTGCACGCCCGCGTGGCGCGGATCGGCCAGCAGGTGCCAGTCGAGGCTGGACTCGTGGTCCCACTCCCGCCACTGCCCGAACTCGCCGCCCATGAACAGCAGCTTCTTCCCCGGCTGGGCGTACTGGTAGCCGAAGAGCAGGCGCAGGTGCGCCAGCCGCTGCGCCGTGTCCCCGGGCATCGCGCCCGCCAGCGAGCCCTTGCCGTGGACCACCTCGTCGTGCGACAGCGGCAGCACGAAGTTCTCGCTGAAGGCGTACAGGCCGCGAAAGGTCAGCCGCTGGTGATGGTACTTCCGGTAGATCGGATCCAGGCGCAGGTAGGCCAGGGTGTCGTGCATCCACCCCATGTCCCACTTGAGCCCGAACCCGAGCCCGCCCACGTACGTGGGCCGCGAGACCCCAGGCCACGCCGTCGACTCCTCGGCGATGGTCTGCACGTCGGGGAACGCCCGGTAGACTTCCTCGTTGAGCCGGCGCAGGAAGGCGATCGCCTCGAGGTTCTCGCGCCCGCCGTAGACGTTGGGGACCCACTGGCCCGGGGCGCGCGAGTAGTCCAGGTAGAGCATCGACGCCACGGCGTCGACCCGCAGACCGTCGACGTGGTAGCGCTCCAGCCAGAAGCGCGCGCTGCTCAGCAGGAAGCTGCGGACCTCGTGCCGCCCGTAGTTGAAGACGTAGCTGTGCCAGTCGGGGTGCAGGCCCTGGCGGGGGTCGGCGTGCTCGTAGAGGTGCGTCCCGTCGAAGCGGCCCAGGCCGTGCTCGTCGGTGGCGAAGTGCGAGGGGACCCAGTCGAGGATGACGCCGATGCCGTGCTGGTGGAGGACGTCCACCAGGGCCATGAAGTCCTGCGGGGTCCCGTAGCGCGCCGTGGGCGCGAAGTACCCGGTGACCTGGTACCCCCACGAGCCATAGAACGGATGCTCCATCACCGGCAGGAACTCCACGTGGGTGAACCCCATCTCGCGTACGTAGGCGGCCAGCTGCGGCGCCAGCTCGCGGTAGGTGAGGGGGCGGTTGCCCTGCTCGGGGACGCGGCGCCACGAGCCCAGGTGCACCTCGTAGATGGCCATGGGCGCGTCCAGGCGCTGGCGACGGCCCCGCTCGGCCATCCACGCCCCATCACCCCACGCGTAGCTGAGGTCGGTGATCACCGACGCGGTCCCCGGCGGCGGCACCGTCTGGAAGGCGAGAGGGTCGCTCTTGTCCACGCGGTACGCACCGCCGCGGGCGGTGATGTGGAACAGGTAGCGGTGGCCGGGGCGTGCCTCGGGCACCACACCCTCCCAGATGCCCGAGACCCCGCGCGGTGCCAGCGGATGGCGCAACCGATCCCAGGCGTTGAAGTCGCCGAAGACCGTGACCCTTTCCGCATTGGGCGCCCAGACGGCGAACACGACACCGCCGCCGGGCAGCGGGTGCGCGCCCAGGTGGTCGAACAGCCGCAGGTGCGAGCCTTCGTTGAACAGGTAGAGGTCGTCCTCGCTCAACAGCGTCATCCGCCGTCACCTGCCACGAGCTGCACGAGGCCTTCCAGGGCGACGCGCAGCTCCTCCGGCCGCTGCCCGAGTGCGTTCCCCAGGTCGGCGATGGCCTGTTCCACCAGGAACACCTCCAGCAACAGCGCGCTCTCGGCGCGGGTGCGGGGCAGGAAGCGCGCCCGCGCGGCTCCCGCCAGGTAGGCTCGCAGGAAGGCCGCCTGCGCCCATCGCTCCCAGACCCGGACCCACGGGACCAGGGCCACGGTCTCCTCAGGACGCACACGGCCCCACTCCCCGGCGGTCGCCAGCGCAGCGCAGGCGGCGCGGTGGAACGACCACAGCATCCCGGCCACGTCGCGAAGCGGCGACCGCTTCAACCGCCGCTCTCCCAGCGGCCGACTGGGGACACCCTCGAAGTCGATGAGCACGACGTCCTTCCCCGTCGACAGCACCTGCCCCAGGTGGTAGTCGCCGTGGCAGCGGATCCGCTGGGCCAGCAGCCGCCGTTCCAGCAGCCCGCGCAGGCGCCGCTGGATCTCGGGCTCCGTCTCCAGCGCGCGCCGGGCCAGCGCCCGCAGGTCTTCTGGCAGCGTGCCGAGCCGTGCCCGCATCACCTGCAAGACGCTCCGGGTCAGGGCGCGCATCGACTGGTAGAGGGACCGCTGGTCCAGCGGGGTGAACGTCTCGGGCGCGAAGCGCGGGTCGTCGGGCGCGGACGCCAGCACCACGTGCAGGTCCGCGGTGCGCTGTCCCAGCAGCCGCGCCGTCTCCAGGTAGGGCGCCATGAGCTCCAGCACCAGGGCCGGCGGCTCCTGGTCGACCAGGTCCAGGAGGCCCCCCGCCGGTCGCGGCGCCTCGACGCCCTGGGCGCGCTTGGCCAGCGCGCGTTCCAGGTAGTCGTCCAGCGCGTGCAGCGCCTGGCTCCACCCGTCGTCCTGGTGGGGCACGAACGCCTGGAGCACGGCCAGCGTCGTCGGCTCGCCGTTGCGCGCGCGGTACTCGATGGCACCGACCACCGCTGGGGCGTGGGGGAACCGCCGCTGGGTGAGCAGCCGGCCCAGCTCCAGGTCGGGATTGGTCCCTGGTTCCACCCTGCGGAACACCTTGAGGACGAGCCGGCCGCCAAAGGACACCAGCGTGTTGTGCCGCTCGATGGGGGCTCCCGGGACAGCGGCCAGCACGCCGTCTGCCAGCGCCTGGAACTCGCGGCCGCGCCAGCACACCACGGTGCCCGCCGCGCCCCGCAGCCGCCGGCGCCGGGCGATCGCCTCCAGCAGCGCGCGGCAGGTGGTCGGATCGTACAACGCGTCGGCGAGGACGCCGTCGGTCCGGGCGCCGCTGGCCACCTGCGCGACGACGGCGTCCGGCGCCGCGCGCGCCAGTCGGGTGGCCTCCTCCCCGGCGGCCGCGCGCACCGGCACGTGGTAGACGTCCGGTTCGCCGTCGGTGTACTCCACCCGCGCCAGCAGCAGCGCGGTCCCCAGGGGGCGGCGGTCCAGCGAGACCGCATCGGCGATCCGCAGCGCCTTGACAGAGCGCCCAGCACTGCCACACCACCGACGGCCCGGGAGGAAGGCCGCGAGGGCGGTCTCCACTGCCGCCCGTGCCGGCCCCGCCAGGGCGTCCGGCCAGGTGCGCATCGCCACGGCGGGCACCGCCGCCGGCTCGCGCGCGGGCACCGCCGTCGCGCCGGGCGGGCGCAGGAGGAACCAGTAGAACGCGTGCGGCCCGAGCGTGAGCGGGTAGGGGGCGGGGCCGATCGGGGGGAAGGCGGTGCGGCCGAACAGCTCCACGGGCACCCAGCCGGCGAACGCGGCCAGCGGGAGCGCGGTGTGCTCGACGAAGCGCGAGAGGTTGGCCACCACCAGGAGGCATTCGTCGCCACCGCGGCGCACGAACGCCAGGATCTTCTTGCTGTCGGGCAAGACCAGCTCCAGGGAGCCGCGCCCGAACGCGCGGTGTTGCCGCCGCAGGGCGAGCAGGCGGCGGACCCACCAGAGGCGCGAGTGGGGGTTCTGCTCCTGCGCCTCGACGTTCACCGCCTCGTAGTGGTACTCGGGGTCCACGATGACCGGCAGGTAGAGCTGCTGGGGGTTGCACCGCGAGAACCCAGCGTTGCGGTCGGGGCTCCACTGCATCGGCGTGCGGACGCCGAGGCGGTCGCCCAGGTGGACGTTGTCGCCCATGCCGATCTCGTCGCCGTAGTAGAGCACCGGTGTGCCGGGCAACGAGCACAGCAGGCCGTACATGAGCTCGATGCGGCGGTGGCTGTTGCCCAGCAGCGGCGCCAGCCGCCGCCGGATGCCCAGGTGGAGCCGCGCCTGCGGGTCGCTGGCGTAGACGCGGTACATGTAGTCCCGCTCTTCGTCGGTCACCATCTCCAGCGTCAGCTCGTCGTGGTTGCGCAGGAACAGCGCCCACTGGCAGCCCTCGGGAATCGGCGGCGTCTGGTCCAGGATGTCCACGATGGGGAACCGATCCTCCATGCGCATGGCCATGAACAGCCGCGGCATCAGCGGGAAGTGGAAGGCCATGTGGCACTCGTCACCCTGGCCGAAGTAGGCCGCCGCGTCCTCGGGCCACTGGTTGGCCTCGGCCAGCAGCATGCGGTGGGGATAGCGGGCATCCACGTACCGCCGCAGCTCCTTGAGGAACGCGTGGGTCTCGGGCAGGTTCTCGCAGGTGGTGCCGTCGCGCTCGTAGAGGTAGGGCACGGCGTCCAGGCGCAGCCCGTCCACCCCCAGCGCGCACCAGAAGTCCACGACGCGCAGCATCGCCCGCCGCACGGCCGGGTTGTCGTAGTTGAGGTCGGGCTGGTGGCTGTAGAAGCGATGCCAGTAGTAGGCACGGGCCATCGGATCCCAGGCCCAGTTGGCGGCCTCGTAGTCCTTGAAGATGACGCGGGCCTCGGCGTAGCGGTCTGGCGTCTCGCTCCACACGTAGAAGTCGCGCCACCGGCTGCCCGCGGGTGCGCGCCGGGCCCGCTGGAACCACGGGTGCTGGTCCGAGGTGTGGTTGAGCACGAGCTCGGTGATGACGCGCAGCCCCCGGCGGTGGGCCTCGTGCAGGAACGCCTCGAAGTCGCGCAGCGTGCCGTACTGGGGGTGGACCGCCGTGTAGTCGGCGATGTCGTAGCCGTCGTCCCGCAGGGGCGAGGGGTAGAACGGCAGCAGCCAGATGGCCGTCACCCCCAGGGCCTCGAGGTACGGGAGCTTCTCGGTGAGGCCACGGAAGTCGCCGACGCCGTCGCCGTCGCTGTCGGCGAACGACCGCACGTGCAGCTCGTAGATGATCGCGTCCCGGTACCAGGTGGGATCGGCCTCGAGGCCGGCGACCGCCCGCCGCGTCCGCGTCGTCATCTCTCGCCGCTCACCCGTCCCCGCGCGGCGAGGCCCACACGGCCTGCGCCCGCCGCCTGGCCGGCGTCGCGCCCCGTCGCCGCGCGGCGACGCCCGGCTCCGCTAGCGCTCGGCCCCGCGGGCTGGAACTACCCGGCCCCGCGCGGTCCGGCCCCACGTCCCCGGTCTCGCCGGGGCGCGCGCGCCCCTGCGCGCAACCTTCGTGCGCGCCGCGCGTCATCCTGCCTGCGGCGCACCGGTGGTGCGCTCAGGGCTGGGTGAACGGCTGCTCCAGATGCACGTCGTGCTGGACCGCGCCGCTGTTGGCCGCGCGTGGCACGGTCACGACCAGCCGGTCGGGGCCCGAGCGCATGACGACCTGCACCACCACGATCGTGTCCACCGGCGCGACGACCGCCGTCACGGGGATCGGCACCAGGTAGAACAGGCGGCCCTTCACCTTGGCGCCGGCCGGTGTCCCCAGCCGCACCAGCTGGCCCGGCGGGATCATCGGCGGCCCCGGCGGACCGAAGCCCAGGAACGCGCCGGCGGCGGTGCGGACCACGTAGAACGTGTAGCACCGGCCGCCCGCCACCACGACGCCGCCGAGGCGTACCGCGCCCGCAAGGCACCAGCCGTCGCGCCCCTGTGTGACCTTGACAACCTTGACCCCGTGCCCCTCGGCCCGCGGCAGCTTACCCGGCGGTCCGGCCAGGGCACCGACGGTGCCCAGCGCCACCAGCGCGATCGCACACCCAAGCACCCAACGCCAGCGTCTCATGGCATCGCCTCCTGCGCACGCATGCCTGATCCTCCCGCCTGCTCGGCCCCCGGGGTCGCCGGCTGCCACGTCGAGCACGCCGTCGGTTCACTCACGGGGACGACGGTCCCGCCCTGCTCGTCCTCACTGACGGCCACACGCCGTCGGTTCACTTACGGGTACGACACCGGCAGCTCCACGGTGCGCTCGGGCGCACCGCCGATGCGCACCTGGAGCCGCCCGTCGGGCAGGAACCGTACGTCGACCGCCTGCACCGTCCCCGGGGGCGCGAACCGCGCGGCCGCCGGCAGCGGCACCCGGTACTGCAGGGCCGCCAGCACCTCGACCGCGGCGGGCGCCGACATCGCGACGACCTGCCCCGGGCGCAGCCGCCGCAGCTCGGGCGGACCGAACCCCAACAATGCGCCCTCGGCCGGGCGGACGAGGTAGTGCGTGTAACACCGGTCGCCGGGAATCACGACGAACCCGATCTGGATCGCATGCGGCAGGCATCCCGCGCCGACCCCGCCCCGGGGCTCCGGTTCGGCGCGAACCACCCGGCCGGCACTCCCACCCAGGGCCAGCAGGACCGCAATGCACACCAGCGCCCGCACGCCCTCTCCCGCGACCCGTCCACCGAGACTATGCCCTCTCCCCGGCATACGCAGTCGCCGCCGCCGCGGTTCCGCGCCCGACTCCTCGCCGCGCGCAGCCGACCGATCGGCCGCCACGCGGTGCCGCGCACGCCCGCGGCTCACCGGCCCCCGGCGGCCAGCAGACGCTGCAGATCCCGCGGGTTGACCAGCACGACGGCGACCACGGCCCCCGCGGCGGCGAGACCGATCAGGAAGACCGACAGCGCCGCCACCACGGGGTCCTGCTGGCGCTGCAGGTAGTAGAACATGGCCACCGGCAGGGTCATGTTGTCGGTCTTGACCAGGAACAGCGACGTCTCGACCTGGTCCCACGAGATGATGAACGCGAAGAAGGCGCTCACCGCCAGCCCGGTGCGGATCTGCGGGAGCGTGACCTTCCAGAACGTCACCAGGGGCGTCGCGCCCAGGTCCATGGCCGCTTCCTCCAGCGTGCGGTCGACGCCGACCAGCGCGGCCGACAGCACCGAGATGGCAAAGGGCAGGGTCACCATCAGGTGGGCCAGGATCAGGCTGTCCAGGCCGCCGAAGCGGCGCAGGACGATGGCGTAGATCAGCATGGCCACGCCGAACGCGATCCGCGGCACGATCAACGGGGCCAGGAAGACGGCCCGCAGGATCTCGCGGCCCCAGAACCGGTAGCGCACCAGGGCCAGCGCGGCCAGCGTGCCCGCCATCAGGCTGCCGGCCGTGGCCGCCAGCGCCACCAGCAGCGAGTTCACCGCGGCCTGGAACAGGGCAGCCTGCTGGAACAGCTTGACGAACCACCGCAGCGACAGCCCGGGCGGTGGAAAGACAGCGTACGACACGCTGCTGAACGCATAGACGAGCACGAACCCGATCGGCGCCAGCATGAACAGCCAGATGCCGGCCAGGTGGACAGCCAGCGCCAGGCGGACCGGATCGCGCCGGCGGCGCCCTGCCCGCGGGCGGCCATCGCTCATACCGTCACCTCGGCGCGACGGTAGGTCCCCCGCACCAGCAGGTTGCTGGCCACGAGGATGGCCACCGCCAGCCCGAGCAGCACCAGCGCCACCACCGACGCGAACGCCAGGTTCACGGCCTCCATGTCCCGGTAGATCAGGCCCGAGAGGATCTGCACCTTGCCGCCCCCCATGAGGAACGGGGTCACGAAGGCGCTGATGGTCAGCGTGAAGACGATCTGGGCGGCCGCGACCACGCCGGGGAGGGTCAGGGGCAGCGTGACGCGCCGGAAGGTCTGCCACCGGGTGGCGCCCAGGTCCATGGCCGCTTCTTTGAGCTCGCCTCCCAGCTGCCCGATCACGCTCAAGATGGGGAAGACCGCAAAGGGCAGCAGGATGTGGACCATGGCGATCACGATGCCGGTGGTGTTGAAGATGAGGGGGATCGGCTCCCGGACCAGCCCGAGCGTGCGCAGCACCCAGTTCACGGCGCCCGTCGGCGACAGGAGGAGCAGCCAGCCGTAGGTGCGGACCACGACGCTGACGAGGATGGGTGCGAAGAGCACGACGTAGCACGCCAGCGCCCAGCCGGGTCGGCGGATCGTGTGGATCGCGTAGGCCGCAGGATACCCAAGGAGCAGGCACGCGCCGGTGACCACCGCTGCCAGTCGCAGGGTCGTGCCGACCACGCTCCAGTAGTAGGCGTCCCCCAGGAACCGCCGCCAGGCCTCGGCCGTCAGCCGCGGCGTCCCGGCCGCCAGGAACGGGTAGACGCTCATGACGACCAGGACCCCCATGCAGACCCAGAAGACCAGCACGAAGGCCCCGGTCGCCGGTGCCAGCAGCGGCAGGAACGCGAGCCGTCGGGCCCGACGCCGGGCTGCCCGGGCGGGGCGCGCACGCAGGGGGACGGTGGCGGTCGTCACTCGCCCACCACCACCGCGTGGGTCGGCGCCCATCCCACCGCCACCACCGTGCCGGGGCGGAGGTCGGCCGCGGCGTCGTTGTGCACCTCCGCCAGGAGCACGCGGTCATCCCCCACCTGCACCCGCACGCGCACCACCGGTCCCATGAACGTGCAGTCGACGATGCGCCCCTCCCATCGATTGTGCACGGGGGCTGCCGGCCCCAGCTTGACGTGTTCGGGGCGCAGCGACACGGTGACCGGCTGGCCCGCGGCCACGGGGCGGGTCGGGGTGGCGGCGAACCGCAGCGGTCCCACCTCCACCACCGCCGCGGCGCCGTCGGGCCCGACCACGCGGCCCTCGAGGAAGTTGGCCTCGCCGATGAACGCGGCCACGAAGCGCGTGCGCGGCCGCGCGTAGATCTCCTGGCTGGTGCCCACCTGTTCGACGCGGCCCTGGTGCATCACCGCGATGCGGTCCGACATCGTCAGGGCCTCGCCCTGATCGTGGGTCACGTAGACGAAGGTGGTACCCACCCGGTGCTGCAGGGCCTTGAGCTCCGCCTGCATTTGGAGCCGCAGCTTGAGGTCGAGGGCCCCCAGCGGCTCGTCCAGCAGCAGCACCGCGGGTTCGTTGACCAGGGCCCGGGCGATGGCCACCCGCTGCTTCTGCCCGCCCGACAGCTGGTGGATCTCACGGTCAGCGTAGTCCGGCAGGTCCACCAGCTCCAGGACCTCCCGCACCTTGCGCGCGATGCGGTGGGGAGCCACGCGCCGCAGGCGCAGGCCGAAGGCGATGTTCTCGAAGACGTTGAGGTGGGGGAACAGCGCCAGCTGCTGGAACACCATGTTGGTGGCCCGCCGGTAGGGCGGCACGTCGGTGACGTCCTGCCCGCGCAGCCACACCTCACCCTCGTCGGGGTCCTCCAGCCCGCCGATGATGCGCAGGGTGGTGGTCTTGCCGCATCCCGACGGCCCCAGCAGCGAGAAGAACTCGCCGCGGGCGATGGTCAGCGAGACGCGGTCCACGGCACGCACCGCGCCGAACGTCTTGCTGACCTCCCGCAGCTCCACGTCGGGGGGCTCGCCGGCTCTCCCAACGCCTGGCGTTCCCTCTGCGCCCATCTGCAAGCCCACGGGGGCGCCGCGCATCATGCGGCGGCGCGCGGCGCGCCAGACGACGCTGCAGCCCTCACGTCAGGCTCCACGCACGGCCACCTGGCCCACCTGCGCCCTCCTGCCCAGCGGAGTGCGCGCCACCCTAGCGCCCCATCCGCGCCACCACTTCCTTGTCCCACCGCTCGCGCCAGACGCGCTCGTTCTGAGCGATGGTCAGCCAGTCGAACTGGATCGCCCGGGCGATCTCGGCCGGGCTGTACATGGGCAGGTTCCGCAGGCTGGGCGGCGCCACCGACCGCTTGGTGGTCGGCACGAAGTAGGTCAGGGTGGCCCAGCGGGCGAGCCAGCGCTCGGACAGGATGAGGTTGATGACCTCTTCCGCGATGCGCTTTTGCTGCGGCGTCACGCCCTTGACCACCACCAGGTACAGCGGGAAGGCGATGGCGCCCTCGCGCGGGATCACGAACTCCAGCGGCGCCCCCTCCTGCTTCCAGGCCAGCACGTTGCCACCGAACATGGCCGCCAGCCACGCGTCACCGCGCACCACCAGGTCGCGGGTCTCCACGTTGCTGTTGGCGAACGCCAGGAACTGCCCGGCGCGCTCGCTCCAGAGCCGGAAGCCCGGCTCGATGTTCCGCTCGCTGCCGCCGTTGAGCTTGGCGGCGATCACCAGGCCGTTGGCGTACCACGCGTACTTGATGGACGTGACGCGCCCTCGGAAGCGCGGGTGCCACATGTCGGTCCACGACGTGGGCGGCTCGACCCCGGCGCGGCGCAGCACCTCGGGGTTGTACATCAGGCCCACCGGCGCGATGGAGAAGCCGATGCCCCGCTCCCCGGGCCGTCGGTAGGCGTCGGCGATGTTATCGGCGTTGGGGATGTTGCGCAGGTCCAGCGCCTCCCACATGTCGTCCACGTCGCCCTGGTAGGTGAACTGGGCGTTGCTGTAGCCGAAGTGCACCAGCGGCCGGTCGGGGGTCAGCTTGCGGGCGCTGACCATCTTGGGGTAGACTTCAAAGTTCTGTCCCTCCAGCACGTCGATCTGCACGCCGGGGTGGTTGCGCATGTAGAAGCGGGCCACCTCGTGGGCCACCACCGGCAGGTTGAGGCCCGACCACACGAACAGCGTCAGCCGCTCGGTGCCGCCGGCAGCGGCCTGGCGCGCCAGGCCCAGCGTCGCGCCCCCAAGCTGCGCCAGCGCCACCACCTCGAGGCCGGCCCGCGCGCCGCGCGCCAGCAGTGCCCTGCGTGTCAGCCGTGGTCCCATGACCGGTCCCTCCCCTCGCAGGCTCTCATCCGTTTCCGTGTGTCACGATCCGCGCGTCGTCCAGGTCGCCGAGCATGTACGCGTAGTCCCCCGGGTTCACCGCCGTCACGCCCTGCCGCAGCAGCACCACGACGTTTCGGGCGAACGGGGCCCGCAGCTCCTCCAGCACCTCGAAGGTGTACGGCGAGCGCACCCGCCCCAACAGCGTGCCGCCGGCGATCTCGCGGTGCATGGCCGCGACGTCCAGCGCCGACTCGAGCAGCCCGCCGTGCGCCGGCCGCAGGGTGGCCATGCGGGTCACGACGACTTGCCTGGGCGGGCGCTCGATGGCCCCGTCCAGCATCCCCAGGTGGCGCATCACGTTCAGGACGCCGCGTACCCCCAGCGCCACGTAGTGGTCGTCGCGCACGTACCCGCCGCCCAGTTCGGCGACGATCGCGGTCTTGCCACCGGCGGCGGCGAGCGCACCCAGGGTGCCCGCGTAGCCCGACACCTGGCGAACCACCCCCTGGCCGAACGCCAGCGCGGCATCCAGATCGTACAGGCTGATGGTGTAGTCGACGATGGGGAACGTACCGCCGGCGTGGAGGTCGACCAGGTGCGTCACCTCGTCCAGGAACTGCGTCTGCAGGGCGTGCGCCAGACGTGCGGGCAGGTCCAGCGTCGGATCGGCCGGGAAGACGCGGTTGAGGTTGCCGATCTCCACCGCGAGCGGCGTCCCCCGGCTGAGCGCCTGGAAGGCCAGGGGGTTCGCCACCGGCACGAGCCGCAGCCGTCCGCGCAGCCGGCGCGGGTCCACGGCGTCGCGCACCGCCCGGACGATCTGCGGGCCCGTGATCTCGTCGCCGTGCACCAGCGCCGACACGCCAAGCGTCGGGCCGTCGGCGGCCCCGTCGATCTCGTGCACGGGCACCCGCAGCGCCGCGCCGCTGGCCAGCATGCTCACCTCGATCCACCGGATCCGTGTGCTCATCGTCCGGCGCATTTCGCGGTCCCGGAGCGTACTCCCTGCGGCTGGCCGGACGTCTGACCACAATGCACTTCCTAAGAATACTCAATGTTCAATGAGTTTTAAAGCGCAACCTGGCGGCCGCCGGGGAGCAATCGACAGGGCAGGCAGACCCTGGTGGGATCACCAAGCCCAGGCAAGATCTTCAGGTCCCGGCAGGGTCATCTGTCCCGGCAGGGCCACCAGGCACCGACGGCGTCGGCCGGCCTGGCGGGGTGCACAAGCCCCCGGCAGGGGCGACAGGCCCCGAATGCACGGTGCGAACCGTCATGAGGGCCCGGACCCATCGTCGCCCCTGGCCGCCTGTGCGGCCCGGCCCACGACGCGATCCACCAGCCCCGGAGCCAGGACGTTGAGCGCGATCATCGCCCGGTAGACGCCCGGCAGCACGTGCCGCGGCCGCGGCCGGTCGGCCAGGGCCACGATGGCGGCAGCGACACGGTCGGCGTCGGTGCGCAGCCAGCGCAGCTCCCGCCACCGTCCCCGTACGGCGCGCAGGCCCCGTCCGACAGCCCCATGCGCCCCGAACTCCGTCCCCTCCACCGGCCCCGGCGCGATCACGCAGACGTGCACACCCTGCGGCCCCACCTCGCGCCGCAGCGCCTCGCTGAACCCGTCGAGGCCGAACTTCGCGGCGTTGTAGATCGACATGGTGGGCGTGGCGATGCGGCCCGCCACGGACCCGACGTTGACGATCACGCCGCGCCGCTGCGCCAGCATCGCCGGGAGGACTGCGCGGACCAGCAGGATCGGTGCCAGCAGGTTCACCTGGAGCTGGGCCTCGATCTCGGCGACGGACAGGCGCTCCAGCCAGTCGTAGCGGCCCAGGCCGGCGTTGTTCACCAGCACGTCGATGCGACCGTACCGCTCGAGCGTGGCACGGGCCACGCGCTCGACGTCGTCGGGGCGCGTGAGGTCTGCAGGAACCACCAGCGCGTCGGGAAGGGCAGCGGCCAGCTGCCGGAGCCGCTCGACACGCCGCGCCACCAGCACCACGCGGTCTCCGGCGCGGCCGAACGCTCGGGCCGTGGCCTCCCCGATGCCACTGGACGCGCCCGTCACGATCACCACCCGCCCGCTCATGGCTGGCTCCTCTCCACACTGCTCCTGTGCCGCACCCGCTCGGCCTCACCACTTGGGCGCGCCCGGCGCAGATGCGGCTGCTGCCCCCGGGCCGCACCCGCTCGACGTCACCTGCGGCGTATGGCGCCGGGCGGCGGCGAGGGCGGCGCACCTCCACGCGGCCCCTGTGCTGCCCGGCGTCGCGGACGCCGGGATCCACCGCGCCGGGTGGCACGCGCCCTGGACACTGCCTGCTCGCAGGCGCCGGGACCCGTCGCGCGCGAGGGCACGCGCCCCTGGACACCGCCTGTTCGCGGGTGCCAGGGCCCACCCCTGGGCAACTGGCGGATGTTGTAGCCCAAGGCACGAGGTCAGCTTAGCGCAAGCGTCGCTGCTCCACCGCGGCACACGGCCCGGGTGATGCGTCGCCGGTAGCCATGGCGAGTAATCCCCCGGGGGCGCGCGGGCACGGGCAGGACCCCGCAGGCGGCTGCAGAACACCAGCCCGCGATTCGATCGCTGTCGGCGATCGCGCGCCACCTTGCCCGAGGAGGGCGGCGCGCAAATCCGGGAGCGCCCGGCCTGCGGCAGGGCGCTGACCCCATCGGGCAGCCACTGTGAGGGGAGGTCCCATGGCAGACGTCGTGCACCTGTCCAGGATCCGCGTCTACCAGGAGCAGCGGCCCAAGCGCCGCGCCTACATCGCCGACTTCCCCACGCCGATCTACTTCGGCGTGCACGCCGGCGTCGCGGCCTTCTACAAGATGACGCCCGAGGAGCCGCTGCCGTCCACGCTCGACTACCTGGTGGCGGCAGCCGCCGGCTGACTCACGGGGACTCTGGCCGGCGCGCTGGAGGCGCGCGGGATCCCCAGCTACCCCGACCGCCTGTGGGCCGAGGCCGAGGGCACCGTGGCGGCGCCCGAGGGCGTCATGAAGGTCACGCACATCAAGGTGACCTACCACCTGACGATCCCTGCGGGCAAGCGGCCGGAGGCCGAGCGCGCGCTGGCGGTCTTCGAGACGCGCTGCCCGGTGGCCCAGACGTTGAAGGGCTGCGTGACGCTCGAGCACCATGCCGTCATCGACGAGGAGCCGGCGTAGCCCCGGGCGCCGCGGGGCACACGCGCCGCGGCGGGTGTGCCACCGGGCCCCCTGCGGTGTACGGCCCGCACCGGGCGTCCCCGAGCCCGCCTGCGGCGCGCGTCCTGGTGTGGCCGGGCCTGCGCCGCGAGTGGGGCCGCGATGCGACCATCCGACCCTGACGCCCAGCGCCCCGAAGCCGGCCGGGGGCAGCAGGCCATGAGCGCAGCGGCCGCCATCGCCTTCCGCGCGGTCAGCAAGCGCTTCACCACGCCGGACGGCCACAGCTACCAGGCCATCGAGGACGTCAGCGTGGCGATCCCCCGTGGCGAGTTCGTCTCGATCGTGGGCCCCACGGGCTGCGGGAAGAGCACGCTCCTCAACCTGGCCGCAGGGTTGCTGGCCCCCGACCGCGGCGCGGTGGAGGTGTTCGGCGCACCGCTGGCCGGCCTGAACCGCTACGCCACCTACCTGTTCCAGCACGACGTGCTGCTGCCGTGGAAGACCGCCGAGGAGAACGTGATGCTGGGCCTGCTGTTCCGCCGGATGCCGGCGGCCCAGGCGCGGGCGCAGGCGCGGCAGTGGCTGGCGCGCGTCGGTCTGGCGGGGTTCGAGCGCCACTACCCCCACCAGCTCTCGGGCGGCATGCGCAAGCGCGTGGCGCTGGCCCAGCACCTCATCGTGGACCCCGCGATCCTCCTGATGGACGAGCCGTTCGCGGCGCTGGACGTCCAGACCCGGCAGCTGATGGAGAACGACCTGCTACGCATCTGGGCGGAGTTCCGCAAGACCGTGCTCTTCGTCACCCATGACCTGGAGGAGGCGATCGCGCTGGCCGACCGGGTGGTGGTGCTCTCGGCGGGCCCGGCAGCCCGCGTGATCGGCGACTACGCCGTGGCGCTGCCGCGCCCGCGGGACGTGGCCGAGGTCCGGCTGGACCGGGCGTTCGGGGACCTCTACCGCGCCATCTGGGAGCATCTCTCCGGCGAGGTCCGCAAGGCCTATGCGCGTGCGCATCCCGCCTAGGATCGCAGTCTGGCAGGCCGCCGTGTTCGTCGGCGGCCTCCTGCTGTGGGAGGGGCTGGTCGCGCGCGGCTGGCTCGACCCCTTCTTCTTCAGCCGCCCGACCCACGTGGCCGCCCGCATCGCCCAGTGGGTCGCCAGCGGCAGCATCTACCGCCACGCCTGGGTCACGACCCAGGAGACGGTGCTGGCGTTCGTCATCGGCACGGTGCTGGGGGTCGCCGCCGGCTTCGCGTTCGCCCGCGCGCCGGGGCTGTCGCGGGTGTTCGAACCCTACGTGAAGGTCGCCAACGCCATGCCCCGCATCGTGCTGGCCCCGATCTTCACCCTCTGGTTCGGCCTGGGCATCCTCTCCAAGGTGGCGTTTGGCGTGACGCTGGTGTTCTTCATCGTCTTCTTCAACACGTACCAGGGCGTGCGGGACGTGGACCGCAACATCCTGAACAACGCCCGCATGCTGGGCGCCTCCGAACGCGACCTCGTCCGGCACGTGCTACTGCCCTCGGCCATGACGTGGATCCTGGCGAGCCTGCACACCAGCGTGGGGCTGGCGCTGGTCGGCGCCGTGGTCGGCGAGTACCTGGGCTCGGCGCGGGGCCTGGGCTACCTGATCGCCCAGGCGGAAGGGCTGCTGGACACCACCGGCGTCATCGCCGGCATCGTGGTGCTGTCGGGGTTCGTGCTGGTCGTCGATCTCCTGGTCACGCTGGTGGAGCGGCGGCTCCTGGTCTGGAAACCGGGCGCGCCGGGAGAAGCCCGCTAACCGTGACGCCCCGCCGGGGAGACCGGGAGGATCGATGACCTGGGGCCCAGTGGACATGCGTTCTGCCTGGGAGTACGAGCCCACCTCCTGGTGCGGCCACCCACGTCGTTGGCGCCCTGGCGTTCCACGCCGGATCCGGGTCTCCGGGAGGTCTGCAGATGATCACCGGCATTGATCATGTGGTCATTCTGGTGGATGACCTCGCCACCGCGATGGCCGCCTACCAGCGCGCCGGCTTCGACGTCGTCCGGGGTGGTGCACACCCGCGGTGGGGCACGGAGAATGCGTTGATCGCGCTGGCCGACGGCACCTATCTCGAGTTGCTGGCTGCGCGCGACCGGCGCCAGGCGGCCGGCCACCGGCTCTGGATGCGGCCCACGGGCCAGATGCGCGCGCCGGGGGAGTACGGCGGGTTCATGGTGGGCACCAGCGACCTCGCCGGCGACGTACGCAGGCTGCGTGCCAGGGGGGTCGCCGTGGGGGACCCCGCTCCCGGCGCGCGGGTGCGACCGGACGGCCAGCAGGTCCGCTGGCGGCTGGCGTTCCCAGAACGATGGGACATGCCTGCGCTCATCGAAGACGCGACGCCCCGGGACCTGCGCGTCCCCGCGCCCGTGGGGGTGAACCGGCACGTGCGTCTGGCCGAAGTCGTCGTGGCGGTCCCGGACCTGGAGGACGCAGTCCACGCCTATACGGCCCTGGAGGGCGTCACCGTGGACACGGTGCACGATGGGACCCCTTCGATGCGCCGCGCCAGGATCCGGTTTGCGCACCCAGCGGCCTGCCCGGTGGTGTTGATGCAGCCCGCCCCGGGCGATGACCTCCACCACCACATGGAGCGCTTCGGGCCCGGGGTTGGGTGGATCACCCTGGAGATCGAGGGAGGGATGCATCGCCTCCGGGCGCTGGCCGACGCGCCGCAGGGTCAGGCCGCAGTCCGACAGCTCGAGCCTGCCTGGACCGGCGGCGTCAGGATCTTCGTCGCCGAGCGCCTGGGGGCTGGCTGACCCTCCCCGCCCCCGCAGGTGGGCCGGTGGATCAGGCCCATGCCGCGGCCGCAGGCGGTGCCTTCACGCCCGTGCTCGGTGGGCCGGTGCCGCCCACCGGCCAGCCGCACGGGGACGTCGGGTAGGCCTCGGCCCCGCCGGCAGCGAACTCTTCTGCGCGGAACACCACGGGGGCATCGATAATCGGTCTGACGGAACCGGGAAGGAGGACGGAGATGGCCAGTAGGGGCGCTGTAGTGCTCGTCATCGGGCTGGTCCTGGCCGCGCTGACGGCGCCCGCAGTCGGCCAGCCGGCCAGGCCCGAGAAGCCGCGGTTCGTGCTGGCGATCGGCGGCAAGGAAGCGCTGGTCTACCTGCCCGTGACCGTGGCCGAACGCCTCGGCTACTTCAAGGAGGCGGGCCTGGATCCCGACATGCAGAACTTCGCCGGCGGCGGTCAGGCGCTGCGGGCCCTCATCGGCGGCAGCGCCGACGCGGTCAGCGGGTTCTACGACCACACGATCCAGATGCAGGCCCAGGGCCGCAAGATCAAAGCCGTGGTCATGCAGCAGCGCTACCCCGGGCTGGTGCTGGCCGTCGCCAGGCACGCGGCCGACGCTGGCGTCCGCGACCTGACGGCGCTGCGGGGCAAGAAGATCGGCGTCACCGCCCCGGGGTCGTCGACCCACTTCTTCGTGAACTACCTGATGGCCAAGGTGGGCGTGGGCCTGGACGAGTTCAGCATCATCGGCGTGGGGCCCGGCGCCACGGCCGTGGCCGCGGTGCGCGCGCGGCAGATCGACGCCATCAGCAACGTCGACCCGACGATCACCACGCTGTCGGCCAGCGGCGACCTGCCCGTGATCCTGGCCGACACCCGCACCACCACCGGCACGCTGCGGGTCTTCGGCGGCCCGTATCCGGCGGCGTGCATCTACGTGCGCGAGGAGTTCCTCCAGCAGTACCCCAACACGGTACAGGCCATCGCCACCGCCATGATCCGCGCCCTGCGGTGGATCAAAGCCCACCGGGTCGAGGAGGTCGTGGCCCTCATGCCGCCGGAGTACTACCAGGGGAACAAGGAGCTCTACACGCAGGCGGTGCGCGCGATGCTCGAGTCGTACTCGCTGGACGGGCGCATCTCGCCCGCCGGCGCGGCCAACGTCGCGGGCGTGCTGGCCACGTTCGACGCGGCGGTGCGGCGCGCCACGATCAGCGTGGCCGAGACCTACGACATGCGCTTCGTGGAAGCCTACTGGAAGGCACCGAAGTAGCGCTGTGGCGACACGGTCGGCCGGCGCCACCGACCGTGGGAGGGGCGCCGGGGAGCACCACCGCCTTTCCAGGGGCGCCGCGGCAGGCGCACCGCGGCGCCGACCGCCCCCCACACCGCGGCCTCGCGCCGCGTGCGCTCAGTCGCCCTTGCCCGGGCTTGGCGCCGGCGGCCGGTAGGGCGCCGGGATGAACTCCACCCCGGGCCGGCGCTGCCGGGTCTGCGGGTAGAGTTCCATCAGCTCGTAGATCTCCCGCGGCATCTCGTCGCTCACCCGCAGCCCGAGCTGCCGGGCCTCGTCGAAGTTGATGGGGTAGTCGTGGGTCCACCGCCCGTCGCTGAGCGCCCGGGCGATCTCGTCGGCCTGCGCCGGCGCGTGGTGCTCCAGCAGGAGCTGGTAGACCGTCTGGTGCACCTGCTGAAGCGCCTTGCGGGCGATGTCGCCCAGGATCAGGGTCTGGTCGTCGCGGTTGGGGTTGGGCGTCTCCAGGGCCTTGAGCACCGAGGCCGCGGGCACGTATCCCGTCTGCGGCCCGCCCAGCTGCGGGTCGACCGGCCCCAGCACGGCATCGGGGTCCATGACGATCTGGTCCGCGGCCAGCGCCACCAGGGTGCCGCCCGACATGGCGTAGTGCGGGATGAAGACCGTCACGGTCCCCTTGTGCCGCTTCAGCGCCCACGCGATCTGCTCCGCGGCCAGCACCAGCCCACCGGGGGTGTGGATGATCAGGTCGATGGGCATCTCGGGCGGAGTCAGCCGGATGGCGCGCAGCACCTGCTCGGAGTCCTCGATGTCGATGTAGCGCGCGATCGGCAGCCCCAGCAGGCTCATGGTCTCCTGCCGGTGGATCATGGTGATGACCCGCGACCGCCGCCGGGTCTCGATGGCCCGG
The DNA here is from genome assembly GCA_031459855.1 of Armatimonadota bacterium. Lineage (NCBI taxonomy): Bacteria > Bacillati > Candidatus Sysuimicrobiota > Candidatus Sysuimicrobiia > Candidatus Sysuimicrobiales > Candidatus Humicultoraceae > Candidatus Fervidifonticultor > Candidatus Fervidifonticultor primus. Next base: position 403,923 of record JAVKHP010000001.1, read on the forward strand.
ATCGCCATCAGGCGTCGGGCGGCCTGCATCCGCTGCTGGAGGAGTGGGATGAAGATCTGCAGCAGGACCAGGATCCAGATCAGGTTCAGCAGGTCACTCATCGGCCGTCGTCGCGATGGGCCGGTGCCCTACGGATCGGTCGTCGTCAACGCGGGGGCCACCGCGTGCCAGGCGGCGGCCACCGCGTCCGCGATGGCGTCCACCTCGGCCTCGGCGTGCGCCGCGGTCACGGTGATGCGCAGCCGGCTGGTCCGCGGCGGGACCGCCGGCGAGAGGATCGGCAGCGCGAAGATGTCGCGGTCGAAGAGGAAGCGGGCCATGCGTACGGTCCGCTCGTCGTCGCCGGCGATCACGGGGACGATCGGCGTGGGGTCGTCGCGGACCGGCAACCCCGCGGCGCGCAGCCGGGCCCGCAGGCGGCCCGCGTTGGCCTGCAGCCGCGCCACGCGCTCGGGTTCCGCCTGCATCACGTCCAGCGCCGCGATCGTCGCGGCGGCGCTGGCCGGCGGCATGGCCGCCGAGAAGACGAACGCCCGCGAGGCGTGCTTGAGGTAGAGCACCAGGTCTTCCGACCCGGCGATGACGCCGCCGGCGGAGGGCACGCTCTTGGACAGCGAGCTCATCTTGACGTCGACGACGCCGCACAGCCCGAAGTGCTCCTCGATGCCGGCGCCGGTCGGGCCCAGCACGCCCAGCGAGTGCGACTCGTCCACCATCAGCCAGGCCCCGTGCCGGCGGCAGACCTCGACGAGCGCCGGCAGATCGTAGACGTCGCCGTCCATGCTGAACACGGCGTCCACCACCACGAGGGCGCCGGCCCCCGCGGCCACCCGGCCCAGCTCCCGGTCGATGGCGGCCACGTCACGGTGCGGCACGCGCACGAAGCGCGCGCCCGACAGCAGGCACCCGTCCACGATGCTGGCGTGGTTGAGCTTGTCACAGATCACGACGTCGCCCCGGCCCACCAGCGCCGAGATCGCCGCGAAGTTGGCCAGGTAGCCGCTGGAGTAGGCTACGGCGCCCGCCGCGCCGAGGAAGGCGGCGAGCCGGTCCTCGAGGCGGTCGTGGAGGTCGGTGTTCCCCGCCAGCAGGCGCACGCCGTGGGTCCCGGTGCCGTAGCGGTCGAGCGCGGCCGCCGCCGCCGCCTGGATCGCGGGGTGCCCCAGCAGGCCCAGGTACGAGTAGGACGACGCCAGTAGCATCCGTCGCCCGCGGATCGTCACGTAGGCGCCGTCGATGGCCGCCACCGGCTCCAGGTAGAAGTAGAGCCGCCGGTCCCGGTAGGCCCGGACCCGGTCGGCGATCTCGCGGACGCGCCGCTCGATGGCGCTCACCGGTCTCCTCTCCACGTGCAACGGTTGGAGTAAGCAGTTGGCGATGGCGACGGCGGCTTCCTCCCGCCCACGCCGGTCAGGGCCGCAGGGCGCGGAAGGCCGCCGCGGCGTCGTCGAGCGCGCCGCGCAGGCTGCGGCGACCGCGCAGCCCCTCCACGAGCGCCGCGCTCACGGCCGCCTCCACGGATTCGCGCCGGGCCCCCACAAACCGACGCACCGGGTGGCGCAGCGCTTCGCCCGCCGTGGCGAGCAGTGGCCCGACCACCGCGTCCGCCCGCAGCTCGCGGTCGTCGTACAGGCGCGCGGCGGTGGGCAGGTATCCGCGGGTCTTCAGCGCGACGACCTGCACCGGGTCCGATGCGAGATGGTCCAGCAGATCCCAGGCCGCGTCGTCCACGCCCCGCCACACCGCGCGTGTGGTGAGGGCGTAGCCGTCGGCCTCGTAGACCGTGGCCGTGCGCGGCGTGCCGGGGCCAAAGCCCGGGAGCACGGCGATCCCCACCTGGCCGCCCAGCGCGCCGCCGCGGCGCGCTCCCACGGCGTCCACCCACACCGACGTCGTCGCCGCCATCATGGCCGCGCGGCCGGCCAGGAACAGCTGCCGGGCCCCGGTCGGCGACAGGGCCAGTGCGCCCGGGTCCAGGCAGCGGTGCTCGGAGAGCAGGGCGGCCATCGCCTCCAGCGCCCGTACCCCGCGCGCGTCGTTGAAGGCGGGCTCGCCCCGGGCGTCCACGATCGCACCGCCAGCACGGTAGAGCCACCGCTCGAACGCGGTGAACAGCGGCGCGCCGGGCGCCAGGCTCTCGACGTACCCCCACTGGTCGATGTACCCGTCGCCGTCGCGGTCGCGGGTCAGGCGCCGACACGCTGCCCCCAACTCGGCCACGGTGCGCGGTGGCTGCAGCGGGTCCAGGCCCGCCTCGGCAAAGAGACGCACGTTCCACAGCAGCACCCAGAGGGTGAAGCGGCGCGGGAGCCCGTACGGCTGACCGCCGGCCGTCACCGGCGCGCGCGCTGCCGGCAGCATGCGCGCGCGCGCCGCAGGCGGCCACCGGTCGGCGACGGAGGCGAACAGCGTCGGAAACTCCGCCACCCACGCACCGGTCACCCGTACCAGATCGGCGTCCAGCGCGCCGCCTGCCACGGCGGCCGCCAGGCGCGCGCGGGTGGCGGCGCGCGACGCGGGCACCCACTCCACCTGCACCTCTCCGGCGCGCGCGCGGGCATACGCCACCGCTGCCTGGTACCACGGGTTCCCTGCCGGCCCCTCATCGAGCACGCGGAGCACGACGGGCCCTGCCGCGCCGGGAAAGGCACCCGCCAGCACCAGCGCGCAGGCCGCGACGATCCCCCACCGCACGATCGTCGTCGCCCACGGACGCGCCCCGCGCGTGCCCCGCCCCGGCACCGCACTGCGCCGTCCTCGCCCGGACTCGGGGTGTCCCGCAGCCCCCATCCCTGCCGGCAGTGCGGCGCAGCGGACGGCGCGTCCTGGCGCGGCGGTCCTGCTCAGCGGCTCGAGACCGGCGCCGGCTCGTGCAGCCCCACCGGACGCCGCAGGTACCGCCCGCTCGGTGGCGCGCACACGGTGCCGTGGGCGTAGACGAGCCGCCCGCCCAGGATCGTGTGCGTCGGCCAGCCGCGCAGCCGCAGGCCCGCAAACGGGGTGAAGTCCTGCGCCGAGAGCAGCACGTCTGGCGCCACCACCTGCTCGCGCGCCGGGTCGACCACGGTGAGGTCGGCGTCGCTGCCCGGCGCCAGCGTCCCCTTGCGCGGGAACAGTCCGAACGCCCGCGCCGGGTTGGCGCTCACCAGCTCGGCCACGCGGACCACCGACAGCCCGCGGCGGTGCACGCCCTCCGAGAGCAGGTAGGGGTAGAGCAACGCCGTCCCGCCGAAGCCCGGGAGCGCCTTCCACAGGTCCTCACCCTTCTGCTCCTCGAAGCAGCAGGCGTGGTCGCTGACGACGGTGTCCATCGTGCCGTCCAGCACCGCCTGCCACAGCGCGTCCCGGTCGTCCTCGGTGCGGATCGGCGGGTTCACTTTGCCCGCGATCCCGCCGGCGGTCGCGTGGGTGAGCGCCAGGTGGTGCACCGTCGTCTCCAGGCGAATGTCCAGGTGCGGGTAGGCGCGCTTCGCTGCGGCGCCGTCGGTCACGGCATCGCGGCTGGAGAGGTGCAGCAGGTTGATCGGGCACCGGGTCACGTCCGCCAGCAGCACCGCTTCCGCCATGGAGAGCCGCTCGGTGAGCGGGGGCCGGGCCTCGTGGTAGGCCGCGAGCCCTTCGCGCCCCGCCTGCTTCACCCGCTCGATGAACACGCGGATCAGCTCGGCGTGCTCGCAGTGCAGGCTGAGCGAGACGCGGCCGAACCGCCCGTAGCGCTGGGCGGCGGCGGTCACCTGCTCCATGAGCAGGAAGAGGTGGCCGAGGTCGTAGGTCTCGGCCATGGTGTAGTCGCTGCCCCGCGTGGAGTCGGCGGTGAGGTTCAGGCCCTTGTAGAACATGTAGTACTTGAACGACCCGACACCCTGCTCGCGGACCAGCCAGTCCACCTCGTCCAGCTGGTCGGCCGTCATGATGGCGATGTGGAAGCCGTAGTCGGTGTGCGCGCGGCCGTTGGTCAGGTGCAGCACCTCGGGGAAGATCTGGCGGTAGGGCCCGCTCTTGTTCAGGTAGTGCTGGCCAGTCCGGAAGTAGCTGAGCACCGTGGTCACGCCTCCGACCAGCGCCGAGCGGGTCTCCGACGTCGTGTCGTCCGCCAGCGACCGGTAGATGCCGAGGTGGAAGTGTGAGTCCACGGCGCCGGGCAGCACCAGCCGGTCCCGGGCATCGATCACCTCGGCCGCCTGCGACGCATCCAGTCCCTCGACCAGGGCCGCGATGCGCCCGTCGCGGATCGCCACGTCGCAGCGGACGGTCCCCGTGTAGGGGAGCACCACGGTCCCGTTCACGATCGCCAGGTCCCACCGCGCCATCTCCTCGTCCTCCTTTCAGTCCGCGCAGGTGTTCGACTGCTCCGCGCAGCGGCCCGAGGCTCCGGGCCCACGCGCCACCGGCATCGACGGCGCGCCCGCCAGGGTCCTGCCGCCCCGGTCCTGCCGCCATGGTCCTGTCGTCACGATCACGGACAGCCCTCCCCACGCAGCCGCGCACCCAGCGGGCGCACCGACGCCAGCGCGTCCAGGTGGGTCAGGGCGTCGAGGATCGCCGCGGCCTCCGGCGCGGGGAGGCGCTGGCAAAGCGCCGCCAGGTGCAGCGCGCGCACGGCGTCTGCGGCCAGCGGGACGGCAGGTCCACCCACCGGATCGCAGCACTCGCCGACCAGGACGCGTCCATCGCGCAGGACGACCGACACCCGCGCGCCCCACCGCTGGGGAAAGGCGGCCTCGAGCCCATCGTCGGCGTACACGGTGATGCGCCGGGCCAGGGCGTCGATGCGCGGATCGTGCAACCGGTCGGTGAAGCTCTCGAACCCGATGCGCCCGTCGACCAGGTAGGCCGCCAGCACGAAGGGGATGCTGAACTTGGCGCTCGTCGGCGTGGGGGCGTGCTGGTGGGCGAACAGCGTCGCGATCCCGAAGGTGTGGACCTCGATGCGGTCCACGGCGTCGGCGCTGACGGCGCTTGTGGCCGGCAGCGCGGCCCGCAGCGCGTCGAGGGCCGGATGGGTGTACCGACACGACGGATAGGGCTTCAGGTAGCCCCGGGTGATCTCATAGGTCGTGCCCAGGGAGCCGAACCAGGCGTCGAAGTCCGCATCGCCCATGGCCGCGCGCAGCGGCCCGAAGATCCGCGCCACCGCGTCGGCGGACCCCTGCAGGCCGGCCTGGGCCCACCGCGCCGCGGTCACGCCCGCCTGGGCGCTGAGCCCGGCCGTCAGGTTCCGCGCCAGCGCGCCCTCGGCGTACGGGTCCCACAGGCTCAGCACGGCCAGGTTGACGGCGAGCCGCCACGTGGCGCGCAGCGTCCTGGGGTCGCGCCCCCAGACCAGCGCGGCGGCCAACGCCGGCCCCACCGTGGTCCAGGTGCTGTGCGGGTTGCGCACGACCCAGCCCGTCGCCGCGTTCACGCGCGCGCGCATCGGCATCACCGCCCGCTCGACCCTGGCGCACACCTCGTAGGCGCGCAGGACCGCATCGACCACCGCGGCGCCGGGCGCGTCGCGCTCCTCGGCCGCGGCCAGCGCCGCCATGACCGAGGCGGCGCCCACGTGTCCGGCGGTGTTGTGCCCTTCCTCGACCTCCTGCGCGATGGCCAGCACCGTGTTCGCCATCGCAGCGTGCTCGACGGGCGCGACGCGGCCGCACCCCACCACGGTACAGGGGCCGGCCGGCAGGGCGAGCGCCTCGATCGCCCCGTGCAGCTCGGGGAGCGCGCTCCCCGCCATCGCCGCGCACACCACGTCCTCGATCACCAGCCGGCTGCGGGCCACCGCGTCGGCCGGTGGCGCCACCTCCCCGGCCAGGAACGCCACCACGTGTTCTTCGTCGACGGGCGCGTCAGCCCCGGACACGGTCGACGTCCGCCTCCTCAAGCATCAGGTCTTGCACCAGGGCGCGGACCCGCTGCGCGCCGAGTTGCCGCCACCGCGCCAGCGCCGCCCCGGCCCGCGCGCCCAGGACGGGCGTCACGAGGCGGAGGAACTTCTCCTCCACCTGCTCGGCGGAATACGCCAGGTGGTCCTCACCGCGTGGCAACGCCACCTGCGCCTCCAGCCGACGGCCGTCGCGCAGGACGACCGTCACCCGCGTCGGCCGCTGGGCCGGCGCCAGCGCCGTGAACTCGGGCCGTTCGCGCACGTGCACCCGTTCCGCCAGGGCCAGCGCCCGGGCGGTGAGGGCCTCGGGTTCGAACGCCTCCACCCATGACGACCCGTGCAGCAGGCGCGTGGCGACCGCAAACGGCAGGCTGAACTTCGCGGCCAGCCGGGTGCCGGGGCGCGGGTGCGCAAAGGTGGCGGCGAGCGCGTAGGTCTCGACCTCCACACGCACCACGTCCTCGGGCAGGATCGGCTCGCGGCGGGCGAGCTCGTCGAGGCAGTCGAGGGCACCGTGCAGGTGCCGGCACGCTGCGTGCATCTTGAAGTAGCCGCGGCCGATCTCGTACTCACGTCCCAGGCCGGCCGTCAGCGCCTCGACGTCGGGCTCGGTGGCCGCCAGCGGGCGCAACGCGCGGGCCACCCCGGCGGTGCCCGTCACCCCCGCCGCTGCCAGGCGGGCGGCCACGAGCCCCAGCATGTTCGCCACACCCGCATACGTGTCGCGGACCCCTGCGCCGTCGATGGCGCTGTCGTAGTGGGTCTGCAGCATGTAGTGGGCCGCGATCCGCAACGCTTCCACGACGACGTGGGGACGGCCGTCGAGCAGGAGCGCTGCCGCCGTCGCGCCACCCAGTACGCCCCAGGTGCCGTGCGGGTGCAGCGGCGGCCGCAACGCGCCCAGGGAGCGCCCTGCGCGCGCGGCCACCTCGTAGCCGGCGATCACCGCATCCAGCAGCTGCTCGCCAGTAGCGTCGACGCCCTCCGCGGCGGCCAGGGCGGCGGGCACCACGTGGATCGCCGGATGCCCGCCGGCGAACCGGTGCCCCTCGTCGAGCTCCAGCGCCGTGCCCGCCGTGCCGTGGAGCATGGCCGCGTGGGCGGGCTCGGCGCGCAGGCGTGTTCCCAGCACCGCGGCGGGGCCTGGCGCGCTCGCCGCCAGGGCGGCGACCGACGTCCCCAGCCGGCTCATGCCGCCCACGATGGCACCGAGCGTGTCCACCAGCACCAGGCGCGCGCGCCCGACCACGTCCGCGGGCAGGTCGCGGCTCCGGAGCCCCACAGCGAAGGCGGCCAGGTGCTCCTCCGGGGTGCACGCGGCCTCGCTCATCGTCCGGTGCGCATCTCCGCTGCAGCCGTCAGCCCGGCGATGCGGCCCCACCCCAGCGCCGTGAGCAGCCCGTTGCCGGGCGAATAGCCGGCCGCGCCGTGCCCCGAGATGCCCACCGCGGTGCCGCCGCCGGCGAACAGGTTGGGCACGGGCGTCCCGTCGCCCCGCAGGACGCGCGCGCTGGTATCGATCGCCAGGCCGCCCTGGGTGTGGAAGAGTGCCCCCGTGACCCTGACCCCGCAGTAGGGCGGCGTGAGGGGCCGGCGGACTCCGGGAGCGCGTCCCAGCGGATCGCGCCCTGTGGCCAGCCCCGCATTGAGCGCTGCCACGGTGCGCTCAAGACCGGCGGCATCGACGCCCAGCCGCGCGGCCAGCGCCGACAGGGTGGCCGCGCGGCGGATGCCGCCCAGCGCGTCGAGGTCCCGGTAGTTCTGGTCGTGGGCCAGCATCTCGGCGTCGATGGTCCCGTCGTACACGACGAACGCCACCCCGCCGGGCTGCGCGACGACCCGGGCGCCAAACGGGCTGTAGCCCAGGTCCTCGCAGGCGAAGCGCTCCCCGGCGACGTTGACCACGCACCCGCCGCGCTCCACGACCGCCCAGCTCAGCAGGACGCCATGGGGCACTGCCACGCTCCCGTGCCCCTGGTAGGCGTCCATGCAGCGCGTAGCGGCACCCAGGGCCACGCCCCACTCGATTGCCTCGCCCGTGACCGTCGGGGCGCCAAAGTAGAGCGCCCCGGCGATCTCCGGACAGTGCGTGCGCACCATGGCCGGATTGCCGCCGAACCCGCAGGCCGCCAGGACGACCTTGCGAGCCTTGATCCGTTCGCGGATCCGGCCCGCCTCCACGCCCAGCACCTCGCCGCCAGCGCCGACCACCAGCCCCACGGCGGGCGTCTCGGTGGCGATCGACACGCGGCCGGTTGCAGCCACCGCAGCCAGCAACGGCTCGACCAGGTCACGCCCCTGGCGCGACGGCGGCGCGTGAAACCTTGGCACCGACTGGCCGGTGTACCGGAAGTCGACGACCAGCTCCAACGGCACGCCCGCCGCCTGCAACCACGCGACGAGGGCCGCCGAGTACTCGCACAGCACCCGCACGTGCTCGGGATCGGCGCCCGCGCCCGCCTTTGCCAGGATGTCGGCGGCCATCTGCGCGGGCGTGTCCTCGATGCCGTGGGCGCGCTGCTGGGCGGTGCCGGCGGCCGGGATCATGGCCGTGCTGATGGCCGTGGTGCCGCCGGGCCGCGGCGCCTTCTCCAGCAGCACGACCTCGAACCCCTCCTGCGCCAGGGTGAGAGCCGCGGCCAGGCCGCACCCGCCGCCGCCCACCACCACCGCGTCCGTCTCGGCATCCCAGCCCACGGCGCCCCTCACCCGCCCAGGCACGCCCGGCGCAGTTCGTCGCGCTGCAGCAACGCGCGGCCCTCGCCCTCGGCCACCACCGCACCGTGCTCCAGCACGTAGGCCCGCCGGGCCAGCTGCAGGGCGTGATGCACGTTCTGCTCGACGAGCAGCACGGCGATACCCTCGCGGTTGATGGCCGCCACGACCTCGAAGATGCGCGCCACCATCAGCGGGGCCAGGCCGATCGACGGCTCGTCCAGCAGCAGCAGACGGGGCCGGCCCATCAGCCCGCGCCCGATGGCCAGCATCTGCTGCTCGCCGCCCGACAGCGTACCCGCCAGCTGGCGCTGTCGGTCGCGCAGCACGGGGAACAGCGTGAAGACCAGCTCCAGCGTCTGGCGGCGCGCGGCCTTGGCGTGGCGCGGGTAGGCGCCCATCTCGAGGTTCTCGCGGACCGTCATCTCCGGGAACAGCCGCCGGCCTTCGGGGATGTGGCCCAGGCCGCGCCCGACGATCTCGTGGGCGGGACGACCGTCGATGCGGACGCCGTCGAACCAGACCTCGCCGCCCCACGGTCGGAGCAGGCCGGACAGCACGCGCAGCGTCGTGGTCTTCCCGGCGCCGTTGGCGCCCACCACGGCCACCAGCTCGCCGGCCTCCACGGTCAGGCTCACGTCGCGCACCGCGGCCAGCCGGCCGTACCCTGCGGTCAGGTGCACCGCCCTAAGCAAGGAGGGCCACCTCGCCCAGGTAGGCGTCCACGACGCGCGGGTCCCTGGCGACGTGTGCGGGCGGACCGTCGGCGATCTTCTCGCCGTGGTGCAGCACGATCACGCGGGTGCAGACCCGCATGACCGCCCGCATGACGTGCTCGATCCACAGCACCGTGACTCCCCGGACGGGCAGCTGACGCACCAGCTCGCTCATGACCTCCACTTCCCGCGGGGTCAATCCGGCCATGACCTCGTCGAGCAGCAGCAGGCGCGGGCGCGTGGCCAGTGCCCGGGCGAGCTCCAGCCGCCGCTGGTCGCTGATGGTGAGGTCGCGGGCCGGGACCTGCGCGCGCCCGGCCAGCCCCACGAACGCCAGGCACTCCCGGGCGATGCGCTGCGCCTCGCGCATGCTTGCCCCGCGCGCCAGCGCGCCCACCAGCACGTTGCGCTGGACCGACAGCTCGGCGAAGGGCCGGACGATCTGGAAGGTGCGGACCAGCCCCAGACGACAGATCTCGAACGGCCGCAGGCCCGCTAGATCACGACCGGCGAACACGACCCGTCCGGCATCGGGCCGGAGGAACCCCGAGATGAGGTGGAAGAGCGTGGTCTTTCCGGCGCCGTTGGGGCCGATCAGCCCCACCACCTCGCCGGCCTCCACCTGCAGGCTCACGCGGTCCACGGCCACCAGGCCGCCGAAGCGCCGCGTGACGCCCTCCACCGCCAGCAGGCTCATGGGTGCTCCCTCGCCCGCGGACCCGCGCCAGCCGGGCGCGCCCACCGGATGTCCGCGTCCGTTGCCAGCAGGCTCATCCTCCGTGACGCTGTGGCCGTGGTGGCGTGCGGCACGCCACAGACCTCCGCCAGCAGACGCCCAGGCGTCTCTTCGCTGGACCGGGGAGCTGGCCTCATCGAGGGCGCTCGCGCCAGCGCCGCACGGCCCCGACCAGGCCGTGGGGCAGGGCCATGATGGCCACCACCAGCAGCGCACCGTAGATCATCAGGTGCACGCCGCGGTAGCCGCCCAGGTAGGCGCGCATCCACTCGCCCAGCGGCACCAGGAGCACGCTCCCGGCCAGCGGGCCCAGGGCCGTGCCCGCCCCGCCGATGATGTTGGGCAGGATCGCCGCCACCGACACGTCGATGCCGAACGCCAGGTGAGGATCGATGTAGGAGAAGAACTGCACGTAGAAGGTCCCGGCCAGCGCCGTGGCGGCCGCGCTGGCGCCCATGGCCACCAGGCGGGTGCGCGTCGTGTCCACGCCCAGCGCCTCCGCGGCGTCGACGTCCTCCCGCACCGCCTCCATGAACAGGCCCAGCCGGGAGCGCTCCAGCGCGGCGGCCGCCGCCGTCAGCCCGACGGTCATCACCAGGATCACGTAGTAGTAGGCCCATGGCTCGGGAAACTGGAACGTGGCGAGCGACGGCCGCAGGGGCACCAGCACGCCCATGGCGCCGCCCAGCGCCCGCCAGTTGGTGACGGCGATGCGGCAAACCTCGGCGAAGGCCAGGGTGACCAGCCCGAAGTACGGCCCGCGCAGCCCGTAGCGGAAGCTCAGGGCACCGATGACCCCGCCGGCGGCCGCGGCCAGCACGGCCCCCACCAGCATGCCCAGCCAGGGGGTGAGGCCGCCGCGGGCGAACAGCAGCGCCGTGGTATAGGCGCCGATGCCGAAGAACGTGGCGTGCCCGAACGAGAACTGGCCCGCGTAGCCGCCCACCAGGTTCCAGCACTGGGCCAGGTAGGCGCCGTAGAGGGTCATGATCAGCACGCGCAGCACATACGGACTGGCCACCAGCGGCACCGCGACCGCCGCCGCCAGCACCGCGGCCGCCACCAGGGCGGGCACGGTGCGGGCGCGCCCAGGCGCCTCGACGACCGCCGCGGGCTCAGCCACGCTGCCGCACCCCGAACAGTCCCGTGGGCCGGAACAGGAGCGCCAGGATGAAGATGCCGTAGACGACCAGCTCCTTGAGGGATCCGGGCAGCAGGGCCGCGCCCAACGCTTCCCCGACGCCGATCAGCAGCCCCCCGGCCAGCGCGCCGGTGAAGCTGCCGAGTCCGCCCAGGACCACCACGACGAAGCCATAGAGCAGGAACACGTGCCCCACGTGGGGTGCCGTGTACAGGTAGGGCGTGATCAGGGCGCCCGCCATGCCGGCACAGGCCGCCCCCAGCCCGAAGGTGAAGGTGTTGATCCGGGCGACGTCGACGCCCACCAGCGCGGCGCCCACGGGATCCTGGGCGGTGGCCCGGATCGCGCGTCCGGGTTCGGTGAACGCCAGGAACAGGTAGAGCGCGGCCGTGAGCGTCACCGCGCCGACGCACGCGATGAGCCGCGGCTTGTTGAGCAACAGCGGGCCCAGGGGCACCGCGCCCTCCAGCCACGCGATGCGCAGCGTGCGGAAGTCGGGGCTCCACAGGAACAGCGCGAGGTTCTCCAGGATCAACATCACGCCGAGGGTGAGCAGCAGCTGGGTGTGCTGGGGCGCCCCCGCGATGGGCTGCAGCAGGCCGCGCTGGATGCCCGCGCCCAGCAGGAACAGCAGCACGAAGACCACCGGCAGCGCCAGGTACGGGGGCACGCCCCAGAGCACGAAGAGCCAGTAGGCGGTGTACATGCCCAGCATCAGCAGGGCGCCGTGGGCGAAGTTCACGACGCGCATCACCCCGAAGATCAGGGTGAGGCCCACGGCCACCAGGGCGTACACCGCCCCGGTGAGCAGGCCGGTGACGGCTGCCTGCCCGACCAGCAGCAGCATCGGCCGCTCAGGTGACGGGGAACACGGCCGTCATCTCGCTGTACCGTTCGGGCAGGACCACGCGCGGGGCCCCGCCCCGGACCTGCAGGAGCACCGGCCGGGCGTTGACGTTCTCACCCTTGCCGTCGAACTTGATCTCCGCCTGGGGCAGGATGTGGTCCCGCAGGGTGGTGGCCGCCAGCGCCGCGCGGATCCGCGTGGGGTCGGTCGAGCCCGCGCGCTCCACGGCGTCCAGCAGTACCCGCGTGGCCGCGTAGGCGTAGACCGCGTGGGTGGACATGTCCCGGTTGAAGCGCTCGCGGTAGGCGCGGAAGACGCCGCGGGTGCGCGGGTTCACCGGGTTGTAGTAGTAGTTGGAGTCCATGACGTGCTCGCTGGCCAGCGGGCCCGCCTCCGCGGCGAACCGCGGATGGCTGAACGCGCCGTTGGCCACGCCCACCACCGCCTTGGTGCGCAGGCCCACCTCACGGATGGTGCGCGCCACCAGCACGCCGTCACGGAAGTAGCCGGTGAACAGGGCCACGTCGGGGCTGGCGGCCCGCACCTTGGTGCACTCCGTGGTGACGTCGGCGGTGGCGGTGGGGTAGACGATCCGCTCCAGCACCCGCAGCCCGGCCTGACCGGCGAACCGGACCAGGCGGTCGCCGATGGAGACGCCGAAGATGCTCGACTCGTGCATGATGGTCACGGTGTTCACGGCGGTCTTTGCCTGCCGGCCCAGCGTCACGATGTACTCGATGGCGTACTGGGCCATGGCCGTGGAGTTGGGCTGGACCCGGAACGCGTACTGGAAGCCGCGCTCCAGGATCTCGTCGGCCACGGCCACCGTGATGACGTAGGGGATCCGACGCCGCTCGGCCACCTGGGTGGTGACGAACGCCACGGCGCTCTGGTAGGCGCCCAGCAACCCGACGACGCCCTCCCCGATCAGCCGCTCGGCCTCGGCGGCACCCTTGTCGGGCGAGCCCTCGGTGTTGCCGTGCAGGACCGTCACCCGGGCACCGCCCAGCGACCGGATCCCGCCGGCCCGGTTGACGTCGTCGGCGGCCAGCAGGATGGCGTCGCGCATCTCCCCGCCCTCCAGCGCCAGCCCGCCCGAGAGCGGGTGCAGGTGACCGATCTTCACGTCGGCCGGCGCGGCCCCGGCCACGTGCAGCGCCCAGGGCGGCAGGTGCGTCAACGCCGCCGCCCCACCCAACGCTCCCGCGCGCTTGATGAAGGCGCGCCGTGTGAGCCTGCTCATCGTCTCGTCCTCCTTTGCGGCGCTCGCCGCCGTGTCGTCGTCTGTCGGTCCCTTGACGGGCGGCGATGGGCGGGGGCCAGGTGGCCCATCGCCGCGGAGAGCTCGCCGGCGGCCGCACGCACCATGCGGCCAAACCGCGCGAGGTCGCCGGGCCGGAGCCGCAGCACCGGTCCGGAGATCGTCAGCCCCGCGATCACCGCGCCCGTGTGATCGCGCACCGGAGCGCTGACCGAGAAGGCCCCCTGCACCCGTTCGCTGGCGCCGGCGGCGTACCCGCGCCGCCGGATCGCCGCCAGCTGCTGGGGCAGCGCGGCCAGGTAGGCGTTGTCCACGCGGCCTTCCCGCCGGGCCTCCTGCAGCACCGCCGCAACCTCGGCCGGCGGCAGGTGCGCCAGCAGCACCTTCCCCGACGCCCCCACGTAGAGGGGCAGGGGCTTGCCCAGTTCGACGAAGTGGCGCACGTCGTGCCGGCTCTCGACCTTCTCGATGCACACCCGCGCCCGGCCCACGACGATGTTCAGGTTGACCGTCTCGCCGCAGGCCAGCTGCAGCCGTCGCATGATCGGCAGGGCCTGGGCGCGGAGCTCCATGCCGTTCTGGACCACCCGGCCCAGGCGGAACAGCTCCAGCCCCGGCTGGTAGGTGCCCGTGGCCGCATCCTGCCGCACGAAGCCCCGGCGCTCCAGGGTGGTCAGCAGGCGGTGCACCGTGCTCTTGGCCAGGTGGAGCCGCCGGGCGATCTGGCTCACGCCCAGCGTGGGCGCGTCGAAGTCGAAGCAGCGCAGCACGTCCAGCGCGCGCTCGACGCTGCGGACGGCGGCCGACGCCCGTGCGTCGCTCACAGGCGTCCCTCGACGCGCGCCTCCAGGTCGCGCCACGCCGGCAGGCCCAGCAACGCGTTGAGCTCGCCGAACGACAGCATGGCGTCCAGCACGCCTGCCGTCGTGCCGTGACGCTTGAGGGCGTCCATGACCTTCACCACGGCCGCTGCCGCTGCCCGCACGGCCGCTCCCGGGAAGATGACGAGGCGGTAGCCCATGGCCTCCAGCTCGTGGGCCGCACACAGCGGCGTGCGGCCGCCTTCCACCATGTTGGCCACGACCGGCGGCGGAAGTGATGAAGCGATGCGCGCCAGCTCGTCGCGCGAGGCTGGCGCCTCGACGAACAGCACGTCCGCCCCCGCGTCCCGGTAGCGGTGCGCCCGCTCCAGCGCCGCCTCCAGGCCGAGCGGCGCACGGGCGTCGGTGCGCGCGATGAGGAGCGTATCCGGGTCGCGGCGCGCGTCCAGCGCGGCCCGGATCTTGCCCACCATCTCCTCGACGGGCACCACGCGCTTCCCGTCCAGGTGCCCGCAGCGCTTGGGGAACACCTGGTCCTCGAGCTGGATCGCCGCGGCGCCGGCCCGCTCGAACTCCCGCACCGTGCGGCGGACGTTCAGCGCGCCGCCGTACCCGGTATCGGCGTCGGCGATCACCGGCAGCCGGGTGGCTTCCACCACGGCGGCCAGGCGCATGGTCATCTCCGTCAGGCTCACCAGCCCCAGGTCGGGCGCGCCCAGGTGCGTGTACGCCACGCCCGCGCCGGTGAAGTAGACGGCCTCGAAGCCGGCGCGCTCGACGATGCGCGCCGTCAGCGCGTCGGGCGCGCCCGGGGCGACCACGATCGGCCCGTGTGCCAGCCGCTGGCGCAGCGTGCGCGCCGTGCTCACCGCTGCGCCCTCCGCTGCAGGCGGGCCAGCGTGAAGGGCACGATGCCGCCGTGCTCCAGGATCTCCCGGGAGGTCCCGGTGAGGTTCAGCACGGGCAGCACGGCGCCGGTGCGGAGGTTGGTCACCGCCCGGGCCACAAGGTCGACGCGCAGCAGGTCGCCGGCGATGATACCGTCGACGGCGGGGACGATGACCGCCGGCAGGCCGTTGTTGATGGCGTTGCGGAAGAAGATCCGCGCGAACGAGCGGGCCACCACTGCGGCGACGCCTGCCTGCAGGAGGGCCAGCACCGCGGCCTCGCGGCTGGAGCCGCAGCCGAAGTTGACGCCGGCGACGACCACGTCGCCGGGCGCCGGAGCGCGGGCGCCCTCTGGGTCGAGGCCCGCGAACACGTACTGGCCCACTTCCTCCACCGGCCGGTCGAGGTAGCGCCCGGGCAGGATCTGGTCGGTGTTGACGTGGTCGCCGACCACCCACGCGCGGCCTTCGAGGACCGGGCGCATCACAGCGTCTCCCAGGATCCCCACGCAAGGCGCAATGCCGGCACCGGGGTCGGGTGGCGGCTCCAACGCATCACAGCAGCTCCCGGGGATCGGTCAGCCGGCCGGTGACGGCGGAGGCTGCCACGGTTAGCGGGGAGGCCAGGTAGATCTCGGCCGAGGGCGCGCCCATGCGCCCGGGGAAGTTGCGGGTGACCGAGGCGACGCACCGCTCGCCCGGGCCGAGCAACCCGCCGTGGAGGCCGGCGCACGCCCCGCAGCCGGGCGCCGCGATGACCGCGCCAGCGGCCACCAGGGCGCCCAGCGTGCCGTCCTCCAGCGTCTCCTCGACGACCCGCTGTGTCGCCGGCGTCACCTGCAACGGAATGCGGACGCGCCGGCCCCGCAGCACCCGCGCAGCCGCCCGCAGATCGTGAGCCTTGCCGCCGACGCACGAGCCGAGGTAGGCGCGGTCCAGTGGCAGCCCCCCGAGATCGGCCACCGGGTGGACGTTGTCGACGTTTGGCGGCGCCGCCACCAACGGCGGGAGCGCCGCCGCATCGAACGCGTGGACCGCCTCGTACGCGCACCCCGGATCTCCGGCCAGCGGGCGTCCGGCGGCAGCCGCCGCGGCCCCGTAGCGGGCCAGCACCGGCCCGCTGGGTGGCACGATCCCGTTCTTCGCGCCCATCTCGATCGCCTGGTTGGTCAGGACCGCCCGCTCGTCGAGCGCCATGCTCTCGACCGTCGGCCCGGCGAACTCCACGGCCCGGTAGATGGCGAAGTCGGCCCGCAGGTCGCGCAGCACCGCCATGGCTAGGTCGCGCGCGGTGAGGTACGGCGGCAGCGCGCCCTCGAACCGGACCAGCACCGTGGGCGGCACCCGCAGCCAGATCTCGCCCGTGACCAGCACGGTGGCGAGCTCCGTGGCCCCCACGCCCACGGCCAGGGCCCCGACGGCGCCCGCCGTCACGGTGTGCGAGTCGGCGCCCACGATCAACGTGCCGGGCAGCGCCAGGCCTTCCTCCAGCAGCACGTTGTGCATGATGCCGACACCGTCGAAGAAGTGGCGCAGCGCGGCCTCCCGCGCCCACCGCCGGGTGGTGGCCAGGATCTCGGCGTGGCGCACCGTCGCCGCGGGCGTGAAGTGGTCGACGGCCAGCACGACGCGATCGCGATCCCACAGCCGGCCGCCCAGGCGCTCGAGGGTGCCGGCGATGCGCCGCGGGCCCGACGAGTCGTGCATGGCCGCCAGGTCCACGGCCGCCCACACCTCGTCACCGGGGGCGACCGCGGCCTGGCCGGCGGCGCGGGCGATGATCTTCTCGGTCAGCGTCATGGGGCGGGCCGCACCTGTCTGGCTGCTCATCTGCCGCTCTCCACTGTCCGTGCCCCGTAGCCGTGACCCGTGCCGTCGCCCGTGTACCCCATTCGTTCCGCGCTGTGGAACATCGTTTCTTTCGTACCGCGATTCGGCGATTCGACGCCTGGCGGCGATCTCCTCCGGCGGAAGACGACCTCCCGCAAGGCGGTGGGGCTCTCTGCCGTTGGCTGCCGTTCTACCGTTGGCCGCCGTTCGCTGCCGTTGGCTACCGTTCGTTGCCGCTCGCTGCCGTTGGCTGCCCTCGCTGCCATTAGCCGCCGCTACCTGCCGTTCTCTGCCGTCGCGCCCCCCGGCGCGCCGCAGCCGCCGCAGATGGTGGGCGGTGACCTCACGCCCGGTAAAGCGCCTCCCGGCATCCGCCTCCGCGTGCCGCAGCACGCGGCCGGCGGTGCCCGCGCTGCCGTTACCGTCCGGTGACAGTGCCCGTGCTAGGATGGGCTGCGCACACTATGCATCCGGCGTGGGGCAGGACACGCCGGAACCACGGCACGAGGAGGTCGAGATGAAGCGAACTGCGCTGCTGGTCGTGATGCTGGTGCTGGTGGTCGTCCCCATCAGCCTGGTCAGGGCACAGGCGCCGCGGACGCACTACGGCGCCATCCTCACCGGCGACGAGCAGGTGCCCCGGGTCGCGACCCGCGCCTACGGGACGGCGGTCTTCGAGGTGCAGCCCGGGGGCAACGCCATCCGGTACTGGCTTACGGTCGTCGACATCGCCAACGTGCAGATGGCCCACATTCACATCGGCGCCCCGGGCCAGGCGGGACCGGTCGCCGTCTGGCTCTACCCCGCTGCCCCGCCGCCCCGCCCGATTCCGGGCGTGACCAGCGACCAGCTGGCCGAGGGCACGTTCACCGCAGCCAACTTCGTGGGCCCGCTGGCCCGGCAGCCCATGAGCGCGTTGCTGACAGCCATCGCCCAGGGCAACGCCTACGTGAACGTGCACACGGCCGCCAACCCCGGCGGGGAGATCCGCGGGCAGATCAGGTAGCCGCGCGCCGTCCTGGGTGCACCCGGGCGAGCACCCAGCGCACGCTGCGTGTTGGGGGGAGCGGGCGCGACCCTGTTGGGGTCGCGCCCGCTCCTGCGTCGCAGTCCAGCTTTCGACCTGAGGGTACCCGCAGGCACGCGGCCTGCGGACACCCTGGGCGACCACGCCCGCAGGCCCGCGGCCTGAGGATACCCGGGTGACGACGCCCGCACCCTGCGGGCCGACAGCCGCGCTCCAGGCGCCCCCCGCTCCATTCACCGGCTCCCGGCGCGGCGGCCTTTGGCCTGGAACTGTCGCTCGTACAGCGCGCGCACCTGGGCCAGCGACGTGGCGTCCTCGGGGCGCTTGTCGTCGCGCACACGGGTGATGCGCGCAAAGCGCAGGGCGAACCCCGACGCGTACTGCGGGCTGCGCTGGATCTCGTTGTAGGCCACCTCGACCACGACCTCGGGCCGCACGGTCACGGTGACGCCGTCGTCGGCGGTCGCCAGCGCCAGCAACCGGGCGGTCATGGCCCGGAACTCGTCGTCGGTCAGCCCCTTGAACGTCTTGCCCACGGGCGCCCAGCCGCCGTCATCGGCGCGCACCGCCAGATGGTAGTTCGACAGCCACCCGCGCCGGCGTCCCGACCCCCAGTCGGCCGCGAGCACGACACAGTCCACGGTCTCGACCGGCTTCACCTTGAACCAGCGCTTACCACGGCTGCCCGGGGTGTAGGGACTGTCCAGTGCCTTGGCCACGACCCCCTCGTGTCCCGCAGCCAGCGCCTCGGCGAGGAACGCACGGGCGTCGTCGAGGTTCGCAGGCACGATCCGACGCGCCAGGTGCGCACCGCCCGTGACTGCCGCGAGCGCCTCCCAGCGCGCCGCGTAGGGCTCGTCGATCAGCGTCCGGCCATCCAGCCACAGCAGGTCGAACAGGTGCAGGACCAGCGGGACCTCGTGGGCGGCCGCGTCGATCGCCCGCACGCGCCCGAACCGCCGCATGAGGTCCTGGAAGGGCAGCGGCCGGCCGTCGGCGTCTGTGGCGACCACCTCGCCGTCGGCAATGAGCTCGGTCGCCCGCAGATCGCGTTGCACCAGGGCCACGATGTCGGGCAGGCTCGCCGTGACCTCGCTGAGCCGCCGGCTCCAGATGCGCACCACGTCACCGCGCTTGTGGATCTGCACCCGCGCGCCATCGTACTTGTACTCGAGCGCGGTGCGCCCCCCGTGGACCGCGAAGACCTCCGCCAGCTCGGTGGCCATCTCGGCCAGCATGGGCGCCAGCGGCACGAAGAGCGTCACCCCGGTGTCCGCCAGCCCCGCAGCACCGCAGGTGAGCGCGATGCGGGCCACCTCGCCGAGGTCGGCGCGGACCAGGGCCGCCCGGCGCACCAGCGCCGGGGGCACCCCCGCCGCCTGCGCCAGCGCCTCTTGCAGGAGCCCCTCGTCGAACCCGATGCGCATCTCGCCCAGCACGATCCGCTGCAGCACGGCCCGTTCGTCCTCGGTGGCCTGCGCCAGCAGCGCACCCAGGCGTGCGATGCGCGCGCGCCGCGCACCCGGGCCCGACAGATCGGCGACCGCGGAGAAGGCTGCGGCGACGTCCAGGAGCTCCAGCACAGAGGCGGTCGGCGGGGGGCCCGCAGCGGCGCGCGCCTCGGCCAGCGCGGCCCAGCTGACGTCCAGCGCGCGGGGATCTGTGGCCGGGAGCGCCCGGCCTGCCAGGAACGCCGCAGCGGGAACGATCTCCTCCGGCGCCAGACGGCGCAGGAACGCGGCCGCCTGGGCGATCTTGACGCGCCGGCTGCGGGTGGCCTCCAGCTCACGGCACAGGCGGCAGAACTCGTCGAAGCGCATCTGTGTCCAGGGTACCCGGCCACAGACGCCGTGCGAAGGCCCGCCCGCAGGTGCGGGACGATCCCCGCTCACCGCGCCGCGCGAGACGCCGCTCCTCGAGGGCTGGAGCGCGTCCCGGGAGACGAGCAGACCGCATGCGCGCGGCTGGCGCGCCGCGCAGGGATCGGCGCCCCCCGCGCCCAACTGTGAGCGCGTATGCGTCTGCTCGCCTGCGCCGACCTCCACGGTCGCCCGGAACGCATCGCGCGGGTGCGGGCGCTCGTCGCCGAGCACGCACCCGAGGTCGTCGTGCTCCCCGGCGATCTCACGCACCTGGAAGTTGGCGAGGACGCCCTAGCCTTGCTGCAGGACCTGTCCGTGCCGGTGCTGGCCGTGCCCGGCAACATGGACGGGCCCACGGCGGTCACGGCCATCGGCCTGCACGGCCGCCTCGGTGGCGCGCAGCCCGTGGTCATCGGCGGGGTGGCCTTCGGCGGACCGCAGGTGCGCGCGCCCTGCGACGTGTTGGTGACCCACGAGCCTCCCTACGGCACCCTCGACGAGCCCGCCCCGGGCCGGCATGTGGGGTCGCGGGCCGTGCTGGACCTGCTGCGCCGCTACCGCCCCAAGGTGCTCACCTGCGGGCACATCCACGAGTCGCCCGGCATCGCCCGGGTCGAGACGACACTGGTGGTCAACTGCACCATGGGCGACGGGCGGACCGGGGGCGCGCTGATCGAACTGACCGAGCACGGCGCGACCGCGCGGCTGCTATGAGCCACACCGGGTAGGCGGTCTCACCCCAGCTCCCTGAACCCCTCCACCGCCCGGTCGATGAACAGGTCGGCGCTCCCCAGGTAGCGCTCCACCTCGAGGGCCCGTGCGAGGGCCTCTGCGGGAAGGGCGGCGCGAATCTCCGCGTCGGCGGCCGCTGCCTGCTCCAGCGACAGGCCTGCGCGCGCCGCCGCGTCGCACACGCGCTGCACGGCGCGATAGGCACCCTCCCGCCCGAGCGTCGCCGCCAGCGCCACCGCGAGCGCTTCCGCCATCACCTGCCCGCCGCCAGCGGCCAGGTTGGCACGCATCCGCGCGGCGTCGACGGCCACCCCTTCCAGGGCCCGGCGCACCCACGTGACCGCCGCTGCCGTGCGCTCGAACAGCTCGGGCAGCGCCGCCCACTCGGCCTGCCATCCGCCCGCGGCCCGTTCGTGCTCCTGCACCGGCCAGGCGGCCAGCAGCGTGCACGCCGCCCCCACAGCCAGGCGAGCGCTGGCCAGGGCGAGTGCGGCGTCCGCCGGGTTGCGCTTGTGGGGCATGGCGGACGAGCGCCCGGCCCCGGCCTGCGCGGCCGTCGAGACCTCGCCGACCTCGGTCTGGCCCAGCAGTGCCAGGTCGCCCGCGATCTTCGCCATGCCGCCTGCTGTCAGGCCCAGCAGCGCCGCGATCTCGCCCATGCGGTCGCGTTCGGCGTGCCAGGGGAGGTCGGGCACGCCCAGGCCCAGTTCGCGCGCCACCAGCTCCACCACCCGGGGCCCCGCCGGTCCCAGCGCGGCCAGCGTGCCCGCCGCCCCACCGAGCTGCACGACGAGCACGCGCGGGGCCACCTCCCGCATCCGCTGCACCAGCCGCGTCACGAGCGCCAGCCACCGCGCCGCCTTCAGCCCGAAGGTGATGGGCACGGCGTGCTGCAGCAGGGTGCGGCCCGCCATCACGGTACGCCGGTGGTCCTGCGCGAGCCGCAGGCAGGCCTCGCCCACGGCGCGCAGGTCCCGCTCGAGGAGTGCCAGCCCCTCGCGCACCTGGAGGACCATGGCGGTGTCCAGGACGTCCTGGCTGGTGGCGCCCCAGTGCACGGCCTGACGCGCCGGCGGGTCCACGAGCCCCGTAAGCGCGCGCACCAGCGGCACCACCAGGGTGCCGGCTGCGGCCGCTTCCTCGACGAGGGCCGGCACGTCGAAGAACTCGACACGACACCGCGCGGCGATGGCGTCCGCGGCGGACGGGGCGATCACGCCCGCGGCGGCCTCGGCACGGGCCAGCGCCGCCTCGACGTCGAGCGCGCGCTGGACGAGCGCGCGCGCCGAGAACACCGCCGCTACTGCCGGGACGCGGAAGTACGCCAGGTCGTGGGCGGTCATGGCGCGGGCGCCGCAGGTGCCGACCGCGCCACGAGGTCGCGCAACGCGGCCAGCTCGTGGGCCTGCGGGGGCGGCGTCTCTGCCACCTCCGCGGCGAACCGCACGGGCCACCCGGTGCGTGCCGCGATCTCCTCCCGGCGCACGCCGGGATGGATCCCCGTCACCACGAGCTCGCGGGTCTCCGGGTCCGGCCGCAACAGGCAGAGGTCGGTCACCACCAGCGTCGGGCCCCTGGTGTGCAGCCCCAGGCGGGCCCGCGCGTCGCCGCCGGTGGCGTGGCCGACCGAGGTCACGAAGTCCACCCGGGGCACGAACGCGCGCCGCGTGTGGGGGACGATCACCAGCACCTCCTGGCAGTGACTGGCGATCTCCGGCGCCCCGCCGGCGCCGGGCAGGCGTGCGTGCGGGTGTGCGTAGGGGCCGATGACGGTGGTGTTGATGTTGCCGAAACGGTCGACCTGCGCGGCACCCAGGAACCCCACGGTGATGCGGCCGCCCTGCAGCCAGTAAGCGAACAGCTCGGGCACCGAGACCGTCGTGAGCGCGGTCTCGCACAGCTCGGGATCGCCGATCGACAGCGGCAGCGCGCTGGGCCTGGCGCCGATCGTGCCCGACTCGTAGATGAGGACGATGTTGGGGGCGTGGGTCACGCGCGCCAGGTTACAGGCGGCCGACGGGAGTCCGATGCCCACGAAGCAGACGTCGTCGTCGGTCAACGCCCGGGCCGCCGCCACGGTCATCATCTCGGTGGGGGTGTAGTCCACGGACTCCTCCTGTGCCGTTGGTGCACCGCCTCCCGCCTGTGCGGGCCCTGCGTCGGGATCCGCCCCGCGCGCAGTGCTGATCGAACCGCCTCCCGCCTGCGCGGGTCGTGCGCACCGCTACGCCGTCCCCGTCTGCCCGGTTACCTGCGGCGGGCGCGCCTCCAGCACGTGCGCCCGCATCCAGGCCAGGAACGTCTCGCGGTCGCGGGCGATGGCATCCCAGGCGGCGTAGAAGGCGTTGTCCCGGCGGTAGTAGCCGTGGGCGTAGGACGGCCGCGCACCGCCCGGCACCACCGCGATCGCGTCGATCGTCCACGCGGGGAGCACGACGGCGTTGGGCCCGCCGGGCCGCAGGTCGTCGACGACTTCCTCGACGGTGACCACCGCGCGTGCGGCGGCCAGGACCACTTCCTTCTGCACGCCCACGATGCCCTCCAGCAGCACGTTGCCCGCGCGGTCGGCGCGCTGGGCGTGGACGATGGCCACGTCGGGCCGGATCGCGGGGACGGCGGCCAGCTGCTCGCCCGTAAAGGGGCAGGTGAGGAACCTGATCCGCGGGTTGACGCGCGGCAGGTCGGTGCCGGTGTAGGCGCGCAGCACCGCGCAGGGCAGGCCCGCGGCGCCGGCCGCGTAGGCCGCCGCCATGCCCGCGTGGCTGTGCTCCTCCAGCTCCAGAGGCCGCGGCCAGCCGTGCTCCACCGCGTCGCGGAACCGGTGCAGCGACCCGACGCCCGGATTCCCGCCCCAGGAGAAGACCAGCCGGCGCACGCAGCCCATCCCGATGAGCTGGTCGTAGAGCAGGTCGGGCGTCATCCGGTACAGGGTGAGGTCGCGCCGGCCCTGCCGGATCACCTCGTGCCCGGCGGCGAAGGGAATCAGGTGCGTGAACCCCTCCATGGCCACCGCGTCGCCGTCGTGCACGTGCGCAGCGATCGCGTCGGGGAGCGAAAGGAAGCGCGGCCGGCGCCGCCGGGGACGGTCCATCAGCCCCTGCGGGCGACGCGCGGGGCGGCCCGCGGCTGCTCGTGCCGTCTCCACGCCGGCCGGGCGCGCGCCATCAGAACTCGAACACGAAGAAGGCGGTCTCGCCGTCTCCCTGCAGCACGATGTCGAAGCGGTACACCGGGGGCACCGTCCCGGGCTGCCGGCGGGCGAGCAGCGTCCCCCGCCGTGCCTCGGGCACCAGGCGTAGCACCGGATCCGTCGCCGTGGCCGGGTCGTCGTCGAAGTACAGGCGCGTCCACAGGCAGTCCAGCAGGCCACGCGCCGAGACCGCCACGTTGATGTGGGGCGCCTGCATCACCCCGCCCCGGAACGGCACGGGGCCGGGCTTGATCGTCTCGAACCAGAAGAAGCCGGCATCGTCGGTCCCCGCGCGTCCGAAGCCGACGAACCCGGGGTCGAGGGGTACCGGACGCTGGTCCAGGGGGTGACGGTACCGCCCGAAGGCGTTGGCCTGCCAGATCTCCACCATGGCGTCGGCCACGGGCGCGCGGTCGCCGTCGTACACGTAGCCCTCCAGGCGGATACGCTGCCCCTCGGTGTCTTGGCGCACCAGGACGTTCATCCCCTCGCGCAGCAGGCCGCCGTGGAAGAACGGCCCGACGGTCTGCGATGGGGTCAGCCCCCGACGCATGGTCGATCGCCTCCGGCACTTGCGCTGCGACCGTCACGCGGGAGGGCCGCCGCCTGGCGAGCTGCCCCCGGCCTCAGCCGCGCAGCCCTCATGACCGTCCCTCCGCGGCCTCGAACGGCTCGAAAGGCGTCACCAGCGGCCCCCGCAGCACGATGTCGAAGCGGTAGCCCAGCGCGTACTCGGGCTCGGTGACGTCGTGGGCGTAGCGCGCGATCAGCCGCTCGCGCGCGCCGGGCGGCACCGCGTTGAAGATGGGGTCGTACTCCAGCAACGGGTCGCCGGGGAAGAACATCTGGGTGATGAGCCGCGACGTCCACGTCGGTCCCAGGAGCGAGAAGTGGATGTGGGGTGGTCGCCAGGCGTTGGGGTGGTTCTGCCACGGGTACGCGCCCGGCCGCACCGTCACGAAGCGGTAGACGCCGTCGGCGCCCGTCAGGCACCGCCCCCACCCCAGGAAGTTCGGGTCCAGCGGCGCGTGGTGCTGGTCGGCGCGGTGGCGGTAACGGCCCGCGGCGTTCGCCTGCCAGACCTCCACCAGCGTGCCCGCGATGGGCGCGCCACGCTCGTCCAGCACCCGCCCGGTCACGAGGATGCGCTCGCCGATGGCCTCCTGGCCGGTGCCCATGTTGCGGGTGAGGTCCGCGTCGTCGGCGTGGAGTGCGGCCAGCTCGGGGCCAGGGCCGGTGAGCTCGGAGAGCGTGGGCGGCAGCGGCACCAGCGGCTGGCGCGGCGAGCGCTTGATCGTCGCGCGGTAGGCCTCGTAGTAGTACGGCGGGAACACGTCGGGGTCTCGTGGCGCCACCGTCGTCATCCTCCGCTCCCTCCTCCCGCGTCGCCGCCGGCCGCCGGCATGCCGGTGGGGCCGCCGGGGTGCGCCACGTCTCCCGCGCCGGTCGGCGGCGAACTCCCCGACGGGGCTCCCGGCTGCAAGGCTGCCGGTCCGTCGTTCCCCGACGGTCCGCCCTCGACGAGCTCAGCCCTGGCCAGCCCGAAGGCCCAGTTGGCGGCCGGGACGCCCGCGTAGACCGCCACGTGCAGCAACACCTCGGCGATCTCCGCGGGGTCGACGCCGAGGTTGCGGCTGGCCCGCAGGTGCAGCGCCAGCTCCTCGCGGCCCAGGGCCGCCAGGATCGCGATGGTCACCAGGCTGCGCGTCCGCCGGTCGAGCCCGGGCCGTGCCCACACGCTACCCCAGGCCACCTCGGTGATGAAGCGCTGGAAGTCGGCGTCCAACGGCGTCTGCCGGGCCTCGGCGCGGGCCACGTGCTCGGCGCCCAGGACCTCGGCGCGGACCCTGCGCCCCACCTCGAACCGGGAGTCCATGCCGGCACCTCGCAGACGGCCTCCGGACGCGACATGCTTCGCGGTCCCCCCGCGCGCCTCCTCGCCGCGGTGAGCCCAGCACCACCCCCACCACCCGATGGCCCCCGAGCCCACAGCACCAGAGCGAGCCCACTACACGCGCCTCCCCTGCCTCCCCGCGCTGCGGCACGGACGGGGGTTGGCTTCCCAAAGACCGGTCCGCGCGTACGCATACGGCCTAGCGTCACCCAGGACCGGTTTCGGCCCCAGGGAGCGCGGGCGCGGCGCCCTGCACAGGCAGGGCACTAAACGTTGCGGCGCGCCACGGCGTCTAGGCGTACGGGGAGAGTTCTCGCACCGGAGGGGACCGCTATGCGACCACATGCACGCTGGATCATCGGCGCAGCACTGGGTGTCATCGTCACCGGTCTGCTCGTGGCGGCCGCCCCCATGCGGGCGTCCACGCTGCCCGACGACGAGCACCGCACGGACGAGGTGACCATGGCCCTGGCCGAGGTCTCTGGCGCCGCCGGGCCGGCCGACCCGGCGGTCGTGGCGCGGGGGCACGACGTCCTCGCGCAGGCGCCTGCGGCGCCAGCGGCCGACCTGCGTCGGCGGCTCAACCTGACCGAGGAGCAGGCCCAGCGGGTCGAGCAGATCCTGACGGCCTACCGCGCGCGCACTGCGCGCCTGCGCATCGATCTGGCCCGCGCGCGGCTGGACGCCCGCGAGGCGCTGTTGGAAGCCACGCCCGACCGGGCCCGGCTCGAGGCGATCGCGCGGCGCATCGGCGACCTCCAGGGCCAGCTGACCCGCGCGCGCTTCGAGATGCTGGTGGACCTCAAGGGCGTGCTCACGCCCGAGCAGTGGATGCGCCTGCAGACGCTGCGACCGGGGCGGTGGTTCCGCGCGCCCGGACGCTGAATCCGTCCGGCACCAGGAAGCAGCGCCGGCTCATCCGTAGTACTGACGACCACCGGTCAGGTGAATGCACTCCCCTGTCAAGAACCGGTTTCCTGGACGGCAGAGGAAGACGATCACCTCGGCCACGTCTTCTGCTCGCCCCAACTGAGGTGCCTGCTCGCCACCATACGGTTCGGGCACGAGGCCCAGACGCCGCGGCATGTCGGTGTCGGTGAGATCGGGCGCCACGCAGTTCACCCGGATGCCCTCGTTCCGCAGATGGAGGGCGAGGTACTTCGTGAGGGCGATCAGGCCGCCCTTGGACGCCGCGTAGTGCGGCCCGACGCGCCCGCCGATGCGTCCGGCGATGGACGCCACGTTGACCACCGCCGGATCGTGTCCCTGTCGCAAGAGCGGCAGGCAGGCGCGGACTACGAGGAAGGGCCCGGTGAGGTTGACCGCGAGGGTTTCCTGCCACTCAGCCAGCGACACCTCCGTCAGCCCGCGCTGGCTGGCGATTCCGGCGTTGTTCACCAGGGCATCGAGCCGACCGTGCTCCCGCTCCACGTGCCCCGCGATCCGCTCGACATCCACCGGCAGGCTGACGTCCGCCAGCACGGTCGTGGCCCGCACGCCGCAGGCACGCGCCTGCTCGGCTGTCGCGTGCAGCCCGTCCGCGTCACGCCGTGCGACGAGCACCAGATCCATGCCCTGCGCAGCGGCGGCCAGGGCCGTGGCCCGGCCGATGCCCCGGCTGGCACCGGTGACGAGGAGGATGCGTCGCTCCTGGGCCATCGTGTCTCGACGCCGCAGGGCTTAGTCGATCCGTTGGACGGCGTTGCGCAGCCGGCCCACGCGCTCGATGGCGATCTCCACCACGTCACCTTCCCGCAGAAACCGCCCGGCGAAGCCACCGACCCCCCGAGGCGTGCCCGTGGCAATGAGGTCTCCCGGGTAGAGCGCTGCGCGCGCGGAGGCATAGGCCACCAGGGCGGCCACCGAGTGGACCATCAGCGCCGTGCTTCCATCCTGGCGGAGCTCGCCGTTCACCCACGAGCGAATACGCAGGTCCTGCGGGTTGGGAACCTCTTCCCGCGTAACGATCCAGGGCCCGACGGGTGTAGAGGCCTCAAGACACTTGGCCGAGTACCAATCGACGATCCGGTGCTGCCCGAGCTGCGTCCACTGCAGGTCCCGGGCGGTGACATCGTTCATGATGGTGTATCCCGCCACGCAGTCCATCGCCTGCTCCGGCGCCACCCGCCGTACCGGCCGACCGATCACGACCGCCAGCTCCGCCTCGTAGTCCAGCTGCTGGGTAAGCGGGCTGATCCTGATCGGATCGTCGGGTCCGGTGAGCGCGGGCCAGAGCTTCGCGAACACCACCGGCTGGGCGGGTGCCGCGCCCAGGCCGGCTTCCTCCGCGTGTTCCCGGTAGTTGGCAGCCACGCAGAGGATCTGGGCCGTGCGCTCCACGGGCGCGAGCAACCGCACGTGGGCGCGCGGGAGGCCTTGGGCCCGCGCGGCGGCAGCTGCCACCGCTGCAGGGTCCGTGCCCAGCGCCGCCAGCAAGGCCGAGAGCGACGCATAGTGCGGTCCGAGGTCCCGAATCGTGCCATCGTCCTCCACGACGCCCGGACGAGGCCCCCGACCGTCGTCGAACAGCACCACCCGCATGTCCATTCACCTCTCCGCGTCAACGGGCAGTAGCCGGCCGGGAGGCGACGCCGCACCGACCGTCAGGAGGCGAAACGCCCGCGGCACCCCGCCGCGTAACTGCACGTGGACCTCCACCTGCGTCCAGCAGCCAGGACAGTAGAGGGCACGGAGCGCAAACCGCCCGCGGTCGTAGCTCTCACCGCGCACGGGTCCGGCCGCCGTCAACGGCAGCAGCTGTTCCGCCAGCAGGTCATAGAGGCTTGCGTCAGCCGGTCCGAGCAGGTGCCCGCAGACTCCACACTCGTACTGCCGGCGCCCGCGGTCGATGCGCAGGTACTCGCCAACACGCTGGCTGTCGTCTTCCGCGCCAACGCGGCCGACGCCTCCGCCTGCGACCGCGTGCGAACCCGCGGTCGGCAGCCGCGCGCCCCGGCGTCGGTCCGCGCGAATCGCGTGCCGGCGTTGGGCCGTGGCATCGTCGTCGACGTTGCCGTGGTCGTCGAGGACCACCCCGTAGACCGTCCGCGCCACCTCCGGCGAGACCAAGCCCCGGCGTACGTCCCATGCCACGCGATGCGGGGCACGTTCCAGTGGATCACCGTACCCCCCAGCGCCCTGCCAGTTGTGGTACCAGACGTCATCGGATCGAAAGGGAGTCCGCGGATGCTTGGGCGGGAGGATCTCTAACCTCCCCGTGCACTCCGCGAGCGTCGCCGGCAGCGGCACTGGCGTTCCCTTGCGCTGGGGGATGTCGGTTTCCCGCACCCGTATCACCCGCACAGCCGCACCCGGGAGCCCGCCCCACAGACCCATGGCGTTGGGCTGCTCGGCTCCGGTGGCTGCCATGACGCACTCGAGGTCGTCACGCGGCGCACCGTGGGGCACGTACGCCAGCTCGCCCGAGACCCCGCCGCGCCAGCGACCCGGACCGCCGGAGTCCTGAAGATGGCGGCGGAACAGGTACAGGACGGGGAAGTCGGCCTCGATGTCCTCCACGTTGGAGATGTTGGGCGTGGTATTGAAGATGATGCCACCGGTATCCACCCCGTCGGCGTAGGAGCGGGCACCGGTCCCACCCGCGAAGTGACTCATCTCCGTGGTGGCGAACGGAAACCCATGCTGGCTCGTGCCCGCGATCACGGGCCCCATCGACGTACCGGTCCATGTCCCGGTCGCCTCCACAGCGTACGCAGGGCTGCACGAGAGGATCTTGGCCAGCGCGGCGAACACGCAGTCGATGACGATAATGACTGCGGAGATGGTGGCCATGGAGCAGGGGCGCGGGTAGCTGGCGTTGACGAGGCAGCCGTCCGGGGCCGTGATCTCGACGCAGCGACGAATACCCCAGTTCCAGGGCAGGTCATAGCCCAGCTGCACGTACACCGCTGTCAGGACGCCGGCCAGGAGACCCGACGCCGTACAGTTGATCAGGCTGGCCGGCGCAGGGTCAGTTCCCGTGAAATCCACGTGCAGCCGGTCGTCGCGCTTCGTGACCGTGCAGACGACCTGGTAGACGTTGGGCGCATGGCCGTCATGGTCGATGTACTGCACCTCGCGGACCACAGCGTCGGGCAGTTCCCGCAAGCGGAGTCGTAGCCGCCGTTCCGCGTAGTCCAGCATCCCCCGCATGACGGCCTCCACCGTCTCGAGGCCGTAACGGTCGATGAGCTCCGCCAGCCGTCGGCGTCCAGCCGTGAGCGCGGCCAACTGTGCCTTGATGTCCAACCCTACCAGCGGATCGCGCACCGCGTTGAGGATCCACCGCACGATGTCCTCGCGCAGTCGCCCTTCCTCGACGAGCTTCACTGGCGGCATCCGCAGGCCTTCCTGGTGGACGTCGACGACCCCCACCGAGAAGCCGCCCGGGTCCGTTCCGCCATTGTCCAGCTGGTGCCCGGAGGCCCCAACCCACGCCACCAGGCGTCCCGCAGCGAACACCGGAGCCACGGTGGCGATGTCGGGCTGGTGGATGGCGCCGAGGTACGGGTCGTTGCAGATGAACACGTCCCCGTCGTGGATGCCCGGGTTCTCCGCGCACAGCCGTTGTGTGCTGGCGATGACCAGCGGAAATACGTTGGCTTGCGTGGTGATGTACGGGCCAGCGATGACGAGCGCGCCGTCGGGAAGCGCGATCCCCGTGGCGGCGTCGTTGCCCGTGACGAGCACATGCGACCCGGAGGTGCGCATGTAGATGATGCCCATCTCTTCGGCGATCAGGCCCAGGCGATGCGCCACGACCTCGAAGGTCACCGGGTCCACAACCGGCGGTCTACTCACGGGCTCCCTCCAGCACGGTCATCACGATGTTTCCGAAGCCGTCGACCTCGGCCCGCGCGCCATAGTCCACGACCACGGTCGTATGGGGATACTCGACCAGGGCCAGTCCGGTGATGGCGTTGCCGGCGCGCAGCTGCGGTCCGTCGTAGACCGGCGTCTCCACCCACTGGTGTCGGCGCATGCAGTACACCGGCCGATGCCCCTTGCGCGCGGCCGAGGGGTCTGGTCCCCCGGCAGGCACCGCGGGGAACGGTGGTGGGTCCACGAGCCCCCAGGCATCGAGCCCTATGGCCACGATCTCGATGCCAGCCTCCCGGTACGCGGCCGTGGCCCCGTAGAGGGCCGCGTACTGGTCCTCGAAGGCACGGGCCACCTGGTCGAGACTCACCGCCGCAAGGGCATCGGGAGACAGCTCCACGCGCACGGCGTGGAGTTGCCGTCGGTAGCGCATCTCGACCCACCGGGCGAAGACCCGTCGCTCGAGCGGTAGACCGTCGGCGTCGAGCATGGCAGCGGCTTCCGCTTCCATCCGCTGGTAGTGCCGCCGCAACCGCTCGGGGTCCGCCGGCAGCAACATCAAGTCGGAGACCGCCAACGAGTGCAGGATATCGGATCGGGCCGCGCCCACCGCGGAGAGCACCGACGCGCCACCTGGTACCAGCACACAGCCGATTCCGGCAGCGCGCGCGTAGGTGGCGCCGTGGACGGGGCCCATGCCGCCGTAGGCGAAGAGCACGAAGTCACGGGGGTCGTAGCCGCGTTCGATGACCACCTTCCGAATGAGGTCGGCCATCTGCTGGTCGACAACCTCACGAATCCCGGCGGCGGCGCGGACCACGTCGTTCTGGAACAGCCGGGTAGCGACGTGCGTCCCGATGGCCCGGGCAGCAGCATCGGCGTCCAGCCGCATGCGTCCGCCCCAGAACGTCTCGGGGTTGATGTACCCCAGCACCACGTCGGCATCGGTCACCGTAGGTTCTGTTCCCCCGCGGCCATAGCAGGCCGGCCCGGGCACAGCACCGACGCTACGCGGCCCCACCCGCAGACGCGTATCGTCCACCCAGGCCACCGAGCCACCCCCGGCACCGATCGAGACCACGTCGACCATGGGCAACCACAAACTGTACTGCGCAATGACCGTCTCGCGGGTCGTCGCCCACTTCCCCTCCGTGAGCAGGCTCACCTTGAACGTCGTCCCGCCGACGTCGGTGGCGATCACCTGCCGGCGGCCGGTGGCCTGGGCCACGGCGCGGGCCGCCGCTACGCCCACGGCCGGTCCTGACTCGATCGTCTGCACGGGCACCACGCGGGCGGCAGCGGTGACACCGCCATTGGCCTGCACCACCAGCACGGGCACCCGCAGGCCGGCTTCCCGTAGCTGCGCGGCCAGCCGCGTGAGGTAGCGTTCCAGCGTCGGCGCCACGTAGGCGTTCACGACCGTGGTGGCCGTACGCTCGTACTCGCCGCGAAAGGGCGCGATCTCATGGGACAGGCTCACGTGCGCCTCGGGGGCCATCTGACGGATCAGCGCCGCCACGGCGCGCTCGTGCGTCGGGTTTACGAACGCCCACAGCAGACAGACCGCGAACGCTTCGACGCCCTGCTGCAGGAGGTCGGCAATTTGTGCGCGCGCGTGCTCCACGTCCAGCGGCGTCACAACGTGCCCCTGGGCATCGATGCGCTCGCGCAGGCCCCGAATGCGTGTCTCGTCGACGATCAGCGGCGGCTTGCTCGTCGCCCGTGGGTGCCGGCGTTCCAGGAGGCTGAGGCCTGCGACGCGCCCAATACCGCGCATGATGAGCAGTTGATCCTCGAAGCCGCGCGTCGTCAGGAGCCCCACCCGAGCACCGGAGAACGTCAGCAACGCGTTGGACGTCTGGGTCGTCGCGTGGGCCAACCGTACGGTGCCCGCCAGCAGCTGTCCCACCGTGGTCTGCGCTTCGTGCGCCGCGAGCCCCAGCGCATCCCATACGCCCGCGGTGAGATCGTCGGGCGTGGTCAAACTCTTGGCCGTGACCGTTCGATGCGTGGCAAGGTCCAGGACGGCGACGTCCGTGAACGTGCCGCCGACGTCGATGCCGACGACGTACATCAGGACACGGGGGCAGCAGTCTCGAGCAGCCCAGCCGCGCGCAGGGCGTGGCGAATGGCGCGCCGTTCCTCCTCGCCTATGGGCACCTCCGGTGGCCGCACCGCCGCACACTCCAGCCGCCCCAGCATCACCAGCGCTTCCTTGACCTTGCTGACGAACGAGGTAGGGGTTCGGCCAAGGTCCGCCGCCAGGGCCTGCATCAGGGGCAGCAGGCGCGTGTTGGTCAGCTCCACCGCGCGGTGCAGCTCCCGGCGCTCCACCGCCTCGAACAGCGCCACGAAGAGCTCCAGCCCGACGTTGGAGATCCCCACCATGGTGCCGTCCGCCCCCAGGAGGAGCATCGGCAGCAACGTGTAGCCGTTGTGGTCGGCAAAGAGCGCCACCTTCCCGTGCACCGCCTGGTAGTCGAGCACGTAGGTCTCGAGGTCTACCGCCTCCTTCACCGCCACCACGTACTCGATCTCCGCGAGACGGGCCAGCACCTCCGGTGGGTACGTGAGCCCGCTCCATGTGGGGTACTGGAAGATCAACATCGGGATACCGACCTCGTCGTTCAGCGCCGTAAAGAACCGCACGGGCGCTTCGACCGTGCGCGGGAAGCCGCGCCGCAGCAGGTGCTCGAACGGCGAATTGACCTGGATCACGTCGGCGCCAGCCCGCTTCGCATCCCGTGCCAACGCGATGGCTTCGGCTGTGGCGCGCGCATCGATCCCGGCGATCACGGGCACCCGGCCGCCAGCCTCCGCCGCGCACACCTCGATGCATCGCAGCCGTTCCTCGGGCGTGAGTGCACCACCCTCCCCGGTGTATCCGTTGCACAGCACACCGGCGACGCCCGGAGTGGCCAGCACTGTGCGTACATACCGCCGCAGGGCGGCTTCGTCCACCTGCAGATCTTCTCGAAACGGCGTGACAATGGCAGGGATCACCCCGCGCAACCACACGGCCTTCTTCATCGTGTCCCTCCCTCCGTGCGCCTCATGCGCCTGTCCTCGAGGTACGGTCACCGTCCCAACAGTACTCGCGGCAGCCAGACGGAGAGCCCCGGTACGAAGGTCAGCACCACGGCCACCCCCAACAGCACCGCCACGAAGGGCAGTACCGCCACGCTGAGCCGCTCCAGGGAAATCTGAGACACCGCGCTCCCCACGAACAGGCTGGCGCCCACCGGCGGCGTCAGCAACCCGATGACCAGGGTGAAGACCATCACCATCCCGAAGTGGAGGAGATCGATACCATAGCTCTTGGCCGCCGGGAGGAGCACGGGCGTCAGGATGATCAGGGCCGGCACCGGATCCAGCGGCATGCCGACCACCAGCAACAAGACCAAGACGAGCAGCAGAAACAGATGGGGGTTGTCCGTCATCCGAAGCATCCACTGCGCGACCGCCGTGGGCACCTGCGCGTAGGCCAGCACCCAGTTCAACACCGCCGAGGCGGTCACGATGATCATGACGACTCCGCTGGTGATCCCGGCTTCCACGAAGATTCTCGGCAGCGCGTGAAGGCGTAGCGTGCGAAACACCAGGAGGCCGACGACCAGCGCATAGGCCACGGCAATGCCCGCCGACTCCGTGGGCGTGAACACGCCGGCCACGATGCCCCCCACGACGACCACCGGCATGACGACGGCCAGCAGCGCTTCCGCCACCACTCGCCACGCCCGGTCCTCATGAAGCCCCGCCGCGTGGCGAAGCCGGCTGCGAAAGCCCTGGCGGCGCAGCAACACGAAGTTGAGCCCCAAGAGCACCAGGCCGATCAGAACCCCCGGGATCACGCCCGCCAGGAAGAGTTTGCCGATGGAGACCTCCGCCTGAATGCCGTAGATCAGCAGGGGCACGCTCGGGGGGATGATGGGGCCCATGAGCGAGCCAGCCAGCGTCAGCGCCGTAGCGTACTCGCGGTCGTGCCCGTCTTCCTCCATCGCGGGAATCAGCACCGTACCGACCGCTGCCACCTCCGCGGCGGCCACCCCGGTAATCCCCCCAAACACCATGCATACCAGCACGTTGGCGTAGGACAGCCCGGCGTTGATGCGCCCCAGCAGCAGCACCGCAAACCGCACCAGCCGCTGCGTGATGCCCGCCTCGTTCATCAGGTACCCTGCCAGGATGAAGAGCGGGATGGCCATCAGCGTGAAGTCGTCTGCGGCGACGAACATCCGCTGTGGGGCCACGGTCAGCGGGGTGCCACTGAGCACGAGGTAGGCCAGCCCGGCACCGACCAAGACCAGCGCCACCGGAACACCCAGCAGGAGCAACGCCAGGAAGACAATGGCGAGAGTCAGCACGGGCGGCATCGCAGGCTAGCCGTGACTAGGCGTCCCCAGACGGCAGCGGGCGGACCGCCGGCCTGCCGTCTGCGGCTGTACCGTCTGCCACCAGATGCACGGCCCGCACGAGGGCGTGGAGCAGCGTCAACGCGAGACCGACTGGGACAGCCAGATACACCCATCCGATCGGAATCTGCAGCGCGGGCGACAGCTGCCCACGCTGCAGATTGTTGGAGGCCAGTACCCATCCGTACCACGCCAGAAGCGCCATCAGCACAACCTCGGTCACGGTCGCCAGCAGCTGAACCCGCCACCGCGCGCGGGCCGACAGCTGCACCAGGAAGGTGCTGATCCGCACGTGTCCCCCGGCACGGTAGGCGACGCTGGTGGAGAGGAAGATCACCCAGACCGTCAGATACCGCGCGGCTTCTTCCCCCCAGAACAGCGACGCATTGAGCACGTACCGAAAGAACACGGCCAGCAGCACCACGGACAGAATGGCCGCCATCAAAAACCCGACAAGACCCCGGACCGCTCCGTCGACGGTTGCGGTGACCTTCTCTAGCCCGTCCGCATATCGCACCACCTGCAACCTCCTCCCGTGCCCAAGGCCGGCACGCAATCACGCGTCTCCCCTCTGGCGCACCATGGCGCCGCGGTCACCCAGGCGCAGCCATCGCTCCGAGACTGCCGCTCCGGACCGCCCCGGGAGCGCACGGAGGCTAGCGGCGAAGCCTCACGATCTCCTCCAGGATGTCCTCAGCCTTGAGATCCGCCGCCCACTGCCGCCAGATGGGCCGCACACGCGTCACGAACGCCTCGGCGTCCACCTGGGTGATCTGCATCCCCTTCTCGACCAGTGTCCGTCGGATAGTCTTCATACGTTCACGAAACACGCGCCGTTCGTGGGCAGCGGCCTCCAGCATGGCGTCCTGGATCAGCTTTCGGTCCGCGTCCGGCAGGCCGTCCACGAACCTTGCGTTCATGATGACAGGACGCGGCTCGGCCAGGAAGGCGATCTGCTCCCAGTCGGTGATGTACTTGGCGATCTCGTAGATCTTCAGGGCGTCGACGGAGACCACGTCGAGATGTGCACCCTCGATGACGCCCTGCCGCAGTCCGGTGTAGATCTCGGTGTAGGGCATCGGGGTCGGGTTGGCCGCGAACGCCAGGAACGTCACGCGCAAGATGGGGTTCTCGATGATGCGGATCTTCACGCCCCGAAGGTCGTTGGGGTGTCGCACCGGCTGCTTCACAGTCTCGATGGCACTGTCCCCGGTGCTAAACCACGCCAGGACCCGAAACCGCGCCTGTTCCTCGATACGGCGGGCGATCTTGGCACCCGTCGGCCCCAGGGCGATCCGTTCCATGTGGTCTTGTCCCTGGATCAGGAACGGCACCTGCACCAGGTTGTAGATGGGTGCCAGATTGGCCATCGCGCCAGCTCCCACCCCGATGTGGATGGCGCCTTCGAGAATCGCCTCGTTGATATCCCGCTCCGCGCCGAGCTGGCCGCCGGGGAAGATCTCCACGCGGATTCGGTTCCCCGACCGCTGCTCGATCAGTTCCTTGAACTTCCTAGCACCATCCATGTAGGGAAACGTTTCGGGCGTAATGAGCGCCCATTTCAGCGTCAACGCCTGCGGCTGAGCGACTGCCGCCCCGAGGTAGACTGGCAGCCCTATCGCCGCGGCCGCCACCACCGCAATGAGCCACCTGACCACTCGCCGATCGTCCCGCATCACGTCACCTCCTCGACTTCCGGCTCTTGGTGTCTTGTCGCTCACTCCTCGGCACCCTCCGCCCGTCGAGCCGCGCCGACCGACCCCTTCCCACACCTCCCGCCTGGGGCCCGTCTCCTGGCTCCTGCAACTTCCGCTCCGGCGCAGCCAGGAACGTCGCGATCATGTCCCGCACCTGTCGCAAGTGCACGCCCGCCCGCACTGCAGCCTGGTCTGCGTCGCGTCGGCGGTAGGCATCGAGGATCTGCTCGTGCTCCCGCTGGGCGATGTCGAACCGGCTCAGCAGCGCCAGGCTCACCCGCAGGTAGCGGTCCGAGGCGACGCGCAGCTCATCGTGCAACCGCAACAGCCGCGGCCGCCGGCTGGGGCGGCAGAGCGTGCTGTGGAACTCACGGTTCAACGCCAGCCAGCGCGCGGGGTCCCGCTCGTCCGCCATCTGCCCCAGCAGCGCCTCGGCGTGCTCCAGGTCGTCGGCGGTGCAGTTGGGCACGGCGTAGCGGGTCAGAAGCTCTTCCAGGAAGATACGCACGTCGTACAGTTCATAGAGATCGTCGACGCTCAGCAGGCTGACTCGGGCGCCCCGCCGTGGCAGGATCTCCACCAGCCCCTCCGCTTCCAGCCTGCGGAGCGCCTCGCGAATGACGCCCTCGCTCACACCGTACCTGGTGGCGAGCGCACGCTGCCGGAGCGAGTCGCCCTGCGGTATCCGGCCGGCCAGGATGGCTTCGCGCAACTCCGCGGCAACCACCTCGCCCACGGTATTGAACGGCAACCCCGCTCGTGGCGCTGTGTGCGTCGTTTGCACCAAGACAACTCCGAAGGCAATCGTTAATCGATTATCGCCGTTGTACATTCGTTGCTGGTGCCCTGAGTTCCTTCTGCTGTTTGGGATGACAGCATTGGCCCCGATGCCGTCGTGTCATGGGGCCCGAAAGGGAAATCGAATCCCAGGCGGCGCCGTAGGGGGCCATAAGGAGCTACACGTAAGCGACTATAGGGGGCACTGGGCGTAACGGACGTCGCGGATAGTAGCGCCCGCAGGGGCCGTTCGCCTATGATCGTAGCAATGGACGTGCACCCTTCCGCCGCAACCGCATACCGTTCACCGCCACGCCACCCGGGGGCCCGCCGACCCTGCCGACGGCGCCCATGACGCGCACCATCCCCCGCGCGCTCCGCGCCGGTCTGCGGGACGTCCGCCGGGGGCTGCAACTGGCGGCACTGTTGCGGCGGTCTCCGGTGTCTGCCGCACGGTTCGAGGACGACGTGCGCGCGCAGCTGGCACGGCGTGTGGAGAACTTCCTCTGGTCGATCGAGCACTTGATCTTCGCCCACCGCGACAGTCCCTACCGGCCACTCCTGGACGCCGCCGGGTACGACCTGCCCCGGATCCGGGAGCTGGTGCTGCGCCTGGGCCTGGAGGCCGCCCTGGACCGCCTGTGGCAGGACGGCGTGTACGTGCGGGTCCAGGAGTTCAAGGGCCGTGAGGCGGCCGTACGCCATGGACGCACCTTCCGCTTCCGGGAGCGCGACTTCGCCAATCCCCGAGCGCCCGGCGTGCTCTGGGGGCAGAGCAGTGGATCTCGCAGCGGTGGCACGCAGACCGAGGTCTCGGTCGACGATCTCCTGTACCACACCCGTCTGCTCGCGTGGATGCTCGAGCGATACGGCCTGCAGGACCGCGACGTGGTGGTCTGGCTGACCCCCGGGGCCGGTCTCGAGCGTGTCGTCAGGTTCTCGCTGGCCGGCCGCCGCCCGCTGCGCTGGTTCTCCCCGGTAGGCTTCAGCAGCCCGTCGGTACCTCTCATGCTGGCGATCGCGCGCGCAGCGGGTGCCGGCCCCCTGCCGCGCCTGCACATCGTGCCGCCCGAGCGTGTGCTGGAGATCGCCCGGGACATCCAGCGGGTGAACACGCGGCGTGGCCTCCTGGTGGCCGCGTTCGTGAACTCCGCGCTGCGCCTCGTGCTGGCCGCCGAGGAGGCGGGCATCGCCCTGGGCGACGTAGCCTTTCTGTTGATGGGCGAGCCGGTGACGCCCGTCAAGCGCCGGCAGCTCGAGGAACGCGGGTTCCAGGTGTTCTCGCGGTTCGGGTTCTTCGAACTGGGGGAACCGGCGTGGGCGTGTCTCGCGCCTCGGACGTCCGATGACCTGCACGTGATGACGGACATGGTGGCGGTGCGGCAGTACCCCCGCGTCGTGGACGGCGACGGCACCACGGTCTTTGCCTACCTCTTCACCAGCCTGCTGCCCCATGCGCGCCACGTGCTGCTGAACATGGAAACGGGCGACTACGGCGGGCTGGAGGAGCGGTCGTGCGGCTGTTTCCTCGACCGCATCGGGTTGCGGCTGCACATGCACACGATCCGGAGCTTCGAGAAGCTCACCGCCGAGGGCATCACCTTCCTGGGCCCGACCCTGATCGAGCTCCTGGAGGACGTCCTGCCCAGGAGGTTTGGCGGCGACAGCCGGCACTACCAGCTGGTGGAGGGCGAGGACGCCCGCGGGTTCACGAAGCTCTACCTGCTGGTCAGCCCCCACCTGGGGCCGCTGGACGAGGCGGCCCTGCGCCGGACGTTGCTCGCGGAACTCGGAGTGCGCCACCTGGATCCGGTTTACGGTCGCAGCGTGGCCACCGTCTGGAGCCAGGCTGACACCATCCAGATCGTCCGCCGGGACCCCCTGCCCACCACTGCGGGGAAAGTGTTGCACCTCCATCGCGTCCGCGGGGCGCTCCTGTGAGGCGCAGGGGGCCGGTGGCGTGAGCCACGCGCACGACGCCAGCCCATCCCCTGGCGGCGTCGATGGCCTGGCGGCCCTGGCGCGGCGGGGGACGCTGTGGACGCTCCTTTCCCAGGCGTACACGTGGGCTATCGGGTTTGGTAGCCGCGTGGTGCTGGCGCGCCTGCTCACGCCCCATGACTTCGGCCTGGTGGCGGTGGTCACGCTCGTGCAGGGGGCGGTACTGCTGTTTGGCCTGCGCGGGGTCTCCACGGCCCTGATCCAGCGTGCCGACGACCTGGAGGCGCACGCCAACGCCAGCTTCTGGTTGCACCCGCTGGTCGGGAGCGCCATCGGGGTGGTGGTGCTGGCCGCGGCTCCCCAGGTGGCGCTCGCGTTTCGTGAGCCCCTCCTGGTGCCGCTGCTCCGGGTGGCGGCCCTCAGCTTCTTCGTGGTGCCCTGGGGCGCCACCCACGCCGCGCTCCTGACCAAGACGCTGGACCTCCCGCGGCTGACGGTGGCCCATGCCCTCGTGGGCACGGTCATGGCCCTCGGCACGGTGCTCATGGCGTTCCAGGGCTACGGGGTGTGGAGTGTCGTCGTCCCGGTGGTCCTCGCCGATCCGATCCGGGTCTACGTGCACTGGCGGCTGTGCCCCTGGCGTCCCCGTGTCGCGGTGGCGCTGAGCCGGTGGCGCGAGCTCTTGCGCTACGCGCGGCACGTCTGGATCGCCGACGTGCTGCGGTACTGTGTGGACAACACCGACTACGTCGTGGTGGGTCGGCTGCTGGGGGCGAGCCCGCTGGGGCTGTACTCCTTCGCCTTCCGGCAGGCCATGTTCGCGGTGCAGAACGCCACGCCCATCGCGGCCCGAGTGGCGTTCCCGACGTTCGCGTCGCTGCAAGGGCACAGGGACGCGCTGCAGCGTCACGCGGGCAAGAGCCTGCTGTTGCTGGCCAGCGTCACGCTCCCGCTGCAGGTGGGACAGCTGGCCCTGGCGCCGGAGTACATCGCCGTCGTCTACGGGCCCAGGTGGCTTCCCGCGGTCGACGCCTTCCGGATCCTGCTGCTCTACGGCATTCCTCTGGCGGTCGCACTGCTGGTGCGGCACGTGCTCGCCGCGGTAGGATCTCCCCAGACCGTCTGGAAGTTCTACGCCCTGATCTGGCCTGCGCTGGCTGCGGGCGCGCTGCTGGGCGCGCGGGCCGGCGTCCTGGGCGTCGCGCTGGCCGTGGGCCTGATCCTGGGGCTGGGGTCCTGGCTCTTCGTCGTCGTCGGCCTGCGCCTGCTGGCCTGGCCGGCGCGACGGCTGCTCGCGCCGCTTACCGCCCCGGCCATGGCGTCCGTGGCCCTGTACGTCACCGTGGTGCTGCTGCGGCAGGTCCTGCTGACCGTCGGCGCCACGCCGGCCGTGGTGCTGGCCCTGGGCGTCCCGACCGGCGCAGCGGCCTACGCCCTGGTCCTGGCGCGATGCTTCCCGCGGGCGTGGGCGGACGTGGTGGGCTTCGCCGCGCGCGCGGCCACCGAGGTGCGCAGGGACGCCGGTCAGGTCGTCCGCCACCTTCGACGCAGGCTCTCGTTTGGAGGCGCGATGTGATGTCGTCGACCGACACGCTCGCCCCCGGCGTCCGGAAGGATGCGCCGGGACCCTCGTCCCGACCGAGCAGCGGGTGGGAACTGGGCTACTGGCTCTGGGTCGCGTACCGGCTCGCGGCCTTCTGCGTGCCCGTGTGCACGCGCCTGGGCGTACGCCCCAACCTGGTGACCGTCGTGGCCAGTGTGACGATGCTGGCCGGCCTCGGGCTCCTGGCGAGTGGCACAGCCGCCGGGGCCCTGGGCGGCGCCCTGTTGATGCACGTCTACTACGTGCTGGACGCCCTCGACGGCGATCTCGCGCGGGCGACGGGCCGGTCCTCGGTGTACGGGACGTACCTCGACGACCTGAACGGCCATCTGATGCCGCCGCTGCTGTTCGCGGCACTCGGCGTCCACGTCTACCTGGCCCCGCAGCCCCCCCTGTGGGCCCTCGGGCCCGATGGCGGACGCACGGCGTGCTTGCTGCTCGGCGGCGTCGCTGCCCTGGCCACAGCGCAGCACGCGCTGGCCGAGATGCGGATGCGCGAGGCCCTACGGGCGCTCGCCCCCAAGACGTCGCCTGCCCCCGTGGCCAGCGTTCCCCCACCACCGAGCGGGGCGCTGGGGCGGCGCGAAGCCTTCCTGCGCCACCTCATCGGTCGTCACCTCGTCGGCATGGACGGCACGCTGCTCCCAGCACTGGTGGTGGCCGCCCTGTGGAGGCGGCTGGACGTGGTGCTGCTGGTCATGGCGCCGGTCTCCCTGGGAAGTCTCCTCTGGCACCTGACGCGCGCGGTGGTCCTGCTGCGGCGGGCCGACCGGGACGGGGGCCGCTGATGCGGGCCGTCGTCCTGGCGGCAGGACGCGGGACCCGGCTGCGCGCCGTCTGGCCGCACCCCAAGTGCCTGCTCCCGGTGGGCGGCCGGCCGCTGCTGGTCCGCTACATCGACGCCCTGCGCCGCCTTGGGGTCGACGAGCTGGTGGTCGTCACGGGCTTCGAACACGAGCGCGTGGACGCGCTGGCCGCCGCCACGACCTCCGTGGCGTTTCCGGTCCGCACTGTCCACAATCCCCGCGTGGGGGGCAGCGTGTGCTCACTGGACGCGGCCCGGGCCTGCATGGAGGGTGAGGTCCTGCTGATGGACGGCGACGTGTACTGCGAGGACGCCGTGCTGGCCCGGGCATGCGACGGCGGTCAGGAGGCCCTGGTGGTCGACCCATCCCGACCCTACGACCGCGAAAAGTACCGGGCCGCCATCGCGGGCGGACGCGCGACCGGGCTGGCGCGGGGATTGCGGAGTGCGCCTGGGGCAGAGTGGGTGGGGTTCGCGCGGCTCTCCCCGGACCGTGCCGCGCGCCTTGCGGCGCTGGCCCGCGCGTGTGTGCACCGCGGCGCCACCGACGTCGCCTACGAGGACCTCCTGGGGGCCACGGTCGCGGAAGCCCCCATGCCATGGGTCTCGGTCGCGGGACTGCGGTGGGCCGAGATCGACACGCCCGACGACTACGCCCGCGCCGAGGCGCTGGCGCGGCAGGGCACCGTCCCACACCGCGCAGCTTCCGACCACAACGGGGGGACGCGATGACCACAGGCCGCCGGCTGCGCCGCGCCCCTGCGACCATTGCCGCAGCCATCCGGGCCGGAGTGCAGATCGGACGCCTCCTGCGCCACCAGATAAGCGACGTCCGCGACTTCGCCGAGGAGCTGCGCGCCGCAGTGGCCCGCCGCGACGAGACGTTCCTCGCCAGCGCCGAGCGGGTCATCTTCGCGTACCCGAACAGCCCCTATCGGCCGCTGCTGGAGGCAGGGGGCTACGACTTCCAACGGCTCACTCACCTCGTGCGCACGCGAGGGCTCGATGGCGCCCTGGACCAGCTCCGGGCCGACGGCGTCTTCGTGACGATCCAGGAGTTCAAGGGCCTCGTGCCAGCGGTGCGCGGAAAGACGACCTTGCGTTTTCAGCCCAGGGACTTCGCCACCCCTGACACCACCCGGGCGTTTCAGGCGACCAGCAGCGGATCCCGGGGGGCGCCCACGCCCAGCACCGTGCCGCTCGAAGAGCTGGTCGCCCGCGCCCGCCTGCGACGCTGGCTCAACCTCCACTACGGTCTGGCGGGACGCGACGTGCTGGTGTGGCTCAGCGCCAGCACGGGCCTCGTCTGGCTGCTGGTGGGGGCCCTGACCGGAGAGCGCCCCGTGCGCTGGTGCTCGCAGGTGTTCGAGGCCGCACCCCACACGCGGCTCCTGCTGACGACCGTCCGCGCCGTCAGCGGCAGACCGTTGCCGCCCATGGAGGTCGTGCCCGCCGATCGCGCGACCGAGCTCGCTCGATACATCAGCCGGGTGAACACCGCCCGCGGCATGGTGGTCGAGACGTTCGCCAGCTCCGCCCTACGGTTGGTGCTCGCCGCCGACGACGCAGGTCTCGCCTTGGGCGACGTCGTCTTCATCGTTGCGGGCGAGCCGCTGACACCTGCGAAGCGCCGTGCCATCGAGGCGCGCGGCTTCCGCGTGCTGTCCCGCTTCTCGTTCACCGAACTGGGCAACTGCGCCTGGCAATGCCCGGTCGGGCACGAGGCCGACGACCTGCACGTCCTCACCGACCGTGTCGCCGTACGCGAGCACCTGCGGCCGATCTCACCCCACGGCGCCCAGGTACGTGCGCTGCTGTTCACCACGCTGCTGCCGCATGCCCGCAACGTGCTGCTCAACGTGGAGAGCGGTGACGAGGCACGCCTGGAAGAGCGCTCCTGTGGTTGTTTCCTCGACCGCGCCGGGCTGCGACTCCACATGCATACCATCCGCAGCTTCGAGAAACTCACAGCCGAGGGTCTGACGTACCTCGGCCCTGCGGTCGCGGAGCTCCTGGAGGAAGAGCTCCCGCGCCGGTTCGGCGGCGACGGCCGGCACTACCAGCTCGTCGAAGGGGAGGACGAGAGCGGCTTCACGCGGCTCTTCCTGCTCGTGAGCCCTGCCGTAGGCCCCGTGGACGAGGACGCTGTGCGACGGACGGTTCTGCGCGAAATGGCTCGC
The DNA here is from genome assembly GCA_031459855.1 of Armatimonadota bacterium. Taxonomy (NCBI): domain Bacteria; kingdom Bacillati; phylum Candidatus Sysuimicrobiota; class Candidatus Sysuimicrobiia; order Candidatus Sysuimicrobiales; family Candidatus Humicultoraceae; genus Candidatus Fervidifonticultor; species Candidatus Fervidifonticultor primus. The sequence continues at coordinate 447,687 of JAVKHP010000001.1, forward strand.
CGGCACCTGGTGCCAGCGTACGGACGCATCGTGCAGCGCGCCTGGGAGGCCGCGGGCACGCTCCAGGTGCTCCGCCGCGAGCCCCTGCCCACCCCTTCGGGGAAGATCCTCCACCTGCACCGCGGCGTACTGGAACAGGCGGACGCGAGGAGCGCTCCCCGCCCGCCGTCTGCGCCCTGAGCACCGGGAGGCGCAGTCCGGCAAGACGCAGCCTGCAGGCGGCCTGCGCGCGCGCCCAACGAGCCACGACACGTCGCGTGACGGCGGGCCCGCCGGACGCTAGCGCGCACGACGGCCTGCGCACCGTTGTCAGCTGGTACCTCTGCTGCGAGACACCGGCCGGTGACGTGTCCACGTGTCTGGTGCCGGGAGGGGGATTTGAACCCCCACGGGAAACCCCACACGCCCCTCAAGCGTGCGCGTCTGCCAAGTTCCGCCATCCCGGCGCGGGCTTCCCGAACGGTGCACTCAGGGGAAGCAGCGTCATTATAGAAACGCCCGCGCAGGGGTGTCAAACCGCGGTGGGGATACCAGCAGGCGTGTTAGCGCCAGAAGGCCAGCACGCTGGCCGTCAGCACGAACGCGATCGAGAACCCCGTGGTGATCCTGGTGAGCAGTGTCTCGCGTGGCCGCGGCCCGTGGAAGAGCCGCGCGCTGCCGCCGATGGCCCCCAGGCCCTCGCCCTTGGGCCCCTGCAGCAGGATGATGCCGATGAGCGCCAGCGCGATCACCAGGTGCACGATGTAGAGCGCAAGGGGAATGTCCGTCACCTGACACGTCCTCCCCAGAGCCGGTTCCGCGAGCGTACTGCCCCGCCCGGAGCGTCCTTCATGCTAGCACCCGTGGCCCCGGACCGCAAGAATGGGCACGCCCCTTGCGCCCCGCGCCAAGCAGCTCCAGAGCCGCTCGCCGTCGCGACGCCGAATACACGCCCCCGCGCCGGGCCGCAAGAACACGCGCGCCTCCTGCGCCCCAGCGCCGTCTGCACCCGGTTGCCTCGGCGCCCCTGCGCCCGCTGGCCCCACGCCTCTGCGTCCCTGCGTCTGCGCGCGCCCCGGTACCCCCGACATCCCGGCGAGCGCTGCTCGCGCCCCGCGCCGCATCTGCCCCCTTCCGGGTTCCACCCGCGTCGGCAGCCGCCGTCGTCCGCGCACGTCCGTCGCGCGCTCACGGGGCCACACGCGCGCCCAGGACGGCCCGCACGATGCCCACGAAGGCATCGGCCTGCAGGCTGGCGCCCCCGACCAGGGCGCCATCGACCTCGGGTTGCCCGGCGAACTCACCGACCGTCTGGGGGGTGACGCTGCCGCCGTAGAGCACGCGGACCGCCGCCGCGCCAGCGCTGAACCGGTCGCGCAGCCAGGCGCGTAGCAGGCCGGCGATACGGTTCGCTTCTGCGCCGGTCGCAGGCCGGCCGGTGCCGATGGCCCAGACGGGCTCGTACGCCACGACGAGCCGCGCGGCGTCCGCCGCGCCGGCATCGGCGACCCCGGCGCGCAGTTGCGCGGCCAGCACGTCCTCGGTGCGCCCCGCCTCCCGTTCCTCCAACGTCTCGCCCACGCACAGGATGGGCACCAGCCCGTGCGCCAGGGCGGTGACCACCTTGCGCGCCACCATGGCATCCGTCTCGCCCAGACCGTGGCGGCGTTCGGAGTGTCCGATGATCACGTGGGTGCACCCCACGTCGCGCAGCATCGGCGCGGCGATCTCCCCGGTGAACGGCCCCTGGGGTGCCCAGTGCACGTTCTGGGCGCCCAGGCCGATCGTCGAGCCGGCCAGGGCGCGGCCGACGTCGGCCAGCGCCGTGAACGGCGGGCAGACCACGACCTCGATCCCGGCCAGGCCGTCCAGGGCCTGCCGCAGCGCGCCGACCAGGTCCAGGGCCTCGCGGATGCGCAGGTGCATCTTCCAGTTGCCGGCCACCAGCGGTGTGCGCATGATCGCCTCCTGAAAAGGTCCGAGCAGGCGCGTTGCGTCCGGAGCCTGCGGCGCTCAGGGTCTCCGGTTCTCAACCCGTCCCCGGGCTGTGACTGCCACTGCTCGATTGTCGGGCCCGCGAGCTGCGATGTGCGCCTACCGGACCCGGTCGGGCCGACAGGGCGCCGTCAGGCCGACCGGGCACCTGGCGCCTGTGCATCCTGCAGGACCGCGACACCGGGCAGCTCGCGCCCCTCCAGGAACTCCAGCGACGCCCCACCGCCGGTAGAGACGTGCGTCATGCGGTCGGCCAGGCCGAACGCGTCGACCGCCGCCGCGGTGTCGCCGCCGCCCACGATGGTCACGGCGGACGCACGGGCCATCGCCTCGGCCACCGCGCGGGTGCCGGCGGCGAACGCCGGGATCTCGAAGACCCCCATCGGCCCGTTCCACAGCACGGTGCCGGCCTGGGCGATGACGCCCGCGAAGTGCGCCGCGGTCTCGGGCCCGATGTCCACGCCGGCCCACCCCGGTGGGATGGCCGAGGCGGGCACGACGCGCGTGGGGGCGTCGGCCCGCACGGCCTCGGCCACCACCACGTCCACCGGCAGGTGGACCGCCACCCCGCGGCGGGCGGCCTCGGCGAGGAGGTCGGCCGCCAGCGCGAGGCGGTCGGGCTCACACAGTGACGCCCCGATCTCGTACCCGCGCGCCCGCAGGAACGTGTACGCCATGCCGCCGCCCAGCAGCAGGGTGTCGGCGCGGGTCAGCAGGTGGCGGATCACGGCGATCTTGTCCGATACCTTCTTGCCGCCCAGGATGGCCACGAACGGCCGGACCGGGTCCTCGAGCGCCTGGCCCAGGTGCCGCAACTCCTTCTCCATCAGGAAGCCCGCGACGGCCGGCAGCAGCGTGGCGACACCCACCGTAGACGCGTGCGCGCGATGGGCCGTCCCGAAGGCGTCGTTGACGTACAGGTCGGCCAGCGCCGCCAGCTGCGCGGCGAACGCCGGATCGTTGGCTTCCTCGCCCGGATGGAAGCGCAGGTTCTCCAGCAGCACCACCTGGCCGGGCTGCAGGGCCGCCACCGCCGCGGCGACCTCCGGGCCGACGCAGTCGGGTAGCACCGGCACCGGCTGCCCCAGCAGCGCGCTCAGCCGCTCGCCCACCGGTGCCAGGCGAAAGCGCGGGTCGGGGACCCCGCCCGGCCGCCCCAGGTGCGAGGCGAGGATCACGCGCGCCCCCCGCTCGACCAGGTAGCGGATCGTGGGGAGGGCCTCGCGGATGCGCCGGTCGTCGGTGACGACCCCACCCTCCATGGGCACGTTGAAGTCGACGCGCACCAGGACCCGCCGGCCCGCGACGTCCACGTCGCGGACGGTCTTCTTCGCGGCCATGGGGCTACAGCCCGCGCTCGTACATGTACGCCACGAGGTCGGCCACGCGGCACGCGTAGCCCCACTCGTTGTCGTACCAGGTCATGACTTTCACGAAGGTCTCGCCGAGCACTGTCGTCAGCGGCCCGTCCACGATGCCCGAGCGCGGGTCGCCTTTGAAGTCCATGGAGACGAGCTCCTCCTCAGTGTACCCCAGGACCTTCCGCATCTCGCCCTCGGCGTACCGCTTGAAGGCGGCGTTGACCTCCTGGGCCGAGGCGGGCCGCTCGAGCTCGCACACGAGGTCGACGATGGACACGGTCGGCGTGGGGACCCGCAGGGCGATGCCGTGCATGCGGCCCTTCAGCTCGGGGAGCACCAGGAAGATGGCCTTGGCGGCTCCGGTCGTGGCCGGGATGATGTTCAGCGCCGCCGCCCGGGCCTCGCGCAGGTTTTCGCCGACCACGTCCAGGATGCGCTGCGTGTTGGTGTAGGAGTGGACGGTGGTCATGAAGCCGCGCTTGATGCCGAACTCCCGGCTGAGCACCTTGGCTGTCACGGCCAGGGCGTTGGTGGTGCACGACCCGTTGCTCACGATGGTGTGCCGGGCCGGATCGTAGAGCTCGTGGTTGACGCCCATGTTCACCGTGAGGTCCTCACCCTTCCCCGGCGCGCTGATGACGACCTTCCGGACACCGTGGGCGAGGTGGCCGCGGGCCTGCTCGGCCGCGGTGAACCGCCCCGTGGACTCCACCACGATCTGTGCGCCCACCTCGTCCCAGGGGATCTGGGCCGGCTCGCGCTGGGAGAACACGCGGATCGCCTGGCCGTCGATCACGAGCGTCCCGTCCCGGGCGGCCACGGTGCCCGGGTACGTGCCGTAGTTGGAGTCGTACTTGAACAGGTGGGCGTTGGTCTGCAGGTCGGCGATGTCGTTGATGGCGACGACCTGGATGTCGTCGGGGTACCGCTCGCGCATGGCCCGCAGGGACTGGCGGCCGATGCGCCCAAAGCCGTTGATTCCCACCCGCACTGGCATGCCTCCACCTCCTCAGCACACGTCCCCTCGCACTTCAGGCTAGCGCACGCCCACCGGGGCTGTCATCGGGCCGGGGCCCGATCCGTCGCCGGGCGCTGCACGGCTCCACACGGGTGCGGCGTGCCGTCCGGCGGCGCCGCCCGGCGCCCTCGACGCCCGCCGGGCGTGCTCACCCCGGGCCGTCGTCGGACCGTGGCCGACCCCTAGCCGCGGCGTGCCTCGGATCGGTCGACCTTCAGGTAGGCGGCCAGCACGTCGCGCCGGATGAACCCGATGTTGTCGAAGATGCGGATGCTGAAGGCGATGACGGCGCCCAGGTAGATGTCCAGGCCCAGCAGGTCGCCGATGGCGGTGAGCAGGGCGGCGAAGCCGGCGTTCACGATGAACCCCGACAGGAAGATGAGCAGGTCGAACCGGTCCTCCAGCTGCGCCCGGAGGCCACCGAGCACCGTGTCGATCGCCGCCAGGATGGCGATGGCCGTGTACTTCACGTACCCCAGGGGGATCTCCACCGAGACCAGGAACCCCAGCACGATGCCCACGATCAGGCCGAGCAGTGGCAGCCACACGGGCGGATCCCTCCTACTGCGGTGCGCGCACGTGCTCGAACCGGTAGATGCCACGGTACCCCGGCACGTGGAGCCGGGTCTGCCGCGCCAGGCGCACGGGGAAGCCGAAGGCCACCAGCATCTCCACCGCCCCGGCTGGCCGCCGCAGGGCGGCCAGCAGCGCGTCGGGGTCGCCGATGGCCGTGATGACGTACGGCGGGGCCAGCCGCTTGGCGTTGCAGAGGATGGTGGTGCCGACGCAGTTGATCCCGGTGCTGGAGACGACCCGCTCGCCGTTGACGGCCACGGCCTCTGCCCCGGCTGCCCACAGTTCGGCCACCACGGCGTAGAGGTCCGAGTAGTGCAGGATCGTCTTGTTGGGGTCCTCGCCGGGGCGTGGTGGCCGCGGGTTGTCGGCGAGCTCGACCACCACGCCCGGCCCCTCCACGGGCGTCACCCCGGCCCGGGCCCGCAGCTCCTGCAGCGTCCGGCTCAGGCGCGCCGCCGCGGTGCGCCCCTCGGCGGCGGCCTTCTCGTAGTCCTGCAGGCGCGCCCGCAGCTCGGCGACCTCGGCTTCCAGACTCGCCCGGCGCCGCTCGTGGTCGCGCAGGATCAGGGCCAGCTGCTCCAGCTCGGTCGGGGGGATCTGCAGCGTGCGGCGCACCTGCCAGACCGTGCGCACCTGGAGGACCACGACGAAGCCCACCAGCGCCAGCAGCCCGGCCAGGGGCGCCTGCCACCGCACCGCGTGTCGCGCCACGACGGGAAGGACCGTGCGACCTGACCGACGATGCGCCACCGATGCGCTCCGCGGCGACGGGCCCCCGCCCGGGGCCTGCCCGGGCCGGGGTCAGCGCCCGGCCTCCTTGGCCTCCAGCTTCTTCTTGATGCGCTTCAGGCGGAAGACGTCCTCCCGGGCCCGCTGCTCCAGCACGGAGGCGATGTACCGGGTCTCCATGCGCAGCCGCGGGATCACCACCTGCTCCAGGGCGTTGACGCGGCGGGTCGTCTTCTTGATCTCCTCGCCGATCTTGCGCAGCTTGATCTCGGTGGCGGCCACCGCCAGGATCGCGCTCACCACGTCCTCGAACTGGCTCGTGCTGGCCATGGTGCGGGCGCTGGTGGCCACGGGGTTCTGGCCCCGCTCGAGCACGGAGCGCCGCACGTCGGTGATGGCCACCTCGGGGATCTTGGTCCCCCACACGTTGCGGATGGCGATGTCCAGCAGCACGTCCCGCCGGGCCGGGATGGCGGCGGCCTCGAGCGCCTCGCGGCCCTCGAAGGCCTTGGCCAGGGTCAGCATGACGTACGCCTCGCGGCAGGCGGCGGTGAGGCGCTCGCGGGCCTGGAGCGACTCGCGCACGACCTTGAAGAAGTCGGCCACCAGCGCATCGCGCTTCCGCTTGAGCAGGTCGACGCCCTGCTGCGCCACGCGCAGCTGGTTGCGCCGCTGCAGCAGGTTCATGCGGGTGGGGCTGATGACCTCGGCCATTGCGCGCTCCCCGTCTCTGTCAGCGCCCCGGGCGCGCCGTCGGCGCGGCGCCCGCGTCCGGCGTCACAGCCGGATCTTCTCCTCCCAGAGCTGCTCCATCTGCTCGCCGAAGTAGTACTTGTCCACGTGGTCCTGCTTGATGCGCTTGAGTTCACCCTTGGGGAACATCGACAGGAGCTTCCAGCCGATGGTGAGGGTCTCCTCGATGGACCGATCGGTCTGCCCCTGGCCCAGGAACTCGCGCTCGAACGCCTCGGCGAACTTCAGGTAGAGGCGGTCGCGGTCGGTCAGCGCTTCCTCGCCGATGATGGCCACGAGGCGGCGCAGGTCCACGCCGTTGGCGTACGACGCGAACAGCTGGTCCTTGACGTTGGCGTGGTCGGCGCGGGTGCGCCCGGGCCCGATGCCGTCGTTCATCAGGCGCGACAGGCTCGGCAGGGGGTTGATGGGCGGGTAGATCCCGTTGCGGTGCAGCGCCCGGCTCAGCACGATCTGCCCTTCGGTGATGTAGCCCGTGAGGTCGGGGATCGGGTGGGTGATGTCGTCGTCGGGCATGGTCAGGATCGGCAGCTGGGTGATGGAGCCCTTGCGGCCGTGGATGCGGCCCGCGCGCTCGTAGATGGTGGCCAGGTCGGTGTACATGTAGCCGGGGTAGCCGCGCCGGCCCGGGATCTCCTCGCGCGCCGCGCCGATCTCGCGCAGCGCCTCGCAGTAGTTGGTCATGTCCGTCAGGATGACCAGCACCTGCATGTCCAGCTCGAACGCCAGGTACTCGGCGGTGGTCAGCGCCACCCGGGGGGTCATCAGCCGCTCGATGGCCGGGTCGTCGGCCAGGTTGAGGAAGACCACGCTGCGCGCCAGCGCGCCGGTGGACTCGAACTGCTCGATGAAGTACGCCGCCTCGCGCTGGGTGATGCCCATGGCGCCGAAGACCACCGAGAACGCCTCGCCCTCGCCGCGCACCCTGGCCTGGCGGGCGATCTGGGCCGCCAGCTCGTTGTGGGGCAGCCCCGCGCCCGAGAAGATCGGCAGCTTCTGGCCGCGCACCAGCGTGTTGAGGCCGTCGATGGCCGAGATGCCGGTCTGGATGAACTCCTGCGGCCGTTGCCGCGCCACCGGGTTGATGGGCGCGCCCACCACCGGCAGGCGCTTCTCGGGGATGATGGGCGGCAGCCCGTCGATGGGATCGCCCAGGCCGTTGAACCGTCGGCCGATCATCTCGCGGGAGACGCCGATGCGGGCCACGTCCTCGCGCAGGCTGACCGAGGTGTGGGCCAGGTCCAGTCCGGCGGTCTCCTCGAAGACCTGGATCACCGCCACCCGCTCGGACGCCTCGATGACCTGGCCGCCCCGGATGCTGCCGTCGGGCAGGTGGATGTTGACGATGGCGCCATACGGCAGGTCCCGGGCGCCCTCGACGAACAGCAGCGGCCCGGAGATGTACGAGATCGACTGGTACTGCTTGGTCGCCAGCTCCATGGCCTGCTACCCTCCCGCCGCGGCCTTGGCCCCGAACGCCTCGGGGAGCCGCGCGAACCACGCCGCGATGTACGCGCCGAACTGGTCGTTGGGCACTTCCTTCATGCGGGCGATCTCCTCCATCTGCTTGAGGTTCAGGATCTCGTCCATGGCCATCCCGCGCCGCAGCGCCGCGCTGGCCTCGTCGTAGAAGGTGATGATGGCCCGCAGCATCCCGTAGGCCTTCTCCAGGGAGCAGTAGGCGTCCACCTCCGAGAACGACGACTGCTGGAGGAAGTCCTCGCGCAGCATCTTGCCCGCCTCGATCACCAGCCGCTGGTCGTCCTGGAGGGCGTCGGGCCCCACGAGCTGCACGATCTCCTGCAGCTCGGCCTCGCGCTGCAGCAGCGCCGAGGCGCGGTCGCGCAGGGTCTCGAAGTCCTCGGGCATGTGCTCCCGGTACCAGTCGCGGAACAGCGGCGTGTAGAGGCTGTAGGAGCGCAGCCAGTGGATGGCCGGGAAGTGGCGCCGGTGGGCCAGGCTGGCGTCCAGCGACCAGAAGGTGCCGACGATGCGCAGGGTGGCCTGGGTAACCGGTTCGGACAGGTCGCCGCCGGGTGGCGAGACCGCCCCGACCACGGTGACCGACCCGTGGCGCTCCGGCTGCCCCAGGCAGACGGCGCGCCCGGCGCGCTCGTAGAACGCCGCCAGACGGCTGGAGAGGTAGGGCGGGTAGCCCTCCTCGGCGGGCATCTCCTCCAGCCGGGACGAGATCTCGCGCATCGCCTCGGCCCACCGGCTGGTGGAGTCGGCCATCAGCGCCACCTTGTAGCCCTGGTCACGCCAGTACTCGGCCATGGTGATGCCGGTGTAGACCGACGCCTCCCGGGCCGCCACGGGCATGTTGGACGTGTTGGCGATGATGATCGTCCGCTCCATGAGCGGCCGGCCAGTGCGCGGGTCCTCCAGCTCGGGGAACTCGTCGAGCACGTGGGTCATCTCGTTGCCGCGCTCGCCGCACCCCACGTAGATGATCACGTCGGCGTTGGACCACTTGGCCAGCGTCTGCTGCATGACGGTCTTCCCCGAGCCGAACGGCCCGGGGATGGCCGCCGCACCGCCCATCGCCACCGGGAAGAGGACGTCGATGATGCGCTGGCCCGAGATGAACGGCTCCCGCGGGTCGAGCTTGCGCGCCACGGGCCGGGGCACGCGCACCGGCCAGCGGTGCGCGAGCCGCAGCTCGGTGCCGTCGTCCAGACGGCCGATGACGTCGTCGACGGTGAACTCCCCGGAGCGCAGCTCCGCGAGCCGCCCGCCCCGCAGCCCCGGCGGCACCATGATCCGGTGCTGGAAGCCGAACTCCTGCACCCAGCCCAGCACGTCGCCGGGGCCGACCTGCTGCCCGGGGGCCGCCGTGGCGACGAACGCCCACCGCTTCGTACGGTCGAGGGCCTCGGTCACCGCGCCGCGGGCGATGAAGTCGCCCTTCTGGCGCCGCACGCTCTCCAGGGGCCGCTGAATGCCGTCGAAGATCGAGGTCAGCAGCCCCGGCCCCAGCTCCAGCGACAGGGGCGCGCCCGTGGTGTGCACGGGCTCCCCCACCTGCAACCCCGAGGTGTCCTCGTAGACCTGGATGAAGGCCGTGGCCCCGTCCAGCCGGATGATCTCGCCCAGCAGGCCCTCGCGGCCCACGCGGACCAGGTCGTACATCCGCGCGCCGGGAATCCCCCGGGCGATGACCGCTGGCCCGGCGATCTTGATGATCTCGCCCTGCGTCGCCATCGCCTGCCTCCTACCGCAGCTTCACGTAGAACCCGATGTGCTCCTTGACCAGCCGCGCCACGTACTGCTCGGCGCTCTCGGCCTGCGCCTCCGGGGCCGGGAACGGCACGAGGATCGGCAGGTCGCGGCCGCGCAGCAGCCGCGCGCGCTCCTCGGCGGCCCCCTCCAGCAGCGCCTCGTTGACGGCCACCAGGCCGTAGTCCAGCGCGACGAGCTGCCGGAGCTGCTCCAGGGCCTCCCGGGGCGTGGTGGCCTCGCGCACCTCCACGCCCGCCAGGCGAAAGCCCGTGGCGGTCTCGGGGTCGGTGATCACGGCGAACCTATACAAGGAGCATCTCCCGGCGCACCTGCTCGCGCGGCAGCCCGTACACCTTGCCGCGCGCAATGAGCCGCAGGTTCGCCACCTCCGCGGTCTTCATGGCCAGGAAGCCCACGACGATGTCGATGCCCAACGGATCGCCCAGGTAGTAGCGGACCAGGGTCCTGACCACATGATAGTCGAGCTCCCGTTCGAACGCCACGAGATCGCCGGGCAGTTCTTTCACCGGAAAGCCGTGGACGCGCAGCCGCTCCCACGCCGCCGCCTGGGCCTGGGCATCCGACAGCCCCAGGAACAGCTTGTCGGTGACGATGGCGCCGCCGGGGATGTAGAACTGCAGCCGCCGGGCCTCGGGCAGCGTCCCGGCCAGGGCCAGCTTGAGCGCGGTCTTGACGTTGGCGACGTCGATCTCGGTGCGGAAGACCTCGCGCAGCACCGCGGCGTCGTGCCCCCGACCGCTCGCCCGCGCCAGCCCCCAGCCAGCATAGGCGCGCTCCAGCCCCAACTCCAACGCCAGCAGGTCCTGGGTGCGGGCGTACGCGGCGACGCCCTCGGCCAGCGGCCCCGCCAGCGGGTGGTTCACCGCCTCCAGCGTGCCGGCCAGCGCTGCCATGTCGGGGTAGCCCGCCAGCTCCTTCAGGAGGGTCTCGCTGAGGTTGCCGGCCGGCACCAGGGCAGCGACGATCTCGTCCGCGGGGCGGCCGGCATGTTTGCCGCGCACGATGACCCGCAGGTTGTGCAGGTCCCAGCGCAGCAGCAGCGTCTCCAGCAGCGCGCGGGCCTGGCCGTCGGCGAAGCTCAGAATCGCCCGCGTGGTGCGCTGGAGGTTGCGCGCCAGCGCCTCGTCCACCGCCCGCACACCCTGCGCGCGGACCAGCGCTTCCTGGAGGTCGTCGCCGTAGGGCGTGGCCGCCAGCGCCTGCAGGAACGCCTCGAACGTCGGCGCCCCGAGCAGCTCCTCCAGCCGCCCCGGCGACAGCAGCCGGCTGCGCATGGCGCGGACCCTGGCGTTGACGTAGGGGAAGTCCGGCATGCGGCCGACGGTTACCCCCAGAGCACGCGCGCCACCTCGCCGGCCAGCATCGGACGCGCGCGCTCCAGGCGCGAGGCCAGCGTGTTGGTGACGACGAACCGCCCATCGGCCGAGGTCACGCGCGCGCCGCCGGTCACGGCCGGGTCGGTGTGCACCTGCACCTGCCAGCCCTGGCGGCGGACCACCTCGCGTGCCAGCGGCGCGTCGTCGGGGTGCACCGTGACCACGGCGGCATCGCCGAGGCTGCGCACCGCCTCCAGGAGAAACGCCTCCAGCGCCGCCGGGTACGCCTGGGGGTCGCGCGCCAGCCGCGCCAGTTCGGCCTCGGCCTCGGCGAAGACCTTGCCGATCTCCTCCTCTTTGGCCTGGAGCACCAGGGACGTCGCGCGCAGCTGCGCGGTGCTCTGCGCCCGGGTCACCGCGGCACGGTAGGCGGCCTCCAGCCGCTCGTGGTGGCGCGCCACCAGCTCGGCCGCCTGCTGCCGGGCCTCGGCGACGATCGCCTCGGCCTGGGCCCGGGCGTCGGCCAGGAGCTTCTCGCGCTCGGCCGCAGCCTCGCGCTCGAGGAGGGCGATCAGCTCCGACGTCATGGTCTGCGCCCGCCGGACTACAGCCGGCCGACGATGAAGAAGGCCACCAGGAAGCCGAAGATGATCAGCGTCTCGGGCAGCACCAGGAAGATCAGCATCTGCCCGCCGATCTCGGGCCGCTCGGCCATGGCGCCCGCGGCCGCGGACCCGATGCGCGACTGCGCCCAGGCGGTGCCGATGGCGCCGCCGAAGACCGCCAGCGCTGCGGCCAGGGCCATCAGTCCGTGGGCCAGGGTGATCTGCCGGGCGCCCTCGGCCGGCGTCTCCGCGGCCAGCCCGGGGCCGGCCGCGAGCAGCACCGCCACCGCCAGCGTCAGCATCCGTAGAACCGTCTTCACGCTAGTCACCTCCCGTTTTGTGGAGCGGCTGGTACGAGTTGCCGGTTTCGTCGTGGTACTTCACCTTGGTGAGGAACTCGACCCAGTTGAGACGCGCCGGCTGGATGATGTGCCCGGCGATCGTGAACAGGAAGAACACCAGCTGGAAGGCGATACCGGCCAGCACCCCGACCCACACCGGCCCCAGCTGGCCGCCCAGCTCGTTGGCGACGTTGGCCAGCACGGCCGCGGCCAGCCCGACGCCGAACAACCGGGCATAGGACAGGACGTTGCCCATGCCCGAGATCGCCTCCAGCAACCACATCAGGGCGAACCGGCTGACCACGACGCCCAGCGCCACGAACACCACGAACGCCCCCAGCAGCAGCATCCCGGGGCGCTGGACCGCCGCCGGGAGCTGCCCGCCCATGGCACCCAGCACGGCCACCAGCCCCAGCACCCCCGAGAGCATCGCCAGCGACTCGAGCACGCCGAAGGTGTGCCGGTGCCGGAGGGCCACCACCAGGTGCAGCACGTAGCCCAGCACGATCTGCACCAGGCCCAGCGCCACGGTGAACTTGAAGAACGCGATGGTCAGCTCCACGCGGTTGAAGAGCGGGTGCAGGCCGAGGTGGTGCTCGAGCAGGTTGCCGAACACCTCGAGGTACAGCGCGCCGAAGAGCATCGACCAGGCGGCCATGACGCGGATGATCCACGAGGCGTCGGCCAGCGCCGCCGGGCCCAGCTTCATGCCGAGCTGGATCGGCCCGACCCCCACCTCCCACGTCTCGCCGCGCCGGGCCTTGCTCCGCAGCCACCACCCGAACGCGAAGAGCAGCGCGCCGTAGGCCACGTCGCCGATGACGATACCGACGAACAGCGGGAAGAAGACCGCCAGGAAGATCGTCGGGTCCAGGGTGCCGTACCGTGGCGGCTTGAACAGCGCCAGCATGCGCTGGAACGGCCGGATCGGCGCGGGGTTGTCCAGCAGCACCGGCACGTGCTCCGCCTCGTGGGGATCGGCGGGCGCGTCGTAGACCACCACGTCGCCGGCGAAGCGCGTGCGCAACACGCCGCGCACCTCGCCCACGCGCGGGGCCGGCACCCAGCCGTGCAGGATGAACGTGTAGCGCGACTGCCCCAGCTGGGGCAGCGTGCGCAGCTGGGCCAGCCGGTCGGCGACCAGGGCCCGCATGGCGGTCAAGCGCGGCCGGTGCCGACGGGCCGCCTCGGCCAGCTGCTGGCCGATCGCCTCGAGCTCGGCCGGCAGCTCGGCGCGGCGGCGCTCCATGTGTCGCACGGCCTCCAGGGGCGGGTACTGGGCGTAGCGCGCCGGGAGCCGCAACTCCGAGATGCCCGCCTGCGTGAGGAAGCTGCGCACCGTGTCGGCGTCGCGGTGCAGGTAGGCCACCACCACGCCGATCTTGCCTTCCTCGACGATCCGGCTCACGACCTCCACGCGCCCGCCGGTGCGCGCGGCCAGCTGCTGGCGCAGCGCCTGCACCACCGACAGGTCCTTGCCGCGCACGATGAAGCCCACCGACTCGAGGTGCCGGCTGCCCTCCAGCGCGGCCAGCAGCGGCGAGAGCACGCGCACCGCGCCCTCGTAGGTCCGGATCAGCTCCAGTTCCTCTTCGGCCTCGAGCCGGCGCCGCACCAACGCCTGCACGTCGGCCTCGATCTCGCCCACCGCCGCGTCCAGGGCCGCGTCGTCGGCGTCGGCGAGGGCAGCGGCCTGGGCGGCACCGCCGACCGACGGCAGGAGCTTCAGCAGCCCGTCGATCCGGGCCAGGAGCCGCTCCAGCGCCTGCACCCGGGCGGCCGTGGCCTCGTCGACCTCCACGGTGCCGACGGGCGCTTCCTCCGCCTCGATCCGGTCGACGTGGACGACGCCCAGGCGCTGGACCTCGTCCAGCACCGGGCCCAGCAGGCGCTTGGGCCCGACCACCAGGACACGGTGCATCGGGACGATCACGCGGACGCTCCTCGCACCACGCGGTCCACCACCAGCCGGACCGCCTGCGCCCGGTGGGCCGCCGCCTGGCGCCGCAGCGCTTCGACCTCCTGCTGCGCCCGCGTCTCGTGCTCCGCGGTGATGCGCGCCACCTCGGCCGCGACGCGCTCCTCGTGCGCCCGCGAGGCCGCCGCGACCTCGTCGCGCGCCTGCTGGAGGATGCGCTCCGCCTCGGCGCGCGCCCGCGCCACCAGTGCCGCCGCCTCCTGGCGGGCCGCGGCCAGCGCCGCCTCGAGTTCCCGTTCCTTGTGGGCGATCAGCTGCAGGAGGTTCTCGTCCTTGCGGTCGTCGTGCCCATGACCAGCCCGCTGCGCGCTCATTCGGCCTGCCCCTTGGGAATCCGTCGCAAGAAACCCCCAGGTCGCGTCACCCTGGGGGCGCACACACCGTTGGCAGGATAGCAAACGCCCCAGGGGGCGTCAAGCCGCGACAGATGCGGGGAAATGTATCGCGCGCGTGGGATCGCCGACGCGTCTGCGGACACCCGATGTCACGCGACGCCGCCGCCACGGCGTCCTGCTCGCGCGGCCGCCCCCTCAGAACCGCGCCAGGAGCCCTGCCATGCGCACCAGCTCGATGAAGGGCTGGGGGAAGACGCCCACCAGCAGCGTGCCCACCGCCGCCACGCCCAGCGCCACGCGCAGCGGCGCCGGCTCGTGCAGGGGTGCCGGCTGGACGGGCGGCAGCAGGTACATCACGCGGATGACGTTGACGTAGTAGTATAGCGACACCACGCTGTTGACCACCCCCACCGCGGCCAGCCACAGCAACCCGTTGTTGACGGCGGCGCCGAACAGGTAGAACTTGCCCAGGAAGCCCGCGGTGGGTGGAATGCCCGTCAGGGACAGCATGAACAGCGCCATGAGCGCGGCCAGCGCGGGCGCGCGCTGGGCCAGCCCCGCGTAGTCCGGGATCGCATCGGACCCCAGCCGCTGCCCGACGACGATGGCCACGAAGAACGCGCCCAGGTTGGTGAAGGTGTAGGCCAGCACGTACAGCAGCAGGCCAGGCGTCCCGAAGTCGCCGCGGTAGGCCGCCACGCCGATGAGCAGGAAGCCCGCGTGGGAGATGCTGGAGTAGGCCAGCATCCGCTTGATGTTGCGCTGGGGCAGGGCCAGCAGGTTCCCCAGCGTCATGCTGAGCGCCGAGAGCCCGGCGATCAGGGTGATCCAGTCCACGGCGGTGGGCGCCAGGGCCACCACCAGCAGGCGCACCAGCGCCGCGAAGCCGGCGGCCTTGGACGCCACCGACAGGTACGCCGCGATGGGCGTGGGCGCGCCCTCGTAGACGTCGGGCGTCCACTGGTGGAACGGGACCATGGAGATCTTGAACCCGAACCCGGCCAGGGCCAGCACCAGCGCCGCCACCACCGCCGGCGTCGGCGCCGTCCGCAGCTTGCTGGCGATGGCGTACAGGCCCGTCTCGCCCGTCAGGCCGTAGAGGACCGAGAAGCCGTAGAGCATCACCGCCGAGGCGCCCGCGCCGAACAGGAAGTACTTGATGCCCGCCTCGGTGCTGCGGACGTCGGCCTTGATATAGCCCGCCAGCACGTACGACGTGAGGCTGACGAACTCGATGGCCAGGGCCAGCAGGATCAGGTCGGCGCTGCCGGCCATGAGCACCAGGCCCAGGGCCGTGAACACCAGCAGCGCGTACAGCTCGCCCTCGTGGGCCGTCTGGCCGCGGAAGTAGTCCATGGCCGACAGCACCACCAGCGCCGTGGCGCCTACCACCACCAGCTTGAAGAACGTCGCGAAGCCGTCGACCACGTAGGTCCCGAAGAAGACCGTGCGCGACGGTTCCCCCAGCATGCTGGCGATCGGCCCCAGGCCCAGCAGGAGGCCGACCACCGCCGCCCAGCCCACGGCGGTCTTGCGCCCCTGGGGCAGCAGGAGGTCGGCCACCAGCAGGACCAGGCCCAGGGCCGCCAGCCAGTACTCGGGCCGCAGGGCCCACAGCTCTTCGCGCGGGACGGGCATGACGGCCCCCTACCGCAGCGCCGTGACCAGGACGGTCATGGCGCCGTTGATCACGTCCAGCAGCGGCCGCGGGTAGACGCCGAACAGCAGCATCAGCGCCGCCAGCGGGGCCAGCGCCAGGGCCTCACGGCGATCCAGGTCGGGCAGCGTCGCCCACTTCGGGTTCAGCGGCCCGAGGAAGATGCGCTGGATCGTCCACAGGAACATCGCCGCCGAGAAGATCACCCCGGTCACCGCCACGACCGTGAGCTCGGGGAAGATCCCGAATGCGCCCACGAAGATGAGGAACTCCGCCACGAACCCCATCAACCCCGGCAGGCCCAGGGACGCCAGCATGGCCATGGTGGTGATCCCGGTGTAGACCGGCAGCACCGCCCCCAACCCGCCGAAGTCGTCGACCCCGCGGGTGTGGGTCCGGTAGTCGTAGATCACCCCCACGATGAGGAACAGCGCGCCGGTGATGATGCCGTGGGCGACCATCTCGAAGACGGCACCGTTGAGGGCCATGGTGGCGGCCGCCGCCTTCTCGGGCACCCCCACGGCGGCGGCCGCCGCCGCGGTGCCCAGCATCACGTAGCCCATGTGGTTGACGCTGGAGTAGGCCACGAGCTTCTTCAGGTCGGGCTGGGCCATGGCCACCAGGGCACCGTAGACGATGCCGATCAACGCCAGCACCGCCACCAGGGGCGCGTAGGCTTTGAACGCCTCGGGGAGCATGGGCAGGCTGACGCGGACGAAGCCGTAGGTGCCCATCTTCAGCAGGATGCCCGCCAGGATCACGCTGCCCGCCGTGGGCGCCTCGACGTGGGCGTCGGGCAGCCACGTGTGGAACGGCCACATGGGCACCTTGATGGCGAAGGAGAGGAAGAAGCCCCAGAACGCCAGGGCCGCCAGCAGCGGCGTCTGCGCCAGCGGCTGCTGCCTGATCAGCTCCAGGATGGCGAACGTCCGCGGCTCGCTGTGGAAGTACAGCAGCAGGATCGCCAGCAGCATGGCCAGCGAGCCCACCAGGGTGTACAGGAAGAACTTGATGGCGGCGTACTCCCGGCGGGGCCCGCCCCAGATGCCGATGAGGAAGTACATGGGCACCAGGGTGATCTCCCAGAAGACGTAGAAGAGGAAGAAGTCCAGCGCCACGAAGACGCCGTTCATGCCGGTCTCCAGCAGCAGGAACAGGAACAGGTACTCCTTCACCCGGTGGTCGACCCGCCACGAGTAGACGATCGAGAGCAGCGTGAGCAGCGTGGTCAGGATCAGCAACGGCAGGCTCAGGCCGTCGACCCCCAGGTGGTAGTTGATCCCCGCGGCGGGGATCCACGGCACCACCGTCTCCAGCTGCATCCCTGCCCGCCCGACCTCGAAGGGCACCAGGAGGTAGACCGAGACCAGGAACGTCAGCAGCGCGGTGACCAGCGCCACCCAGCGCATCGACTCCTCGCCGCCCTTGGGGATCAGCAGGAGCACCAGCCCCCCGAGCAGCGGCAGGAAGACCGTCGTCGTCAGCAGCCAGTCCATCCCGATGCGATCCTCCTCGTTCCGGTGCGGCGGCCCGTCAGCGCACCAGCCCCGCCGCCAGCAGGACGATCACGCCCAGGGCGATGGCCAGCAGGTAGTTCTGGGCCCGCCCCGTCTGCACCACCCGCAACAGCGCGCCCGCCGCGCCCACCACGTAGCCCAGCAGGTTGACCAGCCCGTCGACCACGTGCAGGTCGACGATCCGGTACAGCCGCGCCAGCCCCACGATGCCCAGCCCGGCGAGGTTCACCGCGGTGTCCACCACGTAGACGTCGAAGACGCGCAGGGCGCGGGCGGCCCACAGCGTCGTCCGGACGAACACCCAACCGTACAGCTCGTCGAAGAAGTACTTCCGGCTCACCAGCACGTACAGCGGTCCCGCGGCGCGCCGCAACGTCTGGGAGGGCACGATCCGCCAGTGGTAGACCACCGCCGCGGCCAGGATGCCGGCCCCCGCAATGCCCAGCGACACCAGGGCCAGCCGCGGGTCGAACGCCGCGGCCTCCGCGGCCTCGCCCGCCAGGAAGTGCTGGAACGGGTGGCCCAGGAACGGCGCGCCGAGGAAGCCCACGAGCGCGGCGAAGGCCGCCAGCACCCACAGCGGCACGGTCATGACCCGCGGGCTCTCGTGGGGGTGGACGCCCTGCGGCCAGCGCGGCGTGCCCGTGAAGATGTAGAAGATCACCCGGAAGACGTAGAACGCCGTCACGAACGAGGTGAGGGCGCCGAGGGCGAAGAACGCGGGGCCCCGGTGGAGGGCTTCCAGCAGGATCTCGTCCTTGCTCCAGAACCCCGAGAACGGGAAGACCCCGGCCAGCGCCAGGCCCCCGACCACGAAGGTCCAGTAGGTCGCGGGCATGACCCTGGCCAGCCCGCCCATGACCTTGATGTCGTTGGTGTGCATGGCGTGCAGCACGCTGCCGGCCGCCAGGAACAGCAGGGCCTTGAAGAAGGCGTGGGTCACCAGGTGGAACATCCCCGCCGCGTACCCGCCCACCCCCAGGCCGAGCATCATCAGGCCCAGCTGGCTGATGGTCGAGTAGGCCAGCACCCGCTTCATGTCGTCCTGCGTGACGCCGATGGTGGCGGCCATGAGGGCGGTGAGGCCCCCGATCCAGGCGACCACCTCCAGCGCTTCCCGGCCCGGCGACGCCAGGAACAGCGTGAGGGTCCGCGCCACCAGGTAGACGCCCGCCGCCACCATGGTGGCGGCGTGGATCAGCGCCGAGACCGGGGAGGGGCCCTCCATGGCGTCGGGCAGCCAGGTGTGGAGGGGCACCTGCGCGGACTTGCCCACCGCGCCGCCGAACAGCAGCACCGCCGCCAGGGTCAGCAGCGGCACCCCGCCGACGGTGCGCCCCTGCAGCGCGCCGTCGCGGATCCTGGCGAAGAGCTCCTCGAAGCGGAACGTCCCCAGGGTGGCGAAGAGCAGCAGGATCCCCAGGAACATGAAGAAGTCGCCCACGCGGGTGGTGACGAACGCCTTCAGCGACGCCCGGGCGGCCGACGGGCGCTCGAAGTAGAACCCGATGAGCAGGTACGAGCACAACCCCACCAGCTCCCACCCGGCGTAGAGGAACAGCAGGTTGTTGGCCAGGACCAGCAGGAGCATGGCGAAGCCGAACAACGACACGTAGGCGAAGAACCGGGGGAACCGCGGGTGGCCGTGCATGTAGCCGATGGAGTAGACGAAGATCAGCGTGCCGACCACCGTGACGACCAGCAGCATGACGGTGCTGAGCGGGTCCACCCGCAGCCCCAGGTCCAGGGGCACGTCACCCAGGACCATCCACCGGACGTTCAGCTCCAGGGGCTCCGGCGTGCGCACCACCTCCGCCGCCACGCCCAGCGCCAGCAGCCCCGCCAGGGCCATGGCCGCCACGGCCACGTAGGCGCCGTGCCCGGGCAGCCGCCGGCCGAACGCCACGATGAGGCCGAAGGCGGCCAGCGGGAAGAGCGGGATCAGCCAGGCCAGCTCACGCATCGGCTACCACTTGAGTAGGTTGATCTGGTCCACGTGCACCGTCTCCAGGTTGCGGTAGGCCGCCATGACCAGCGCCAGCCCCACGCCCGCCTCGCACGCCGCCAGGGTGATCACCACCAGGGCGAAGACCTGGCCGGAGACCGCCGCCGGAGCCACGTACTTGTTGAACGCCACGAGGTTGATGTTGGTGGCGTTCAGCATGAGCTCGATACCCATCAGGATCGCCACGGCGTTCCGCCGGGAGAGCACCGCGTACAGCCCCAGGCAGAACAGCAGGACGCTCACCACCAGGTAGTGCGCCAGCCCGACCTGCACGCCGCGCCTCCTCGCCTACCGCTCCCGTTTGGCGATGATGATGGCACCCACCAGCGAGACCAGCAGCACCAGGCTCGTGACCTCGAAGACGAGCACCGCGTTGGTCAGGAACGTCGTCCCGATGTGCCGGGCGGTGTACTGGGGCAGGGCGCCGCCGGGCCGCGGCCACGCGGTGGTGACCAGCACCCAGATCAGCAGGCCCGCCAGCACCGCGGCGGCCAGCAGCCCCAGGGGCTGCTGCTCGTGGGCCTGGCGCACCCGGACGCCGGTGCCGCCCTCGGTGAGCATGATGACGAACAGGATCAGCACCGTGATGGCGCCGGCGTAGATCAGCACCTGGATCCCGGCGACGAACTCGGCCTGCAGGAGGATGTACAGGCCGGTGACCCCCAGGAACGTGGGCACCAGCGCCAGCGCGGCACGGACGACGTTGCTGGAGGTCACCACCACCACCGCCGGCACCAGCGTCACCAGCGCGAGGACGATGAACGCGGCCAGCTCGCCCATGGTCAGAAGCTGATCCGGTACCCGGTGACCAGGATCCAGAGCAACCCGGCCGGGAGCAGCAGCTTCCACGACAGCGCCAGCAGCTGGTCCAGGCGCAGCCGCGGGTAGGTCCAGCGCATCCACATCAGGAAGAACACCACGGCGTACATCTTGAGCAGGAACCAGACCACCGGCGGCAGCAGGGGCCCCTTCCACCCACCGAGGAACAGTGTGGTGGCCAGGGCCGCCATGGCGAACATCTCGGCGTACTCGCCGAGCTGGAAAAGCGCGAACCGCATGCCGGTGTACTCCGAGAAGTACCCGGCCACCAGCTCGGACTCGGCCTCGGGCAGGTCGAAGGGCACCCGGTTGACCTCGGCCGTGGCCGCCACCAGGAAGATCACGAAGGCGGGGAACTGGCGGATCGCGAACGCGCCCAGCCAGCCCTGCTGGGCCTCGACGATCCCCACGGTGGACAGCGTGCCCGCCTCCATGGCGACCGCGATGAGGGCCATCCCCATGGGCAGCTCGTAGCTGATCATCTGCGAGGCCGACCGCAGGCCGCCCAGCAGCGCGTACTTGTTGTTGGAGGCGAAGCCGCCGGCGAGGATGCCGATCACCGTCAGGGACGCCATGGCGGCGAAGAACAGCACGCCGATGTTGAGGTCGCGCACGATGAGCCCCGGGCCGAAGGGGATGACGATCCAGTCCAGGAGCCCGGCCACCGCCACGATCAAGGGCGCGGTGTTGAAGACCACCACGTCGGCCGCGCGGGGGGTGATGTGCTCCTTCTGCAGGAGCTTGATGGTGTCCGCCACGGTCTGCAGCAGGCCCTGGGGGCCCACGTGCTTGGGTCCCAGGCGGGACTGGATCCACCCGCTGATCTTGCGCTCCAGCAGCACCCCCAGCATGGCGGCCACCACCGCCAGGAACGTGAACACCACCACGGCGAGGCCTGCGGCCCGGGCGACCTCCAGCGGCCACTGCACCGTCATCGCGCCGTCGCCCTCACGCCTACATCCACTCCAGGGCGCCCTTCCGCCACGCGTAGGCGAGGCCCGCCAGCAGGATCGTCAGGAAGATGAGCATCTCCACGAAGGCGAACTTCCCCAGCTCCTGGAAGACGATCGCCCAGGGGTACAGGTAGATGACCTCGACGTCGAAGATCACGAAGACCAGCCCGAACAGGTAGTAGCGCACGTGGAACTGCGCCCAGGCCTGGCCGAAGGGCACGACGCCCGACTCGTAGGTCAGCGTCTTCTGCGGATAGGGCATGCGGGGCGCCAGCGCCCACACCACCGCCAGCGGCAGCGCGGCCATCAGCAGCCCGACCAGCGCGAACACCCCGACGTACAGCCAGTCCAGTACCAGCATTCAGGTCCCCCGCGCGCACGTGCCCGCGCGCCAGCGCGCCCGTGGCCGGGACGCGCACGCCGTCGCGCGGCGGTGCGGACTCCGCGTCGGCCGCGGCGTCTGTGAGATCTGCGTCAGAAGAGCGGGCGAGCCCGTTCTGTCAGGACACCATGGGTCAGGACCCACGCCAGGGTATCGGGTTTCGTCGCCAGGCGTCAAGAATCCTACACGGCGGTGCCCCTAGCGGCGCACGGCCGCCGCGCGGCGGGCCCGCCTGGGCCGCCGGCGGGGGCGCGGCGGGCGCCCGGTGGCGGCCACCCAGAGGTCCAGCACCGCCCGGGCCAGGCGCACGGGGTCGTGGCGTACCACCTCGTCCTCGCTCACCATCGGCGCGCCCACGGCCACGAGCCCCATGGCCTCGATCTCGGCCAGCGCCGGGGCCACCGGGTGGCTGCCCTCGGCGGCGTAGCGCGCCAGCAGCGCGCGGTTCTGCGGCGCCTGCGTGTTCACCAGCACGTGGGTGACGAGTCCCGGGCCCGCGTGGGCCTCGAGGGCACGCACGTGGTCGGCGGCGGTGAAGCCGTCGGTCTCCCCGGGCTGGGTCATGACGTTGCAGACGTAGACGCGCAGGCCCCGGGCGGCGCGGATCGCGTCGGCCACGCCCCGGACCAGGAGGTTGGGGATCACGCTGGTGTACAGGCTGCCAGGCCCCAGCAAGATCAGGTCGGCCTCGGCGATGGCCGTCAGCACGTCGGGGAGCGGCGCGATCTCGGGCGGGCGCAGCCGCACGCGCCGGATGCGCCCGCGGGCCGCAGGGATCTGCGACTCGCCCTCCACCACCCGTCCATCGTCGAGTTCAGCCACCAGCACCACGTCGCGCACCGTGGTGGGCAGGACGCGACCGCGGATGTTCAGCACCTTGCTGGTCTCCTTCACGGCCTGCTCCAGGTCGCCGGTGACGCCCACCAGGGAGGCGATGAAGAGGTTGCCGAAGGCGTGGCCGTCCAGCGCACCGCCGCGGAAGCGGTGCTCGAACAGCCGGGTCATGAGCGGTTCGGCCTCGGCGAGAGCGACCAGGCAGTCCCGGATGTCGCCGGGTGGGAGCACGCCGAGTTCCCGCCGCAAGCGCCCCGACGAGCCGCCGTCGTCGAACACGGTAACCACCGCCGTGAGGTTCGACGAGTACCGCTTGAGCCCCCGGAGCAACGTGCTGAGCCCGGTGCCGCCACCCAGGGCGACGACGTGCAGCCCGCGCTGCCGGCGCCGGTGGTCGCGGAGCACCTCCACCAGCGTGGGACTGCCGCTGGGGAACAGCACCCGATCGATGGACCGCAGCGTGCCCCGCAGGCCCAGGAAGGCGACGAGCGCACCGCCTACTACCCCCGCCGCCCCCACCAGCGCCGGGGAGACCCTGCCGCCGGTCACCCGCCCCAGCCAGTCGGCCAGCCAGAAGACCGCGGCGTCGACCTCGGCCAGGAACTTCACGTTCACCAGCAAGGAGACGCCGGCGCTGAAGACGAGCCCGCCCAGCGCGATCACCAGCACCCAGCGCTTGATGCCCAACCCCGGGGCGAGCCAGCGGCGCCAGCGCTGCCACTGGGTGCTCACGCGCCGTCCTCCATCGCCCGCTCGTCCCGGCGCAGGTCGCGGTGGCGCACGTGCACCCGGCAGCCGCGGGCGCGGAGGTGGCGGGCGAGCTCGTCGCCCAGCACCACCGACCGGTGCCGGCCGCCGGTGCACCCGACCCCAATGGTGAGGTGGGTCTTCCCCTCGGCCAGGAACTGGGGCAGCAGGAAGTCGGTAAACTCGAACAGCCGGGTCAGGAACTCGCGGGTCTGCGGCTGGCCCAGGACGTAGGCGCGCACCCGGCGGTCCCGCCCGGGCAGGGGCCGCAGCGCTGGCTGGTAGTGCGGGTTGGGCAGGAAGCGGACGTCGAAGACCAGATCGGCGTCCAGCGGCACGCCGTACTTGTAGCCGAAGGACACCACGCTGACCTCCAGGGCACGTTCCGGCCGCCGGTCGCGCAGGTAGGCCGAGGCGATCTCCTCGCGCAGCTCCTTCCCGGTGAGGGTCGAGGTGTCGATGATCTTGTGGGCCCGCTCCTTCACCGCCTCGAGCCGGCGGCGCTCGGCGCGGATGCCCTCCAGCACGCTGCCGGCCTGCGCCAGCGGGTGCTTGCGGCGCGTCTCCTTGAAGCGGCGGACCAGGACGTCGTCGGCGGCGTCCAGGAACAGGATGTCGTAGCGCAACCCCAGCCGGCTGACCTCGGCCAGCGCCTCGAACAGCTCGTCGAAGAACTCGCCGCCGCGGATGTCGATGACGATCGCGACCCGGCGCACCTTGCCGCCCGAGTGCACCACCAGGTCGGCGAACTTGGGCAGCAGCGCCGGCGGCAGGTTGTCCACGCAGAAGAAGCCCAGGTCTTCGAAGACGCGGATGGCCGTGGACTTCCCTGCGCCCGACAGGCCGGTGATGATCACGAAGGAGACGTCGGCTGCCCGGCCCGCGCGTGCGGCGGGACGGCGGCCGGGGGCGCGCCTGCCGGCCGACGAGGTCGCTGCACGCTGTGCTGACGACGGCAACGAGGAGCGCTCCCGGAACGCCGCCAGAACGAGTCGATCTATCAAGTCATTATACCCGATTCCTGTACCCGTGTACTTGAGATCCCCGACGATACCCGACTCCCATACCCGACCTACTTGAGCACCGCGAGTTCCACCGGTTCGACCTTCCGGTACACCTGCCGGGGCGGGCGGCGGCGGCCGTCGACGGTCAGCAGCGCCTCGAGAGTGATGCCGAAGAGGCGCGCGTTCTCCTCCAAGTAGGGCCGGATGGTGGCCCAGTCGTCGTCGGTGAGGTCCGCGAAGCGGCCGCCGTTGAGCTGCCGCTCGTCCAGGCGCCCGTGGGGATCGCGGATGTAGATGGCCCCGCCCGAGGCCAGCGAGAACAGGTTGCCGCCCGGGTAGGGCGTCTCGAGCTCGACAAGACGTCCGTGGGCGTCGAACCGCACGCCGTTCACCACGACGAAGCCACCGCCGGCGGTGGGGGTGCCCGCCATGAACGACTCTGCCAGGTAGTCCAGCGCCGTGCCGTTGATCACGACCCGCGGGCGGCCCACGGCGTTGATGAGGGGCCGGCCCGCGGCGTTCCCCAGCACGAAGACGTCGCCGCCCTTGGCGCCGTACATGAACGTCTGCCCGACGTCGCCACAGATCACCAGCCGTCCGCGTTTGAGGATCTGCGCGCACTGGTCCTGGGCGTCGCCGTGGACGACGACCGTCATGCCGTCGAGGCCCGAGCCCAGGTAGTCGCCCGGCGTCCCGTAGACGTCGAGCCGCACGCCGTCGCTGCGCGGCCCGAAGCCGCAGCCCACGAACCGCTGCCCGCGCACGTCGAAGACGATCATCTCGCGCCAGCCGCGGCGGCCGGCCTCGACCAGGACGCGGGCCAGACTGTCTGGTCCCTCAGACGGGAAGCCCACGGCGTCCACGAGCAACAGGACGTCCGGACGGCCCTCGGGCAGCGTCCCGCGCGTAGCCCAGCCGACCCGCTGGACGCTGTGCGGGTCGAGGGCGACCTGCCGGCACAGCGCGTACAGGCGCTCCTGCACCAGCGCCAGCACCGACGCCCGCCGCTTGCGCCCCGTGGGGACGCGCCGGTCGAGCAGCACCGTCAGCACGTCGACCGCCTGGCGAAACGCCTGGGGCCCGGCGCCGGCAGCACGCTCCACCGCGTCCAGCCATCCGACGAGGTCGTCGTACGTCCAGTCCGCCAGGGCGTGACAGGCGCGCTCGGCGTCCAGCACGGTGCCGGCAGCGGCGCGGGCACCGGGCGCGCCGCCGGCCACCGGCCGCGGTGCGCGCCCCGACGGCCGCACGTAGTGCACCTGATCGCGGGGGGCGTGCACGGGCTGCCCGAACTTGTTGGTGCAGGTCAGGCGGCCGCCGGCGGGCCCGTCGGCCTCCACGGTGTACACGAACGCCCCGCCGTCGGTGTACGACCCGCCGCGGGCGTTCCAGTACAGGTCGGCGATGGGGCAGATGCGCGGGTCGTCGTGGGCAAGGCTGCGCAGCGCGGCGTCGATGGCCTGTTTCTCCGACGCGATGATCCCCAGCTGCACCGGCCCCTCCTGCAGGGCGAACACCTGAGGGCGCAGCATCGACGTGTCCGTGATCCCCAACAGCTGCCAGGCCGCCCCGCCGCGCAGCGTGCGGGCCACGATGAAGAACCAGGGGCCGTCGGGCGAGCCGTGGATGTGGGCGGCCTGGATGGCCCGGTAGAGGCGCTGCTTGTCCGGCGGAAGCATGAGGAAGTCGCGCTCGGTGGTCGGTGCCATCGCCTCCAGCAGGTACTCCAGCGGGTACCGGTACGTCCGGGCCCACAGGTCGAACAGGAGCACGGCCACTTCGGTGTCGGTCAGGAAGAGCGGAGCGAGACCGCGCTGGGCCAGGTACTCGCACACGGCGTGGTAGTTGGCGAAGTCGCCGTTGTGCACCAGCGCCACGTCCAGGGCCGCAAAGGGATGGGCGCCGCCGGGGTGCCAGACGCGGCCCTTGGTCGGGTAGCGTTGATGCCCGATCCAGACACGAGCGGCCAGGTCCTCCATGCGGTAGTACTGGAACACCTGCTCGGCGTACCCCACGAGCTTCAGCACGAGCATGTCCCGTCCGCACGACATCACGAAGGCCCGCATGCGGCCGCCGCCGTACAGGGCGCGGTTGAGCCGCGTCGCCCACTGGCTGACGTACTCGTCTTCCACGTCTTGGGGCGGGAGCCGCTCGAGCCCGTGGGCGTGCGCGAACCGCGCCAGCACCTCGGGCCGCACCCGGGCGAAGTACCGCCAGACGTCGGGCGGCCGTACCTCCAGGCCCACCGCGCGGTGGTCGCCGACGGTCGGCACGGGTGCCGCGTGGTGGACCACGAGGTCGGGCAGGAAGGTCGCTTCCACCTCGTAGCGGGCAGTGGGGTCCAGCAGCGCCACCTGGATCAGGTAGTCGCTGGCCAGCGTGGGGCCGTCGACCCCCAGCTGCTCGGGCACGAGCCCGCAGGCTGCCAGGCCGCCGCCCTTGCCGTTGCCGCGGTTGTGCATCTGCAGGCACGAGACGAGGACGTGTCGGCCCGGCACCGGCACGGAAGCGGCCAGCCCGATCACCCCGCAGCCGCCCTCGGCCTCTGCGCGTCGCACCGCTGGTCGCGGGCGCGGACCCTCGCCGGGCTCCTGCTCCGCTCCGCCCGCAGGCCCCGGGGGTCCAGAGGGCGTCTGATACCAGCCCGTCGCCGCGAGGGCCCGCCGCGCCCGCACCAGGGCCGCGATGCGCGCCCGCGCATCGTGCGCCCACGCCGCGGTTCCGCTCATGCCGCGCCTCCGCCCGCAGCCGTCAGGGCGGACCGCCCGTCCTCGCGGCTGCCCGCGAGGTAGCGCAGCAGGTCCGTACGCCCGCGCAGGTCCCGCACGGCGCGCAGGCCCAGGCGGCTTGTCACGTCGCGCAGGACGGTCATCCAGGCCCGGTAGAGGTTGGCGATCCGCCGCGCCCCCCACGCGGGATCGATGAGCCGGCTGAGCTCGGGGTCGGTGGTGGTGATGCCAAACGGGCACCCACGGCCCTTCTCGCAGTCGGCCAGGCGGGTGCAGCCCAGCGCCACGAGCTCGGCCATGCCCAGCACCACGCCGTCGGCGCCCAGCGCGATGGCCTTGGCCGCGTCGTAGGGCGTGCGGATTCCCCCGCTGGCCACGAGCACGATCTCGTCGCGGATCCCCTCCTGCACCAGGAACTGGTGGACCTTGGGGATCGCGTACTCGATGGGCATGGCGATGTTCTTCTTGGCGATCTCGGGCGCCGCGCCGGTCCCGCCGTAGCCGCCGTCCAGGTGCACGATGTGGGCCCCCGCGTGGTAGATGCCCACTGCCACCATGTCCACATCGGTGGGCGTGGAGACCTTGACCGAGACCAGCGCCCGGGGGTTGACGGTACGGATCCAGTCCACGTGCTTCTTGTGGTCTTCCACCGAGTAGACGCTATGGAAGGGGAACGGCGAGTAGAGGCTGACCCAGGCCACCGACTCGCGCATGGCGGCCACGGCCTCGGTCACCTTGCCGCCCAGCAGGTGGCCGCCCAGCCCGGGCTTGGCCCCCTGGGCGTACTTGAGCTCGACGATGCGGGCGAGCTGGATCGTCTCCTCGCGGACGCCAAACAGCCCGGTGGCCACCTGCGTGATGATCCACGGGGCCCACGGCAGCAGGTCCTCAGGATACCCCCCTTCCCCGGTCGAGGTGAACGTGCCGATCGCCGCCGCAGCCTGCGCCCGGGCGAGCATCGTCTGCAGGCTGACCGAGCCGAAGGACATGCCGCCCCCGTAGACCGGCAGGGGCAGGACGATCTGCGGCCCGTCGCCGCGACGGTTGAGCGCCAGGGAAAGGTCGACGTCGTCCGGGTCCACCGCAGCGGGCGGGCGCCAGTCGGGGTCGGTCTCGAACGCGAACCGCACCAGGTCGAACCCGCCGCCCGAGCGGCCGACCCACGCGCCGCGGGCCGGCGGGCGTCCGGTCTCGGCCATGGTCCAGGTCGTCTGCAGCACCTCGGGGGTCCATCGGAGGTCGCCCATGAGCGGCGGCTGGCCGTCCGCGGCCTCGCCGCCGGCGTCGTGCACGGGGACGAGCGCGCGGAACGCCGCCTCCTCCACCGCGTGGAAGATCACGCGCCCGACCTCGCCGCGCAGCCGGCGCACCTCGCGCATGCCCATGGCACCCAGGCATTCGAGCAGCTGGTCGCGCCAGGCCGCCAGCAGGTTGACCAGCCGTTGCGCACCCCAGGCAGGCTCGAACGCGCCCGCCTCGGCATGGCACCGGGTCCGGTCGGCCCACAGCGCGCAGCCGAAGGCCACCGGCACGACGACGTCCAGCGCCACCAGGTCGGCCCCGCAGGCGATGGCCTTTGGGACGTGCTCGGCGGCCGCGATCCCTCCGCTTACGATCAACGTCACGGCATCGCGCAGCGCCTCGGCCACCAGGTGGCCGTGCACCGCGCGCAGCGCGTCCACGACGAAGCCGACGGGCGTCTGGCCGTATTCGTCGGCGGAGAGGTGGATGACGGCGACTCCGTGCGCCACCAGGTCTGCCGCGGCCTGGGGCGCGTGCGCGTCCAGCGGCAGGCGCACCGCGACCATCGCCTGGGGATGCGCGGCCGTCACGTGGCCCACCGCGTCCAGTATGCGCCGGACGTCCTGGCGCCAGTCTGCGGCCGCCGCGGCTGGCGCCAGCTCCACGTAGCGCATGCGGGACCACAGGGCCCGCAGCGCCTCGAGGCGATCGAGCGGCACCCGGAGGCCCACCACGTCCAGGAAGGGTTCCAGGTCCGCTCCCCACTGGTCGGGCTCGACCACCGCCAGCGTGCCCAGGCGCTGCGCGGCCAGCGCCACGGCGCGCAGGGGAGTCCGGGTGGGTGCCGGGAAGGGGTAGGGGTTGAAGATCATCGGCACCGGGAGCTCGATGAACCCCGACGGGTCGACCGGGCCCTCCAGCGGCACGGGGTCCGGCGCCCGGCCGAGGTCGACCGCGGTGGAGATGTACTCGCGGCCGTGAATGCCGTCCCGCGTGGGCCGGACGATCTCGGACATGTCGAGCCACAGCCCGTCGAAGCCGGGGCCGGCGAAGGGGCCGCCGTAGCCTGCGCCCGAGATGGGGATCTTCCCCCGCTCGGCCATGTACCACGTTTGGGTGATGATCTCGGGCGTCCAGTAGGGATCGACTGCCGCCGGGGTCTCGAACGGCGCGTGGCCGTACTTGACGTACTCGTCCTGCTCGGCGAGGCGGAACCTGGCGGGGGGTGCGTAGGGCAGTGGCGCGGGACGGGTCTCGATGTGGTACCGCGCGCTGGCGAGGACCGTCACGATCGACGTCTGCACCCTTCGGTCGGCATGCAGCCGGCCGCTCCCTCGTGGGGTGGCCGTTCGTCCTTGAGCATAGGCCTGCGACGGCGGCGCAGCAAGCCAGGTGGGACCTGCGTGGCCTGGCAGCGCCCGCGGATGGTGGTCGGCACGCGCCGGTGGTGGCGACGTCGGCGCACCGCCTGGATGAGGCTGGTGAGGGCCTACCGCAACGGCGCTCCCGCGTCGATCCACCGCTGGAGCAACGCGCGCTCCTCCTCGGTCATCCCCGTCCGATTACCCGGCGGCATCGTGCGCTGCTGCACCGCGCGCACCCGGATGCGCGTCGCCATGGTCCGGATCTGCCGTGGGGTCTCGAGGCGCAGGCCGCCGGCGGGGGCGAGGAACTCGGGATCGGTGGGCGTCTCGGAGTGACAGACGGCGCACCGCCGGGCTATCACCGCGCGCACCTCCGCGAACGCCGGTGCCGCGCCGGCGGGGGGTGCGGCCGCGGGGCGATCGCCCGCACGGGGTGCGCGCGCCGGCAGGGTGAGCCACAGCAGGGCCAGGGCCGCGGCCGTGGCCACCGCGGCCGTGGCCGCGCGCTCCCGCCCCGCCGTCAACATCACGTGGCGGGCCGCCGCCCCCAGCGCGACGAGCAGGGCCAGCACGAGCCAGTTGTGCGGTCCGGCGTAGAGCCCGGGGAAGTGGTTGCTCAGCATCAGGAAGATGGCGGGAAACGTCATGTAGGTGTTGTGGGTCGAGCGGGCCTTGGCGTGGGCGCCGAGCGCGTGATCGACGGGCTCGCCGCGCCGCGCCGCCTGGAGCATCTTCCACTGGGGCGGGAGGATGTGCACCCACACGTTGGCCGCCATGAGCGTGCCCAGCAGGGCCCCCACGTGGAGGAACGCGGCCCGCGCGCTGAACAGCCGAACGGCCGCGTACGCTGCCAGGGCCAGCAGGGCCCACGAGAGCACGGCGCCGGCCAGCGGGCGGCGCCCCAGCGCGCTGCGCCACAGGCCGTCGTAGACGACCCACCCCACCACCAGCAGGCCGACGCCGGCGGCCACCGCCTGCTGGGGACGCAACAGCGAAACGCCCGGTTCGACCATCAATGCCTCGGCGCTCGCGTAGTACACGACGACGAGAAGGAGGGCGCCCGACAGCCACGTCGTCGTGGCCTCGAGCCAGAACCACCGCAAGCGCGGGGGCAGGCGCCCGGGGACCAGCAGGCGCTTCTCGAGCTGGTAGTACCCGCCCCCGTGCAGCAACCACGTCACACCGGTGACGTCGCGCCGGCCCTGGGGGTCGGGCGCCAGGTGGCTGTCGATCCACATGAACAACAGCGAGTCGCCGATCCACATGATGCCCGCGATCACGTGGATCCAGCGCAGGACCGCGTGCAGCCACTCCTGCCAGTAGGGGTCCACAGGCTGGCGGGGTCAGGCGCGCAGCAACGCCGCCAGCGCCTCGGGCACGCGGCCCGGCAGGTCCACGACCCGCACGCCGGCCGCCTCGAGCGCGGCCACCTTCGCCCCGGCCGTGCCCTCGCTGCCGGAGATGACGGCGCCGGCGTGACCCATGCGTTTGCCCGGCGGCGCCGTGCGCCCGGCGACGTAGCCGACCACCGGCTTGCGCACCCGCGCCCGGATGTACGCCGCCGCTTCCTCCTCGGCCGACCCGCCGATCTCGCCCACCAGCACGATCGCCTCGGTCTCGGGGTCCTCGTTGAACAGGGCCACGGCCTCCTGGAAGGAGAGGCCGACCACCGGGTCGCCGCCCAGGCCGAGCGCCGTGCTCTGGCCGATGCCGGCGCGGGTCAGCCCCGCCACGATCTCGTAGGTGAGCGTGCCGCTGCGGGACACCAGGCCCACCCCGCCCGGCCGGAACAGGTGGTTGGGCATGATGCCGATCTTGCAGCGGCCGGGCGACGTCACCCCGGGGCCGTTGGGCCCGATCACCCGCACGCCCTGCGCGCGCGCCGCGGCGACGATCTGGATCGTGTCGTGCACCGGGATGTGCTCGGTGATGATCACCACGGGGTCCAGGCGTGCGGCGATCGCTTCCAGCGCGGCGTCCTTGGCCGCCCGCGCCGGTACGAAGATGCACGACGCCGTGGCGCCGGTGTGCTCCACGGCCTCGGCCACCGTGTCGAAGACCGGCACGCCCGCCACCGTGGTCCCGCCCTTGCCCGGCGTCACGCCGGCGGTGACCCGCGTACCGAACTCCAGCATCCGCCGGGTGTGGAACTCGCCCTGGTAGCCCGTGATGCCCTGGACCACCACCCGGGTCTGCTCGTTCACCAGGATCGCCATTTGGGGCCTCCGTGTCGTCCTGGCGCTAGCGCGCCAGGGCTTCGCGGACGGGTCGGCCGTGCCAGTCCGCGGGGATCGGCAGTCCCAGCGCCGCCAGCACCGTCGCCGCCGTGTCGTAGGTGACGACCTCGCGCGCGATCGTCACGCCACCGCGCGCTGCGCCGCCGAACGCCAGCCAGGGAATGGTGACGTCCTCGGGCCGATCGGTCCCGTGGGTCCGGCCGTGCCCGCCGTGATCGGCCGTGACCAGGAGCAGGCCGGTCTCCCCAGCCCCGGCGTCGTCCAGCGCGCGCAGCAGGCGCTCGATCAACGCGGGGATCCCCGCGACCACCTGGAGGTAGGCCGGGCTCATCCAGCCCGCGCGGTGCCCCGCGTCATCCGGATCGGCCACGTGCACGAACACCAGCGCGGGGCGCTGCTCGGCGACCACCGCCGCGGCCGAGGCCACGACGTCGGCCTGGCGGTACCGCGGGTAGACCAGGTGGCGTGCCACGGCCACGCTGCCCGGGGGTGTGAGCATCAGGAGCTTGGCCTTGGCGACCAGGGCCACCGCGCGTCGGCCCGCGCGCGTCACCTCGGTGAAGACCGTGGCGCGCTCGAAGGAGGGCTGCCCGACCTGCCAGTCGTTGACCAGCACGCCGTGCACGCGCGGGGGAACCCCGGCGAGCATGGAGGCGTGCGCGGGCAACGTCAGGCTGGGCAGCGTCGTCTTCGCGGTCCACGAGATCGCACCCCGCGCGGCCAGCGCCGCGGGCATCGCCGCGCGCAGCGCGTCGGCCCGGGCACCGTCGAGGCTCAGCACCACCACGTGCCGCGCGGGCGCGGCCACCTGACCCCGGCCCGCGGGGGCCAGCGCCAGTGTCGCCAGCGCGACGAGGACGACGACACGCGACGTCCGGGGCACCCGGACCACCTACGGCTGCGCTGCCAGCCGCACGGCCTCGCGGGCTGCCGCCTCGGGGTCGACGTGCGCGTGCACGCCGGCGGCCTGCAGGATCCTGCGCCCCTCGTCCTCGTTGGTGCCCGTCAGGCGCACGCTCATGGGCACGGCCGGGGGGCGTGCTGCGATGGCGCGGGCGATGTCGTCGCACCGCGTGATCCCGCCGAAGATGTTGACCAGCAACGCCCGGACCCCGGGCTTGCGCAGCGCGATGTCCATGGCCGCCGCCATGTTCTCGGTGGTGGCGCCGCCGCCGACGTCCAGGAAGTTGGCGGGCCGACCGCCGAAGTGGGCCAGCATGTCCAGCGTGGCCATCACGAGGCCCGCGCCGTTCCCGATGACCGCGATGTCGCCGTCAAGTTCGACGTAGGCCAGGTCCTGGGCCCGGGCGGCCGCTTCCAGCGCGGTGAGCTCCTCGTTGCGCGGCAGGTCGGGGTGCCGGTCGACGGCGTTGTCGTCGATGACGACCTTGGCGTCGATCGCCAGCAGCCCCTCGCCCACCACGGCCAGCGGGTTGATCTCCGCGAGCTCCGCGTCCATCTCGTGGCACAGGCGCCACAGGGCGGTGGCGATGCCGGCGAACTGCAGCAGCACCCTGCCGCGCAGGTCCAGCCGCCGTCCCAGCTCGCGGGCCGCGAAGGGCGGAAAGCCCATCCAGGGGTCGACGTGGCGCTTGACGATCCGGTCGGGCGCCGTGCGGGCGACTTCTTCGATGTCCACCCCGCCGGCCGCCGACCCGATGGCCACCATCTGCCGGGCGCTGCGGTCCACGGTGAAGGCCAGGTAGTACTCGGCGGCGATGTCGACCGCTTCGGCTACCAGGAGCCGACGCACCCGCTCGCCCTTGATCTCCATCCCGAGGATCTGCTCGGCCCGCTGGCGCGCCTCGGCGGGGGTCGCGGCCAGCTGGATGCCCCCGGCCTTGCCGCGGCCGCCCACCAGCACCTGGGCCTTCACCACCACGGGGTAGGTCAGCGCCACCTCGTCCACCTGCTCGGGCCGCTCGATGACGACTCCGCGCTGCACCGGGATCCCGTAGGCACGGAAGAGCTCCTTCGCCTGATACTCGTGGAGTTTCATGCACGCCCTCTGTGCACGCCCGCCCGATTGCGGCCCCTGGGACGCGCCCTCTCGCGTCCCGGTCGCGTGAGCGGACCCTCAGGACGCGCACACACGCTCAGCCCCATCCCGGCGACCGGACGCCGCCAGCGGACAGCCCGTGGGCAGGTTAGTGGACGTGCGCCCCCTGGAGCCGGCAGCAGCCCGGCCCGCAGGGCTCGACGGTCCCGGCGCGCGCGGTGGCAGCGGTCCGTCCCACCGCGAACGTGGAGACCAGCCGACGCGTCGGCGCGCCGCACGCCGCGCACGCCTGCGCGTCGGCCTCGCTGACGCCCACCAGGCGCTCGAACCGGTGGCCGCACTGCGGGCAGTGGTATTCGTAGATCGGCATCGCGTTCCCCCCTGTCTTCCACATCGGTACATACCCGGCCCGTCCCGCTGCGCCCGCGCCCCGGCGTCGCGCCAGGCGTCCACGCGGAGGAGCCGCGGGTGACGCCCTAGACCCTCAATGCCGCCAGCATCTCGCGCACGGCCGCCACCGAGGCCCGAAACGCCTTCCACTCGGCGTCGTCCAGGGGGATCTCGACGATGCGCTCGACCCCCCGGGCCCCCAGGATCACCGGCACGCCCACGCAGACGTCACGCTCCCTGTACTCCCCGTCGAGGTAGACGCAACAGGGGATGAGCCGGCGGGCGTCGCGCAGAATGGCCTCGACCATCTCGCAGATGGCCGCGCCCGGCGCGGTGAAGGCGCTGGCCTTCATCAGCTCGGTGATCTCGGCGCCGCCCCGTCGGGTCC
This sequence comes from Armatimonadota bacterium, assembly GCA_031459855.1. Classification (NCBI taxonomy): domain Bacteria; kingdom Bacillati; phylum Candidatus Sysuimicrobiota; class Candidatus Sysuimicrobiia; order Candidatus Sysuimicrobiales; family Candidatus Humicultoraceae; genus Candidatus Fervidifonticultor; species Candidatus Fervidifonticultor primus. Next base: position 482,183 of record JAVKHP010000001.1, read on the forward strand.
GGGCCACCACCGCCTCGAGGTCGGCCGGGGACAGGAAGTGCGAGACCGGAATGCCCCGCACCGTGGCGTACCGCGGCAGCGGCACCATGTCCTTGTCGGTGTGCGCGCCGATGACCAGGGCGTGGACGTCGTCGGGCGCCACGCCCACCGCCTGCGCCAGGAACGTGCGAAACCGGGTCGAGTCCAGGGCGCCCGACTCGCCGATCACCCGGTGGCGCGGCAGCCCCGCGGCCTTGTAGGTCAGGTAGGTGATGGCGTCCAGCGGGTTGGTGACGACCAGCAGGATCGCGTCGGGCGAGGTGCGCGTGACCTGCTCCACGACGCCGCGCACGATACCGGCGTTGGTGTCGATCAGCTGCTCGCGGGTCATCCCGGGCTTGCGCGCCACCCCGGCGGTGATCACCACCACCGCCGAGCCCGCTGTGGCCGCGTAGTCGTTGGTGCCCGTCACCTGGACGTTGAAGCCGGCGATGGGCCCCGCCTGCTGCAGGTCCAGGGCCTTCCCCTGGGGCAGGCCCTCGATGATGTCCACCAGCACCACGTCGGCCAGCTGCCGGCTGGCGATCCAGTGCGCCGCCGCGGTCCCGACCGTGCCGGCGCCGATGATGGAGACTTTCGGTCGCGCGGGCATCGTCAGCCCCCTCTACGGCATGTTGTCGATCACGGCAGTGGCGAACTCGCTGGTCTTCACTTCCCGGGCCCCGTCCATCAGCCGGGCCAGGTCGTACGTGACGATCTTCTGCCGGAACGTCCGCTCCATCCCCCGGACGATCAGGTCGGCGGCCTCCTGCCAGCCCAGGTACTCCAGCATCATGACCCCCGACAGCGTCAGCGACCCGGGGTTCACCTTGTCCAGGTTGGCGTACTTCGGCGCGGTCCCGTGGGTGGCCTCGAAGATGGCGTGGGCGTCCCCCACGTTGGCGCCGGGCGCCATGCCGATGCCGCCGACCTGCGCGGCCACCGCGTCGGAGAGGTAGTCACCGTTCAGGTTGCCCGTGGCGATGACGTCGAGGTCCTGGGGCCGCGTCAGCACGTGCTGGAACGTGACGTCGGCGATGTAGTCCTGGAGCAGGATCTTGCCCGCCGGCACCCGCCCGCCGTGCACCTGCTGGACCTCGTCCCAGGTGACGGTGACGTCACCGAACTCCTCCTTGGCCACTTCGTACCCCCACTTGGCGAAGGCCCCTTCGGTGTACTTCTGGATGTTCCCCTTGTGGACGAAGGTGACGCTGCGGCGCTTGCGCGTCACCGCGTACTGGAGCGCCTTGCGCACCAGGCGCTTGGTTCCGAACGGGCTCATGGGCTTGAGGCCGACGCCGGAGTCCGGCCGCACCTTCCACCCGAACTCCCTGGCGACGAAGTCGATGAGCTTGCGGGCTTCGGGCGATCCTGAGGGCCACTCGTACCCGACGTAGATGTCCTCGGAGTTCTCGCGGAAGATCACCATGTCCACCAGGTCGGGCCGCTTGACCGGACTGGGCACCCCCTCGAACCACCGGACCGGCCGAATGCAGCAGTACAGGTCCAGCAGCTGGCGCAGGGCCACGTTCAGGCTGCGGAAGCCGCCCCCGATGGGTGTGGTGAGCGGTCCCTTGATCCCCACGACGTAGTACTGGAACGCCCGCAGGGTGTCCTCGGGCAGCCAGGTCTTGAAGGTCGCGAACGCCTTCTCCCCGGCGAAGACCTCGAACCAGACGATCCGGCGTCGGCCGCCGTAGGCCTTGCGCACCGCGGCCTCGAAGATCCGGCTGGCCGCCCGCCAGATGTCCGGCCCCGTACCGTCCCCCTCGATGTACGGGATGATCGGCTGGTCGGGCACCACGAGGCGCCCGTCGATGACCTCGATACGTTGTCCCTCCGCGGGAGGCGTGAACAGTTCCAGCTGGAGCATACGTCACCGTCCTCTGGCGCCGTGCCGGCGTGGGCGATCTCGGTGGGAACGTCCCGCTTCACTGTACCCCAACGGTCCGGGGCGTTCAAGGCGCGCGCCTGTGGCGGCGTCGCGCCCGCATGACAGGAGCGGTGCGCGCCGATCCCGAATGTTCACCTCGCACACTCTGGACGACGGGAGGGTCCTGTGTACCGTGGGTCGCCAGGCATGCTCGCCTGGATCCTGCACCGCATCACCGGCGTCGCCGTGCTCCTCTTCCTCTTCGCCCACATCGTGGAGACGTCGATGCTCGGGCTCGGGCCCGAGGCCTACAACAGGACGCTGGAGCTCTACCGGCAGCCGTGGTTCAAGCCCCTGGAGTTCCTGCTGGTGGCCGCGGTGCTCTACCACGCCGGGAACGGCATCGTGGTCATGATCCTCGACTTCTGGCCGGCCGCGGCCCGCGCCTACCGCCGCATCTTCTGGATCGGCGCGGGAGCCTACGTCCTGGTGCTGCTCCCGGTCGCCTACCTGATGCTCGGCAAGGTGGTGGGGCTCCGGTGAACGCGCGCCCGCTTGCCCGTGGCGTCCGGCCCGCCGGTGGCCTGCCGCTGGTCCTGTGGTTCTACATGCGCCTCTCGGCCGTGGCGATGCTGGGGCTGGTCGTCGGCCACCTGTACATCATGCACGTCGTCAACTCCACCGACGTCATCGACTTCGCGTTCGTGGCCCAGCGCTTCCGCGGCCCGTTCTGGCGGGCCTACGACCTGCTCATCCTCGTCTTCGCCCTCTCCCACGGGTTGATCGGCCTGCGGGGGATCCTCGACGACTACGTGCACCACCGCGGGTGGCGCGTGGCGGCCGAGATCGCGCTGTGGATCGTGGGCGCGGCCTTCGCCGGACTGGGCGCGCTGGTGCTCTTTACGGTGCAGTTCCCGCCCGGCACCTGAGCCCGCACCCTGTCGGTCGGGAGATCGGGGAGGAGAGTTACCATGGAGACCACCGAGACACGCACGCGCGTGGAGCGGGACTCGCTGGGGCCCATGGAGGTGCCCGCCGACGCGTACTACGGGGCCTCCACCGCCCGTGCCATCCAGAACTTCCCCATCAGCGGCCTGCGCTTCCCGCGGCCGTTCCTGCGGGCCCTGGGCCTGATCAAGCGGGCTGCGGCCGAGGTGAACGCGACCCTGGGGCTGCTGGAGCCCCGCCTGGCGGAGGCGATCGCCCGTGCCGCCCAGGAGGTCGCCGACGGCGCGCTGGACGCCCACTTCCCGCTGGACATCTACCAGACCGGGTCGGGGACGTCCACCAACATGAACGCCAACGAGGTGATCGCCAACCGGGCCGCCGAGCTGCTGGGCGCGCCGCGCGGGGCGCGGGTGGTCCACCCCAACGACCACGTCAACCTCTGCCAGTCCAGCAACGACGTGATCCCCACGGCCATCCACCTGGCGGCCCTACTGGTGATCCGGGACGACCTGCGCCCGGCCCTCGACGAGCTGGAGCGGGCGCTGCGCGCCAAGGCTGTGGCGTTCGCCGACATCATCAAGACCGGCCGCACGCACCTGATGGACGCGACGCCCGTGCGCCTGGGGCAGGAGTTCGAGGGGTACGCCGACCAGGTGGCCGGGGCCCGGCGGCGGCTGGGCTACGCCGAAGAGGAGCTGCGCGAGGTGGCGCTGGGCGGCACGGCGGTCGGCACGGGCGTCAACGCGCACCCGGAGTTCGCCTCACGCACCTGCGCCCGGCTCACCGAGCTCACCGGCATCGCCCTGCGGGAGACCCCCGCACACTTCCAGGCCCAGGCCTGTCTGGACGCCGTGACGTTCACCTCGGGCGTCCTGCGCACCTACGCCACGGCTTTGATGAAGATCGCCAACGACATCCGCTGGATGGGCTCGGGCCCCCGCGCTGGTCTCGCCGAACTGCAGCTGCCCGCGGTGCAGCCGGGCTCCTCCATCATGCCGGGGAAGGTCAACCCGGTGATCGCCGAATCGGTGCTGCAGGCGTGTGCCCAGGTCGTGGGCAACGACGTGGTCGTGGCCCTGGGCAATCAGTGGGGCAACTTCGAGCTGAACACGATGATGCCGGTGATGGCCCACAACCTGCTGCAGGCGGTGCAGCTGCTGGCGGCGTCGTCCCGCAACTTCGCCCGGCAGTGCGTCGCCGGGCTCGAGGCCACCGGGCGCGGCCCGGAGATGGTGGAGCGCGGCCTGATGCTGGCCACAGCGCTTGCGCCCGTGATCGGCTACGACGCCGCCGCCGAGATCGCCAAGGAGGCCGCGCGCACGGGGCGCACGGTGCGGGAGGTGGCCCTCGACCGCACGCAGCTGCGCGCCGAGGAGCTGGACCGCATCCTCGATCCGGCCGCTATGACCGCGCCTGGCCTGCGGGGGCTGCCCGGCGGCGGCTGACCGCGGACCGGCAGGGCGGGCCGCGCCGGGCGCCGAACCCCGGCCGGCAGACAGACGCACGCGCGGGACGGACCGTGGGGGGCCCGGGGCGTGATCGAACGCGAGCACGACGTGCTCATCGTCGGCGGCGGGGGCGCCGGGCTGCGGGCGGCCATCGCCGTGGCCGAACGCGACCCGCGGCTCGACGTGGCCATCGTCTCCAAGGTCTACCCCATGCGCAGCCACACCGTCGCGGCCGAGGGCGGCGCCGCGGCGGTGATCAAGCCCAACGACTCCCTCGACGCCCACATCGAGGACACCATCGCGGGCGCCGACTGGCTGGCCGACCAGGATGCCGTCGAGGTCTTCGTGCGAGAGGCGCCCCGCGAGATGGTGCAGCTGGAGCACTGGGGCTGCCCGTGGAGCCGGGCGCCCGACGGGACGGTCGCGGTACGCCCCTTCGGCGGGATGCGGATCGCGCGGACGTGGTTCGCGGCCGACAAGACCGGCTTCCATATGTTGCACACCCTCTTCCAGACCGCCCTCAAGTACGCGTCGATCACCTGGTACCACGAGTGGTTCGTCACCCGCCTGCTGGTGGAGGACGGCCGCTGCCAGGGCGTCACCGCCCTCGAGCTGCGGACGGGGCGGCTCCACCTGATCGCCGCCCGCGCGGTGATCCTCTGCACCGGCGGGGCGGGGCGTATCTACCCGTTCACCACCAACGGGGCCATCTGCACCGGCGACGGCATGGCGCTGGCCTACCGGGCGGGCGTCCCGCTCAAGGACATGGAGTTCGTCCAGTACCACCCCACCGGGCTGCCGCCCACGGGCATTCTCATCACCGAGGCTGCCCGTGCGGAAGGGGGCGTGCTGATCAACAAGGACGGCTACCGGTACCTGCAGGACTACGGCCTGGGGCCGGCTGAGCCGTGGCCGCGGCTGCGGGCCATGGAGATGGGGCCCCGGGACCGCCTCTCGCAGGCGTTCGTACACGAGGTGCGCAAGGGCCGCACGGTGCGCGGCCCCTACGGCGACGTGGTGCACCTCGACCTGCGCCATCTCGGCGAGGCCACGATCCGCGAGCGGCTCCCCTTCGTGCGCGAGCTGTGCCTCCACTACGCCGGGCTCGACCCCGCCCGCGAGCTGATCCCGGTGCGACCCGTGGTGCACTACATGATGGGCGGCGTGGACACCGACGTCTCCGGGGCCACGCCCCTGCCGGGGTTGTTCGCCGCCGGCGAGTGCGCCTGCGTCAGCATCAACGGCGCCAACCGCCTGGGGTCGAACTCGCTGCCCGAGCTGCTGGTGTTCGGCGCCCGCGCCGGTGCTGCTGCCGCTGCCTTCGCGCTGGAGCACCGCGACCTGCGGCTGTCGGCGCTGGCGGCGCAGGCGCGCGACGAGGAGGAACGCCTGGCCCGCCGGTTCCGGCGTGCCGCCGCGGGCAGCGAACGGCTGAGCCGGCTGCGGGCTGTGCTCACCCAGACCATGGAGGAGGGCTGCGGCATCTACCGCGACGCCGCAGGCCTGCGGGCAGCCTGCGCGACGCTGGCCGACCTGCGGGCGCGCTGCACGCGCGTCGCCCTCGACGACCCCTCGCACGTGTACAACACCGAGCTCGTGGCGGCCCTGGAGTTCAACTTCATGCTGGACGTGGCCGAGGCCGTGGCGCACTCGGCACTGGCCCGGGAGGAGTCCCGGGGCTCGCACCAGCGCACCGACTTCCCCCGGCGCGACGATGCGCGGTTCCTCAAGCACACCCTGGCCTTTGCCACCGACGGCCCCCCGCGGATCGCCTACCGCGACGTGGTGATCACGCGCTGGCCGCCGGCCGAGCGGGTCTACGGCGGGTAACCCATGGCCGAGCCCACGATCACCCTGGAGGTCTGGCGCTACCACCCGGAGCAGGAGGCGGCGCCGCGGTTCCAGCCCTACCAGGTCCCCTACCGGCCCGACTGGGTCGTGCTGGACGCCCTGAACTACATCAAGGACCACCTGGACGGCAGCGTGGCGTACCGCTGGTCGTGCCGCATGGGCGTCTGCGGCTCGTGCGGCATGACCATCAACGGGGTCCCGCGGCTGTCGTGCGCCGCCTTCCTGAAGGAGTACTACCCCCGTCCCGTCCGGGTCGAGCCGCTGGCCAACTTCCCCGTCGAGCGCGACCTGATCGTGGACCTCACCGACTTCCTGGAGAAGCTGCCAGCGGTGCGGCCCTGGATCATCCGGCGCGACGCGGGGCCTCCCGACGCCGAGTTCCGCCAGACGCCCGAGGAACTCGAGACCTACCGGCAGTTCAGCATGTGCATCAACTGCCTGCTGTGCTACGCGGCGTGCCCGGTCTACGCCCTGGAACCGCGCTTCCTCGGGCCCGCAGCGCTGGCCCTGGCGGCCCGCTACACCCTCGATTCGCGCGACCAGGGCCGCGCCGAGCGCCACCCGGTGGTGGCGGGCCCCGATGGGGTCTGGGACTGCACCTTGGTGGGCGAGTGCACCACGGTCTGTCCCAAGGACGTGGACCCCGCCGGCGCCATCCAGCGCCTGAAGCTGGCCAGCGCGCTGGCCTGGCTGCGCGACGTCGTGCTGCCGTGGGGACGCCGGTGAGCGCCGGGGACCCGCGGCCCTATCGGCGTCCGCCGCACTTCGCCTGGTGGTGGGGCCACCGCGCACACCCTCTTCGTGGCGCGCGAACTGACGAGCATCTTCGTGGCGGCCACGGCCCTGGTGCTGCTGGGGTTCGCCTGGACCGCGATGCAGGGGCCCGACGCGTACGCGGCCTACGTCGCCCTCATGACCCGGCCGGCCGCCACGGTCCTCCACGCCGTTGCGCTGGTGGCCGTGGTCTACCATGCCCTCACCTGGTGGATGCTCGCGCCGCGGGCAGCGGTGGTGCGGGTCGGCGGGCGACGGCTCTCGCCCCGGGTAGTGCTGGGTGGAGCGTACGCCGCGTGGGCCGTGGCGTCGGCCATCGTCGCCTGGTTCGTGCTGCGAGGGCCGTGATGGCCCGCGCGCCGATCCGGCCCACGCCACCGCCGCACGCCGGCGAGGTCGAGCGCTCCGCCGAGCCGCTGTGGTGGCTGCTCTTCGCGACGGGCGGCACCGTGGCGGCCCTGGTGCTTCCCATCCACGCGCTGCTGCACCTGACGCTGGCGCTGGGGCTCGCGGGCGAGGCGTTCGCGTACGCGCGGGTGGCGGGGCTGCTCGCACACCCGCTGGCGCGGCTGTACGTGACGGTGGTGGTGGGGCTGGCGCTGCTGCACTGGGCGCACCGCTTCCGCTACACGCTGGCCGAGGGCCTCCGGTTGAAGGCGTCGTGGGTGCCCATCCCGCTGGCGTGCTACGGCGCCGCCCTGCTTGGGGTCACGCTGACCGTCGTCCGGCTCTTCTTCCTCTAGGCCTCCGGTCCTCTGCACCATCCGGGTGCACCATGGGCGCGCGCAGGAGCGACGCGCCGCACGGCTGGCGGGCGCGCCGCGCATCCGGTGCGGCGACTGCCCCGGCGCCTGGCCTCCCCGGCGGTGTCCACCGCCTCGCAGGCGTTGGCGGCCCCGGGGTGGAATCCCTAACAGGAGCCCGCGTGCGAGAGTGCGAAGCCGGACGCAAGGCTCCCGAGAGCCGGGCGCCGCGGGTTCCGCTGCCGCGGCGTCGGTGCGGGACGAACGGGAGGAGGCCATGCTGCGGGTGATTCATGCGTACAACGTGAAGCCGGGCGTTGACGAGCGGGCCTTCGTCGAGTGGCTCGACAGCCAGCTCGACGAGATCACGCGCCGCTTCGGGTGTATCGGCCGCAAGACGTGGGTGTTCCTGGACGGCTTCGAAGGGCGCTACGAGCAGCCGCGCCCGGTGCGGCGTCCACGGTACCTCAACGAGGCGTTCTGGGTCGGCGAGGACGCCGCCAACAACTTCCGCACGTGGCTGCTCTCGCCCGAGGGCGCCGCGCTGCGCCAGCGCTGGTTCGACTCCATCACAGATCACACGGTGCTGCGCTACGTCGACTACGCACCGTCGCCGGTGGTGACCGATGATTGAGCACACCTTCGATGCGGTCATCGTGGGAGCGGGGGGCGCGGGCCTGCGCGCGGCCGTCGAGTTGGGCGGCGCGCGGGTGGCCGTGATCAGCAAGCTGTACCCGCCCCGCTCGCACACCGGGGCGGCCCAGGGCGGCATCGGCGCGGCCCTGGGCAACATGGAGGAAGACCACCCGGAGTGGCACACCTTCGACACCATCAAGGGAGGCGACTACCTGGTCGACCAGGACGCGGCCGCGCTGATGTGCGAGGAGGCCGTGGAGACCGTCTACGAGCTGGAGCACTGGGGGTTGCCCTTCGACCGGACCCCGGATGGCCGCATCGCGCAGCGCCGGTTCGGCGGCCACACCCGCAACTTCGGCGAGGCGCCGGTGCGCCGGGCCTGCCACGCCGCCGACCGGACCGGGCACATGATCCTGCAGACGCTCTACCAGCAGAGCCTGCGGCTGGGCGTGCAGTTCTTCGACGAGTTCCAGATGCTGGACCTGGTGGTGGCCGACGGGCGCTGCGGCGGCCTGGTGGCCTACGAGATCGCCCGCGGTGAGCTCCACCTCTTCCGGGCCAAGGCGGTGCTGCTGGCCACGGGCGGCTTCGGTCGGATCTACAAGGTCACCAGCAATGCGCACGCTCTCACCGGCGACGGCGTGGCCATCGCGTGGCGGTGCGGGGTCCCTCTGGAGGACATGGAGTTCTTCCAGTTCCACCCCACCGGCATCTACAAGCTCGGCATCCTGCTGTCGGAGGCGGCGCGGGGTGAGGGCGCGGTGCTGCTCAACGACCGCGGCGAGCGCTTCATGGAGCGCTACGCGCCCACGCTGAAAGACCTGGCCCCCCGCGACCTGATCTCACGCTGCATGTACCTCGAGATCCGGGAAGGGCGGGGCATCGGCGGCAAGGACTACCTCCACCTGGACTTTCGCCACCTGGGCAAGGAGGTCATCGATCAGAAGCTCCCCGACATCACCGAGTTCGTCCGGGTGTACATGGGGCTGGACCCCACGCGGGAGCCGGTGCCGATCCAGCCCACCGCCCACTACGCCATGGGCGGCATCCCCACCAACACCGACGGCCAGGTGATCGTCAACGAGCGCGGCGATCCCCTCTGGGGCCTGTACGCCGCCGGTGAGTGCGCCTGCGTCTCGGTGCACGGCGCGAACCGCCTGGGCACCAACTCGCTGGTGGACATCCTGGTGTTCGGCCGGCGGGCGGGCCGCCACATGGCCCGCTACCTCCGCGACGCCGAGCTGCCGCCCGTCCACGGCGACCCCGCCGGGCGCGCCCGCCGTGAGATCGACGCGCTGCTGGCCCGCGACCAGGGCGAGCCCGTGGCCCGCCTGCGGGACGAGCTGCAGCAGGAGATGATGGACAACGTCGGCGTCTTCCGCACCGCCGCCGGGCTCCAGCACGCGCTGGCGAAGATCCACGAGCTGCGGGAGCGCTACGGCCGCGCGCGCATCAACGACCACGGCCGGCGGTTCAACACCGACCTGCTGGAGGCGCTGGAGCTGGGCTTCCTCCTGGACCTGGCCGAGGCGACCGCCGCCAGCGCCCTGCACCGCACCGAGAGCCGCGGGGGCCACTTCCGGGAGGACTTCCCCCGCCGCGACGACGCCGCCTGGCTCAAGCACACGCTGCTCTACCGCGGGCCCGACGGCCGGCACGAGTTCCGGTACAAGCCGGTCGTGATCACCCGATTCCAGCCGAAGGAGCGGACGTACTGACCATGACCGTACGCTTTCGCATCAAGCGGTTCGACCCCGAGCGCGATCGCGCGCCGCACTGGGAGGAGTACGACGTGCCGGCCGAGCCCACCGACCGGGTCCTGGACGGCCTGCACTACATCAAGTGGTACCTGGACGGCACCCTGACCCTGCGCCGGTCGTGCGCCCACGGCATCTGCGGCTCCGACGCCATGATGATCAACGGCCGCAACCAGCTGGCGTGCAAGCTCCTCATCAGGGATGCGGGGCCGCGCATCACGGTGGAGCCGCTGCGCGGCCTGCCGGTGATCAAGGACCTGGTGGTGGACATGGAGCCGTTCTTCGCCAAATACCGGGCCGTGATGCCCTGGCTGGTGGCCCACGATCCGCCGCCGGACCGCGAGCGCCTCCAGAGCCCGGCGGAGCGCGCCCGCTTCGAGGACACCACCAAGTGCATCCTGTGCGCGGCGTGCACCACCTCGTGTCCGATCTTCTGGGCCGACGGCGCCTACCTGGGCCCGGCGGCCATCGTCAACGCCCACCGGTTCATCTTCGACAGCCGCGACCAGGCCGCCGACGACCGGCTGGCGATCCTCGCCGAGCGCGCGGGCGTCTTCAAGTGCCGGACCACGTTCAACTGCACCGACGCCTGTCCCCGCGGCATCGAGGTGACCCGCGCGATCCAGGAGGTCAAGCAGGCGATCCTGTTCCGCCGCGTCTAGGCCGTGGCCGGGGTCTTCGCGCGCATCTACGCGGCCGTGCGGGCCATCCCGCGCGGCCGCGTCGCCTCCTACGGCGAGGTCGCCCGGCGCGCCGGGCTGGGGCACGGCGCCCGCACCGTGGGCTGGGCGCTGGCCGCGCTACCGCCCGAGGCGGCGGTCCCCTGGTGGCGCGTCGTCCGCGCCGACGGCACCATCGCCCCCCGGGAGGGCGCGGCCCACCAGGGGGCACGGCTGGCCCGTGAGGGCGTGCAGGTGCGCGGGGGCCGCGTGGCGCTGCGGCGCGACGGCCGGACGGCTACGCGCCCCCGCCGGCGCGCGGTGTCGGCGACGGGCCCGGCGCGTCCGTCACGCCCGCGCGCGGGTCGGGCGGGCGCACGCGCGCGCGCTGCCGGCTCCGCACCGCGAGCCAGGCCGCCCCGCAGACGGCCGCGCCCGCGGCGACGGCGACGCGGGCGCCCGCGGCCTGCGCCAGCGCACCCATGACCAGGCCGCCCAGCGGCGCCGTGCCGAAGAACGCCAGGATGTAGAGGCTCATCACGCGGCCGCGCAGCGCGTCGGGCACGAGGGCCTGGATCGTGGTGTTGGTCGCCGAGAGGTACGCGGTCATGGTGGCGCCCACCCCGACGATGAGGGCCAGCGAGACGGGAAACGCCGGGCTGGCGGCGAAGGCGGCCAGCAGCACCGTGAACGCACCGTGGAGCGCCAGGATCACGGGCTCCAGGCGCTGCGGGCGGGCCGTGGCCAGGGCTAGCACGCCGGCGGTGGCCCCCAGCCCGCTGGCGGTCAGCAGCAGCCCGTAGCCGCGCGCCGCGACGTGCAGCACGTCGCGGGCGAAGACCGGCAGCAGCACGGTGTACGACAGCCCGAACACACCCGTGACGGCCATCAGGCCCAGCAGGGTGCGCAGCACCGGCTGCCCCAGCGCGAAGGTCAGCCCCTCCCGCACCGCGCGGACCAGGTGCTGGCGCTCGTCGGCCGGCGGACGCGAGTTCACCGGGATCGTGGCCAGCGCCGCCAGGACGGCGAGGTAGGAGACGGTGTTGAGGGCGAAGCTCAGTCCGGGCCCGGTGCGGTCGCCGAACCGGTCGATGATGACGCCGGCGATGACCGGGCCGACGATCCGTGAGCCGTTGAAGACCGCCGAGTTCAGCGCGATGGCGTTCATCAGGTCGTCGCGGTCCACCAGGTAGGCCAGCAACGACTGGCGCGCCGGCATGTCCAGGGCCGCCGCCACACCGCTGGCAGCGCTCAGCGCCAGGATGTGCCAGACGGCGATGCGGCCGGTGAGGGTGAGCGCCGCCAGGATCGCCGAGACCAGCATGAATGTGCCCTGGGTGGCCAGCAGCAGGTGGCGTTTCTCGGAGCGGTCGGCCACGGCACCGCCCACCACCCCCAGCAGCATGGTGGGCACGGTGTTGACCATGGTCACCGTGCCCAGCATGAACGGCGATCCCGTCAGGTCGTAGACCAGCCATCCCTGGGCCGTGATCTGGATCCACGACCCGATCAACGACACGAGCCCGCCCCACCAGAACCGTCGGTAGTGCGGGTGGCGCAGCGCCCGGAACGTCTGCGCCGGGGCCAGGGTCCGAACGGTCACGCCCTTTCCCTGCCGGCGTCGGGTGGATCGACGGCTCGTGCCCTGTCGGCGTCCCGTGCTCCGCCGGCGCGCCGGGCCGCATCGGTGCGTCGCCCGTCGAGAAACGCGTCCACGTCACGGCGGAACAGCCGATAGACCTTCCCCAGCTGGGCGGCCGGCAACTGGCCCTCGCCGATGTAGCGGTAGACCGTGTGGCGATGCACCTGGAGGTAGGCCGCCGCCTGATCCACCGTGAGCACCTCGGGCCAGAGGGTGTCGTCAGCGCATGCCATGGGTCTCCTCCCCCGACGTGGCCCCTGCCGCGGTGAGGAACGCCAGCGCCTGGTCTGCGGCCTCGCGCAGGCGGTCGGGCCGCAGCCGGTAGTACTTGAGCGCGCCGCGGTCGACGACCCGCACCAGGTGCGCTGCCCGCAGCAGCGCCAGGTGGTGCAGCGCGGTCACGTGCGAGACGCGCAGGGCCCGGGCCAGTTCCTGCAGGTACATCTCGCGCTGCGCCAGCAGGCGCAGGATGCGCAGCCGCGTCTCGTCCCCCAGCGCCTTGTAGACCCGCACCAGGTCCGGCGGCGGCCCCTCGGCCGCGGCGGGGAGCTCGATGGGGTAGATGAAGACCCGCACCTGGCGGTAGGCCGTGATCAGGTTGTAGGGGCGGAAGTAGTACGTGGGGGCCAGCACCACGCCGTCCAGAGCGGCATCGGGGCCGATGACGAACCCGCCGGTGGCCCGCTCCACTAGCGCCGCGGGTGCCAGCGCTGTCGCCTGCCGTGCCAGCCTGGCGGCGTTGCGCGCCAGCAACGGGACGACCGCGGGGGCCTCGGGCGCGTAGACGCGCGCGTGGCCCTCCCGCAGCAGGCGGACCAGCCGCGCCTGTACCTCGTCGGGCGGCAGCGCCAGCAGCCGGCGCACCCGCCGGCGGTCGACGTCCGGATGGACGGCATCCAGCAGCGCCTCGACGGCCCGGCGATCGCCACCGATGGCTGCACGCAGCCGCGGCAGGTCGTGGGGCGTGGCCAGCGTCTGGGCCAGCATCAGCTCCAGCAGCGCAGCGGGCGGGGTCGCCGCCACACGGTCGATGAACGCCTCGACCGGGGCCCCGGTCGTCCCGTCGAGGACGCCCACCATCCCCAGCGTGCGGCCCCGGGGCGGGAGGAGCAGCGCGAGCTCGGCCCGCAGGTCGCGCCCCAGGCGCTGGCGCGCCCGTTCCACCCACGCCGCCGGCACCTCGTACCCAAACCGGGGATCGTACGCCCCCACCAGGTACAGGCAGGCGAGGAAATCGTAGGCAGGCGACGGGTCGATACGCACCCGCAACGCCTGCCGGGGAGCGGTGAGGTCGATGGCCTTCATGGGTGTAGAACTCTATCTACAGTCTAGTAAATCGACCATTACACGTCCAGCGCACGTCCAGCTCCATGTCCAGCACCGGGACGCACGACAGCCGCGGCCCACCTGTGGGGCGCGGGCTCGTCGGCGATGGCTGTGCTACCGACAGCGGCTGCGGCTGGGGACGGTAGGACCAGGACCGGCAGGCTGAGACGCGAGCGAAGCGCGCGGGCAGGAGCATCTCCCTGCGCAGGCCGATCCGCGCTCAGGCCGAGGAGGATGGGTCCAACACCAGCGGGTGGGCCACGTGGTACCTGCGCCTGCTCGGAACTCCCCCGGGCTCGCAGCGCTAGACCCGCGGCTTGGCGGCGCGCGGTGTACGCGGGGGCAGCTCAAGCGCCTCCAGCGCCGCACGGGCGTCCTCCCAGGTGACGTTGCCCAACGCGCCCGCGTCGGCCAGCCGGTCCATGGCGACGCGCACCGGGACGCCGAGCCAGTCCGCGGCCTCGCGGAGCGAGATCCTGCCGGCGGCGTAAAGCTCCGCCACGTAGCGGTCGAGCCCGGCGGCGACGATCCGCCGCAGGATCGCCGAGCGGTCCAGGTTATCGCGCCGCGCTGCCCGGTCGATGGCCCTGACCAGCGCCTTAGGCAGGCGCACGGGAACCACTTCCACCCGTCATCCCTCCCTCTTGTGCACTGCCGCAAGCGCGGCTCTGCACACCTCGTATTCCGCCGTGCTGATGGTTCGCCGCAACGCGTCCAGCCATCCGAGAGCCTCCCGGGCGGTGGCGAGGCCCTCGCGGGCAAGGAGCACGAGCACGGCGCCCGGCGTGATAGGGCGCGTGCCGAGCAGCCGAAGCCGGTGCAGCAGCCGCCGGTCGTCGGAGACGATGAAGACCCGAGCGCCGCCCGACGCGCTCACCCTGCGGAACAGGCGGTAAACCTCACGCTCCCCACCCGCCGGGAGCACGTCCTCGGCATCCGCGGGCTCGTCTCCCGCGTGTGCCACCTGGACCCGTCGAGCCTGCACGTTCCTCTCCAGCACGAGGGCATCGTCGTAACCATGCGCCTTGCCCTCCACCACGGCCTCGCGGTAGACCGCCTCTGGTATCAGGACCTGGAAGGCTCCGACCACGGCCTCTTTGGCCCCGGCCAGCGTGAGCTTTAGCAGCGCGTCCGTGTCCATGACGAGACGCATCGTATACGAATTATATCATTCGTATACAGATATGTCACGAGGTCCGCCCGCAGCCTGTCGTCCTCCGCTCCGGTGACCCACGCTGGCGGCTCCCTCAGCCGGTCCGCTCCCAAACCTCCCGCACGTGCTGGCCCTGCCGGCTGGGAGTCTCGAGTCGCCCGTCCCCGCTTTGCCGGGGCCTGGGCGAGGGTTGCCTCCGCAAGTTTTAACAGACACAGAGGTGCCCGCTGGCAACGTGTGGCGTCGTGCCCTATACTTGAAAACGCACCACCAACTCCATAGCCGCCCGACGCCGAATCCCTGCCCAGGCAGGGAGCGGGGGAACCACCCCGGGGTTCTATGGCCCCGGGCGCGTTCGTGGGGCGAAGGTCGCAGCCGCGACCGGGGGCGCTCTCGACCCCAGCCCGTCAGCTAACCTCGCAGGCGACCGAGAGAGGGCTCCCTGGCATCACGCGACGGCCCGGAGACCTTCTCCGGGCCGTCGCGCATCGTTTCCCGCCGGCGCGGGTGTGCTCAGCGGAGCCGTGATCCCATGGCGGACATCGGACCTGCAACGGGGACTTCGGAGACGGCGGGCGCACGCCCCCGCGAGGAGATCCGCCAGGCGCTGCGCGGCCGACCGCTCGTGGTCGTCAGCAACCGCGAGCCCTACGTTCACCGACGCACCGCACGGGGGCTGGACGTCGAACGCCCGGCCGGGGGGTTGGTGGCTGCCCTGGACCCCGTGCTGCGGCAGGTCGGCGGCGCGTGGGTCGCGTGGGGCAGCGGCGACGGCGACTTCGACGTCACCGACACGCAGGGCCGGGTGGCGGTGCCCCCCGAGGCGCCCGGGTACGTGCTGCACCGCGTGCGCCTCTCGGGTACCGAGGTCGAACGCTTCTATCACGGCTACGCGAACCAGGCGCTGTGGCCGCTGTGCCACATGGCCACCGACAAGGCCCGGTTCTCCCGTCGCTTCTGGCGCGCCTATTGCGCGGTGAACGAGCGCTTTGCCGACGCCACGCTGCAGGCAGCCGACGCCGACGCCGTGGTCTGGGTGCACGACTACCACCTGGCGCTGCTGCCCCGGGTGCTGCGGGAGCGACGCCCCGATGCGTTCCTGATGCACTTCTGGCACATCCCGTGGCCCGCGTGGGACGTGCTGCGCATCTGCCCCCAGCGCGGCGACCTGCTGGACGGCCTGCTGGGGAGTAACCTCGTGGGCTTCCACCTGCCGCGTCACGTCGAGAACTTCCTCGACTGTGTCGAGCGCGAGCTCGGTGCCGCCGTCGATGCGGCCGCCGGCACGGTCACCTACCGCGGCCGGCAGACCCTGGTCGCCGCCCTCCCCATCAGCATCGACGTGGCGGCGTGGCAGGCGCTGGCCACCTCGCGCGCGTGCGAGCGGTGGATGGCCCATCTCCGCCGCCGGTTCCGGCTGGCCGACCGCCAGGTGATCGTCGGCGTCGACCGGCTCGACTACACCAAGGGCCTGCCCGAGCGCTTGCGGGCGCTGGACCTGTTCTTCCGCCGCCATCCGACGTTCCAGGGGCGCGTCGTCTTCGTGCAAAAGGCGGCGCCCAGCCGGACGCGCATCCGGGCCTACCGCGAGCTCCAGGAGCACGTGGAGGCCGAGATCGCGCGCATCAACCGGCAGTACGGCACCCCCGACTGGCAACCCATCGTCTACGTGCCGCGCCCGCTGCCCGCCGCGGGCATGGCCGCCCTCTACCGGCTGGCCGACGTGTGCCTGGTCACCTCGCTGCTGGACGGCATGAACCTGGTCGCCAAGGAGTTCGTGGCATGCCAGCACGACCTGCGGGGCGTGCTGCTGTTGAGCGAGCTGGCCGGCGCCATCGAGCAGGCGCCGTGGTCGGTGGCGATCAACCCCTACGACCCCGAGGGCATGGCGGACGCACTGGCCGACGCCCTGGCGATGCCGCCGGGGGATCGCGCACGGCGCATGGAGCAACTGCGGGCGCAGGTGGCCCGCCACGACGTGTACCACTGGATGGCGCAGCACGTCCGGACGGCGGCGCGGCTGCTGGAGGCCCGCACCCAGACCGGGTGGCTCTTCGCCCACCTGGATACTGTCAGGGCGCACGTGCAGGCCCGGGCCCACCTGGTGGTCGTGCTCGACTTCGATGGGACGCTGGCGCCCATCGTCGACCGCCCCGAGGAGGCGGCAATGGTCGATGGCGTGCGCGAGCTGCTGGTGGCACTGCACGCCCCACCGCGGTCGCGCGTGGCGGTCATCAGCGGACGCGCCCTGGCCGACCTGTGCGCACGCGTGGGCCTCGACGGCGTGCACTACGCCGGCAACCACGGGCTCGAGCTGTCCGACCCGGCATGGGGCACCGCCCCGCCGGCAGACGGCGCGACGGGTGCTCTCCTCGCGCGCTGCGCGAGGAGGCTGCGCGAGCGGCTGGCCCCCGTGCCCGGGGTGCTCGTCGAGGACAAGGGCGTGAGCGTCGCGGTGCACCTGCGGCTGGTGCCGCGGGAGGCCGTCGGCCCGGTGGTCAACGAGGTGCTGGACGCGGTGGGCGCGTGTCCGCCCGGTCAGCTCGAGGTGCGCCGGGGGAAGATGGTCGTGGAGATCCGTCCCGCCGTCGACTGGGACAAGGGCCGTGCGGTGCGCTCGCTGCTGGAGACCGTGGTCGGAGCCGACTGGCCGGCACAGGCCGCGGTGATCTACGTGGGCGACGACCAGACCGACGAGGACGCGTTTGCGGCCCTGGGCCCCGGCGGCATCACCGTCCGCGTCGGGACGGACGCCGTGCCCACCGCGGCGCGGTATCGCCTGCGCGATCCGCACGAGGTGGGTCGGTTCCTGACGATGCTGGTGCACTGGCAGGCCCCACGGACGCCGACACCGGACCCCGACCACGTCGGCACGCCCCCGTACGGGCGCACGGGCGCGGCGACCTTGACGGTCCCCCGCGCGCCGGTAAGGTAGCAGGTGCAGCAGGCGAGCGCGCAGCAGGGCGCGGCGACCTTGACGGTCCCCCGCGCGCCGGTAAGGTAGCAGGTGCAGCAGGCGAGCGCGCAGCAGGGCGCGGCGGCCTTGACGGCCCCCCGCACGCCGGTAAGGTAGAGGTATGACGGCGCTCACCGCAACCCGCCCGACCGTCGACCTCGCCGACACGCCCGTCGTCACCATCGACCTCGACCGCATGGAGCGCAACATCCAGCGCCTGCAGGCCTACTGCGACGCGCACGGCATCGCCAACCGCCCGCACATCAAGACCCACAAGATCCCGGCCATTGCGCACCGGCAGCTCGCGGCCGGCGCGCGGGGCATCACCTGCCAGAAGCTGGGCGAAGCGCAGGTGATGCTGGACGCGGGCATCACCGACATCTTCCTGACCTTCAACGTGCTGGGCGAGGCCAAGCTGGCCCGCCTGCGCGCGCTGGCCGACCGCCCCGGCGCCCGCATCACCGTGGCGTGCGACAACCTGCCCGTGGCGCAGGCGCTGTCGGGAGCCTTCGCCGACGCCGCCGCGCCGCTGGGGGTGATCGTCGAGTGCGACACGGGCATGGGCCGCACCGGCGTGCAGACGCCCGCCGAGGCCGTGGCGCTGGCCCAGGCCATCGCCCGTCTGCCCGGGCTGCGGTTCGCCGGCATCATGACCTACCCGATCATGCCCGACACGCGGCCGTTCTTCGAGGCGACGCTGGCCATGCTCGAGCGCGCGGGCCTGCCGGCGACGGTGGTCTCCACCGGAGGCACGCCGGTCTACCGGCAGGCCCACGAGGTGCCCGGCGTCACCGAGCACCGCGCCGGCACCTACGTCTTCAACGACCGCGCCACCGTCGCCGCGGGGGCTGCCACCTGGGACGACTGCGCCATGCGGATCCTGACCACGGTCGTGAGCCGGCCCACGCCCACCCGCGCCATCCTCGACGCCGGCTCCAAGACGCTCTCCTCCGACCTGCTGACCCTCCAGGGCTACGGCCACATCGTCGAGTACCCCGAGGCGGTGATCGTCCGCCTAAGCGAGGAGCACGGCCACGTGGACCTCAGCGCCTGCGCCCGGCAGCCCGAGGTGGGCGAGATCGTCACCGTGATCCCCAACCACACGTGCGTGGTGACCAACCTGCATGCCCAACTCGTGGGCGTGCGCGGCGGCCGCGTCGAGGAGGTCTGGGACGTGGCCGCGCGGGGACTGGTGCGGTAGAAGGTACGGTACCGCCAGCACCGTGCGGGACGCGGCAATCGCGTTGGTGGTCGCTCGCCGCGCGCCGCGCCGGGCGCGTCAGCCCCGTCGGCCTTCCCAGAGCACGTCGCCCCGGCCCTCGCGGTGGTTCAGCCAGCGCGCGAGCACGAACAGGGCGTCGGACAGGCGGTTCAGGTAGCGCAGGATCTCCGGGTTGACGGGCGTCGTGCGCGCCAGGGTCACCACCCGGCGCTCGGCGCGCCGCACCACGGCCCGCGCCAGGTGGCAGGCGGCCGCTGCCGGGCTGCCGCCGGGTAGCACGAACTGGCGCAGCGGCGGCAACGCGGCGTCCCAGGCGTCGATCAGCGCCTCGAGAGCTGCCACGTGCTCGGGCCCCACGACGGGGCGGGAGCCAGGCGCAGACGCTGGGCCCGGGCCGGCATTGGTCGTGCCGCCGGAGGCCGAGCCCTGGCCGGCGCCGGTCGCATCACCGGAGGCCGAGCCCGGGCCGGAACCAAGCGCATCGCCAGGCGAGGGTCCCGCGTCGGGGACGGAGCCGGCCGCGGAGCCGGGGCCAGCGCCAGGAGCGGGCGTCGCGAGTTCCGCGCCGATCACAAACAACGTGCGCTGCATCGCCCGCACCGCGTCGGCCACGTCGCCGTCGAGGTGGGCAGCGAGCAGGCCGAGCGCGCTGTTGGCCTCGTCCACCGTCCCGTAGGCTTCGACCCGCGGATCGTCCTTGGGCACGCGGCCACCACCCAGCAGGCCGGTGTCGCCGGCGTCGCCCGTGCGGGTGTAGATGCGCGGCATCGCCGATCAGTCGGGGGACCTGGCCCAGACGAGGGGCGCGCTCACCACCTAGGGCCCCTCCGTTCCCTCGGCCGGCGTGCCCGCAAGCGCGCGATCCGGCGCGACCGCGGGCGCGGCCGCGGCCAGGTGCCGGTCGAACCAGTCCAGGATTAGGTGCAGGCGCTCTACCCGGTGGGCGGGCTGCCCGCTGCGCGAGAGATCGTGGCTCTCGTTGGGGAAGCGCACGAAGACGACCTCCCGGCCCAGCTTCTTCAGCGCGGTGAAGAGCTGCTCGGCCTCGCCGATGGGGCAGCGCAGGTCCTGCTCGCTGTGCAGGATCAGCAGGGGCGTCGTGATGCGCTGCACGTACGCTAGGGGGGAGCGCTCCCAGTAGAACGTGGGGTGCTCCCAGGGATCGCCGGGAAACTCCCAGTAGCCCTTGAAGTACGCCAGGTCGCTGGTACCCCACTGGCTCAGGCAGTTGGCGATGGACCGCATCGTCACCGCCGCCTTGAACCGGTCCGTGTGCCCGATGATCCAGTTGGTCATGAACCCCCCGTAGGAGCCGCCCTGCACCCCGAGGCGCTCGGGGTCGAGGAACGGAAAGCGGGCGAGCGCCGCGTCCAGGCCTGCCAGGATGTCCTCGCAGTCCTTCCCACCCCAGTCGTGGTGCGTGGCGGCGGTGAAGGCCTGCCCGTACCCCTGGCTGCCACGCGGGTTGGTGAACACCAGGGCATAGCCCTTCCCGGCCAGCACCTGGAACTCATGGAAGAACGTCTCGCCGTAGGCGGCGTGCGGCCCGCCGTGGATGCACAGAATGGTCGGCACCCGCGCAGCGGGCGTCGCGCCTGCGGGCGCCATCACCCACCCTTCGATCGTCCAGTCGTCGGCGCCGCGATAGGCGAAGCGCTGCGGCACGCTCAGGATGACGCCTGCCAGCAGGTCCTGGTTGACGGCGGTCAGCCGGCGCAGGCGCCCCGCCGCCGGCTGCCCACTGGCCAGCCCGTGCACGTCGGCGAGCCAGACGTCTCCCGGCTCCGTGGGCGTCGCCACCGCCACGGCCACCTGCGCGCAGCGGGCGTCGTAGGCGACCGCGTAGATGTCGTGCCGCCCCGTGGTCATCAGGCGCACGGTCCCCGTGGCGACCTCCACCGCGGCCAGCTGCGTGGTCCCGCCGTCGGCGACCAGCACGAACACGAACCGCCCGTCCGGCGACCATACCGGCGTGCCCACGTGCGGGTGCGCCCGCATGTCCGACAGCAGGTGGTGCGCCAGCGACCGGTCGTAGTGCCGGGTCAGACACCGGGGCGCGTCCGACCCATCAGCCGGCACGACCCACAGCATGACGTTCGAGGCGCCCATGCAGACATTCTCGTGCCCGAGGTAGGCGATGAGCGTGCCGTCAGGCGACCACGCCGGGGCGAAGACCGGCCCCACGCTGCGGGTGAGCCGCCGCGGCTCACCACCTGCCGCGTCCACCACCCAGAGGTCGGTGACGTTGGTCGTATCGGCGTCGTCTGAGCGGTTGGCGACGAACGCGAGATGCCGCCCGTCCGGGCTCCACGCGGGCTCGTGGTGATCGTAGGGTCCGTCGGTGAGCTGTCGGGCCGGCCCACCCGTGGCCGGCACCACGAAGATCTGCCGGTAGCGGCCGTCCCAGAACCCCTCGCCGTCGGTCTTGTGCCGCAGGCGCGTGATGACCTTCACGTCACTGGCGGGCGGGGCGGTCACCGGCGGCTTGCCCGAGAACGCGATCTGCCCGCCGTCGGGCGCCCACGCGGGCTCGGCGGGGCTGTGCTCGGCCTGGGTGACCCGTCGTGCCTCCCCGCCGGTCGCGGGAATGAGCCACAGGTGCACTGGCGGCTTGGACGCGGTCCCCGCCCCGCGGCCGCGGTCCGACAGGAACAGCACCGCCCTACCGTCGGGTGCCCAGACCGGATGGCGATCGCGGTGGTCGCCGACCGTGAACTGCCTGGCCTCGCCTCCGGCGGCGTCGACGATCCACAGGTGCGACCGGTACTCCGGCCGCCCGCTGAGGGCCTCGGACCCCGATGCCTCGGGCCCCGACGCCGTCGTCGCCGGTGCTGCGCCCGTTGTCCGAACGTCTGGTCGGTACCCGCTCGCGGCCTCGGACGGTGGGGCCACGTGCTCCAGCGTGTAGACCACGGTGCGGCCGTCGGGCGCGATCGCCACGTCCCGCACCCATCGCAACGCCAGCAGGTCCTCAGGGATCATCGGACGACGGCCGGTCATGGCATGGCTCCCTGCCCTCCCGGGCAATCCACGAATGGCACGTGTGCCTCCTTCCGATGTATGCCGATGCTGAACATCGCTTCGCGCATCCTGCCGGACCTCCTGCCGCGTCGGGAGGGGTGCGCGTGATGTCTACAGCCCCAGGGCCAGCCGTTCGATGAGCGGCGTGGGCAGGCCAGCAGCCTCCATCTTGCGCTGCACCTCGCCGATGGGGTAGACCACGCGGAAGAGCGTGACCTCCCAGCGGTCGGTGTCCAGCAGCACGTACGCCGCGCGCGGATCGCCGTCCCGCGGCTGCCCGACGCTGCCGACGTTGATGATGTACCGGCGCTCCGCATCCAGCCGCAGCGGCACCTCCGGCAGGAAGCCCATCGCACCCACCCGGTGCCGCGCCCACGTGAAGACGGCGGGCTGGTGGGTGTGGCCCACCATGGCCAGGCGAAACCCCGCGGCGGCGAAGCTGGCGCGCGCCGTGCGCACGTCGAGGATGTACTCGTCGGCTGGCGCGCGCGGGCTCCCGTGCACGAACAGCACGTCCGCCAGGTCCGCCAGTTCCGCGCGTTCGGGAAGCGCCGCCAGGTAGGCGCGGGTGCTCGCGGTCAGCACGCGCTGCGTCCAGACGATGGCCTCCTGCGCGAACAGGTTGAAGTCGGTGATCGGGCGTGCCCCGAGCGCCGCCAGGTCATGGTTGCCCACCACGGCTGCACGCACGCGGCCGGCCAGCAGGTCCACGCAGGCGTTGGGATCGGGACCGTAGCCGACGAAGTCACCCAGGCAGACGAGGACGTCGGGGGCCTGCGTGCCCGCGTGGTCGAGCACCGCGCGCAGCGCCTCCAGGTTGGCATGGACGTCGGAGAGGACCGCCAGCCGCACCGCGCGCTCACTCCCGCGCCTGCCGCCCCGCAGGGCCCTCGGACGCCGACCGACCAGGGGGCGCGTCGCCGGCGTGGTGTGCTACGGCGCGCCGGATGCCGGCGCTGCCCGGCGGCGCGCCGCGAGCCGGCGGCAGGTGCGCCCGGAGGAACGCCCACACGACCGCTGCGCCCGCGGCGAGGGCCAGCCCCGGGAAGACCCACAGGAACAACCCCAGCCCCCGCGCCGGCGGCGCAGCCAGCACCCCGTCGCCGAACTGCGCGACAAAGTACGCGATGATCTCCTCGCGTGACTGCCCCCGGGCCAGCCGCGCGCGGATCTCCGCGCGCATCTGCCGCGCGAGCTCGGCGTCGGACTCGGCCACCGTCTGCGCCTCGCACACGGGACAGCGCAGTTCGCGCGCGATGGCGTAGACCTGATCGTCGAGCGTGGGCGCGGCCCAGGCCGGCCTCGCCTCCCACGTCAGCGCGCCTGCAACGCCCAGGCCCACCGCCACTGCTGCCACCACCGCGACGGGCAGTCCAAGTGGCAGCACCCGCCCCAGGCACGCGCCGGCCCGCCCGCGCACCCGCGCGCCCATCGCCGCCGTCACCGCAGCACCTGGGCGCGCCGCTGCTCCCACCGGCACCCCAGCCGGCGGTACAGCTCCACGGCCGCCGCCTGCTCGTCGAACGCCTCCGACCGGTCGAGTGCGTACAGCGCCCGCGCCAGGGCCAGGCGCGCCGCGGCCTCGTGGTAGCGATCCCCCTGCCCCGCCAGCACGGTGACCGCCTCGCGGGCGACGAGCTCGGCCCTGGCAGCGTCTCCGGCTCCCACCAGCGCCTCCGCGTACCCGATCGCGGCCTGGGCGCGTCCGGCGCGATCCTCCGCCGGCCAACGGGCCCTGGCGTCTTTGTGCAGCGCCACGGCCCGCAGCCGCTCGCGACGGTCGGCCGCCCTGCGGCGGAGCAGCTCGGCGCGACTGGCCTGGGCGAGGGCGAGCCATACGTCGCGCCCCGCGGCACGGGCGAGCCGCAGCGTGCGCTCGGAGTAGGCCAGGCCCTGGTCCAGGTACCGTGCGGCGTCCTGCGGGACCACGTCGGCCAGCTCGGCGCACAGGGCCTCCACGAGCGTGCGGTGGGGCACGGCCGCCTCCTCGGACTGCGCTCGCGCGGTGACGTTCACCAGCTCGCGGGCGCGGATCAGCCCGGTCTCCATCGCCTCCGGCTGGCGCGTGTAGCGCAGCGCCGTGGCCAGCCCCAGCAGCCAGGCCTCCAGCCGGGCGGGGTCGTGGGCGGCACGCACGGCAGCCTCGGCGGCCCGGAAGGCCGCAAGTGCCCGCGCCAGCGCATCGACGCCCTCGGCGAAGAACGCGCGCAGCGCCGTCCAGCCTTCCACCAGCGGATCGGCGGGCGGTCCTGGCGACGGCTGCACGGCCATCCGCGGGCGTCAGTCGACGGCGACCGCAGGGCGTTCCGCGCGCAGGCGCACCCGCCACAGGACGGTGACGAGGGCGACGGCCAGCGCCGCGCCCAGCGCGCGCCCGACCGGAATCCCGCCGACCAGCGGCAGGCGGGCCGCCAGGCCCGAGGCCACCTGTAATGCCCAGGCCAGCAGGAACGCCGCGCCCAGCCCGCCCCGCACGCCGGCGCGCGCCACGTACGCGGTCGTACCGGTGTGCAGGAGCACCGGAAACAGGTAGCCCGTCACGGCCAGCACCGTCGTCAGCGGCGTGGTGATCGGCGACCCGACGAGCCGCAGGGCCCCGGCGAGCCCCTGCTCCAGGTGCGTGATCACCACCGCGAACCCCGCGCCCGCCCCGGCGCCGTAGGCCATCGCCGCCACACCGTCGGACGGCACGACGCCGACCAGGGCGAGGGGGACGGTGGCTTTCACGAGCTCGCCGATGGCCGCGGCCAGCATCGTCTGCGCGGGTGTGGCTGCTACGCTGCGGTAGAGCGCGCCCACCGGGCTCACCCACTCCCACGCGAGATGCGCGCCCTCCCGCGCGATCACCCCGCCGATCGCGCCGGCCGCCACGCACACCCACAGGACGGCACGCGCCACCATCCGTCGCCCCGCGAGGACGCCCATCCCGACGAGGGCGAAGACGACGGCGATCGCGACGGCAACGCCATCCATCGCCTCAGGACTCCTGCACCAGGGGACGGGGAATCGGTGGCCGCGGCACCGGCGCACCCACGCGCGCGGCCCACAGGCCGGACAGTAGCTCGCGCAACTCCCGCTGCCCCCGCTGCGTGTGCTGCAGCACGCGGCGGCCCAGGCGTACCCGACGGGGCGCCTCCACGTAGAACCGCGTCCAGAAGGTCGCTGCAGATTCGTCGAGGAGCACGACGATGCGCCAGCCCACCCGCACCTCCAACCGGCAGCGGTTGCCGGCGTGCACGATCCACGCGTCGTCGGCACCGAACTCGCGACGGAGGAGCTCGCGTAGTCGGGCGGCGAGTTTCGCGCGGCCTGGCCAGGGGCGCCGCGCCGGCACGGCGCGCGGCGGGCGGATCGACTCAGTCATGCGGCAGCCGGTGCTCGCGTACTCGGGCCGGCCTTCACGCTGCCGCCACCTCCCTGGCGTGTCACAACAGGTTGCGCGGGTGTCGCAGGCGGCGGCGTTCAGCGCCCGAGCCCCGTCATCCACGCCCTGGCCAGCAGGCCGAGCTCGGTGAGGCAGACCAGCGCCAGGACCCGGGCTTCCCGACCGGCCAGCGCGCCTGCATAGCGCCGACGCAAGCCCCCGCCAGGGCGCAGGGCCACCTGCACCACCGCGCCGGCGCCTGCGAGCGGCCCGTAGAGCAGGTGGAGGCCCCTGCCCGGCTGACCGCCGTCCAGATACGCCCCGAGCCCCGCGACGGCCTGCACGACGACCAGCACCGCCACCAGGTGCACCGTGCCCCAGAACCACCCGCCCAGCGGGCGATTGCCCGGAATGGCGAGCGCCGCGGCCACGACGAGCACCAGATTGCCCGCCAGGGCGCCATAGAGCAGGAGAGGACTGGCGTGGATCGCTCCCAACATGCACGCGCTCCGGGAACCCTGACTGCCGGGGCCCGGGTGTTCGTTCCACGTCACACCAGTACGCCCCTGCCACTGCAGCGCCCCGGCGCCCCGCCGGCCCGTGAGGAGCCCCGACTACCCTGACTACTCGACTGAAAGCGTGAAGCAGCGTCCCCGGCGCCCCGCCGGCCCGTGAGGAGGGCACCGACCGGCACCGGCGAACACCCGTGGAGGCCGATGCGCGGGCTTGTCCTCGTCGTCACCGTCAGCTTCGTCGTGGTCCTCGTCGTCGCGGGCGCAACAGCGCCCACCACGCCCGCGATGCTGCCCGTCGAGCGCGTGGACGTGCTGGTCGTCGGCGGCACGCCGGGCGGGGTGGCTGCCGCGGTGGCGGCTGCCCGTGCGGGCGCGTCGGTGCTGCTGGTGGAGCCGGCCGACCGTCTGGGCGGCATCCTCACGTACGCGTGGCTCACCACCTTCGATCTGAGCCTGGGACCCAATGGCGAGCCCCTCGTCCGCGGCATCTTCCTGGAGGTGCTGGATGCGCTCGGGATCTCCTTCGACCCCGAGGCGGCCCCGCGCGTGCTCGGGCGCTTGCTGGCGCGCCATCCCGGGGCGCGCGCCAGCCTCGCAACGTCCGTGGCGGGCGTCCACGTGGTGCAGGGCCGGATCACCGCCGTGGACCTCGTGGCACGCCCGTGGCGCCGCGCCACACGTATCCTCCCGCGCCACGTCGTGGACGCGACCGACGACGGCGACGTCGCGGCCGCGGCGGGCGTGCCGTTCGAGGTCGGGCGCGCCGGCTACCAGGGCGGCGAACGCTGGATGCAGGCCGCCACGCTGATCTTCCGCGTGGCGGGCGTCGACTGGGAGCGCCTGCGGACGGACATCGCCGCCCGTACCGATGACGGCGACAGCGTGACCTGGGGCGTGGCCGAGCGGACCGCCTGGGGCTACCCCGACGTCGCGGCGGACTACCGGCCCGGCCACCCGCGGGTGGTGCTGTACCCGCTGAACCTGGCCCGGCACAGCGACGGCACGGTCCTGATCAACGCCCTGAACGTCACCGAGGTCGACGGCCTCGACCCCGCGTCGGTGGCCGCGGGGCTACAGATCGCGCGCGACGAACTGCCGCGCCTGGTGGCATACCTGCGGGCGAGCGTACCCGGATTCGAAGCCGCGCGCCTGGTGGACCACGCGCCGGCGCTCTACGTGCGCGAGACGCGGCACGTGGCCGGCCTGTACACGCTCACCGCGGACGATATCCGCACCGAACGCGTCTTCGACGACCGCATCGCCGTGGCGTCCTATCCGATCGACCTGCATCCCTACCACGCCAACTGGCGCAACCCGTTTCTGCCGGTGGCCCGCGTCTACACGATCCCCTTCCGGGCCATCGTCCCCCTGGGCGTCGAGAACCTGCTGGTTGCCTCGCGGGCGTTCTCCGCCACCAGCGAGGCGCACGGCTCGGCGCGCGTGGTGCCGACGGTCATGGCCCTGGGACAGGCGGCCGGCGTGGCCGCGGCCCTGTGCGCGCAGCACGCGTGCACACCCCACGCCGTGGCCGCGACCCCGGCCCTGATGCGGCAGGTGCAGCTCTCCCTGGTTGCCCAGGGCGCCTACCTGGCCGGACGCCCGTAGGCAGCAGGCGTCAGTCCAGCAGCGCGCCCGCCCAGGCGCGCTCGTACAGACGCAGCAGCGCTTCACGTTCCAGCGGCCGCGGGTTGTTCGGCCGCGGGTACCGCGTCAGGCACTCGTCGACCATGGCAGGGAGGTCGGCGGTCCGCACGCCCACGTCGCGCCATGCCGTCGGAATCCCCACGTCGGCCTCGAGCCGGAGCACGTCGCGGAGCACCGCGGCAGGGTCGTCGGGGACGCCCAGGGCACGGGCGACCCCGTGCAGCCCCGCCGCCGCTGCGTTGTAGGCGATGCACGCCGGCAGCGCCAGCGCGCACGACAACCCGTGGGCCAGGTGCAGACGGTTGGCCAGCGTGTAGGCGATCGAGTGCCCCAGCACCATGCCGGCGTTCAGGCTCAACCCGCCGAGGAACGCGGCCACCAGCATCCGCGCCCGCGCCGCCATGTCGGCACCGTCGGCGTACGCGCGGGGCAGGAAGGTGCGGACGAGCTGCAGGCCCTGGGCAGCCACGGCATCGGTCAGCGGGGTGGCGTTGGTGGAGAGCATCGCCTCCAAGCAGTGGCTCATGGCGTCCATCCCGGTCCACGCCGTGACCGCGGGCGGGAGGCTCACCGTCAGGTCGGGGTCGAGGATCGCCGCGCGCGCGACCAGCTGCGGGCCGCCGGTGAACACCTTCACCCCGCCGCGGGTGACGACGGCGTTGCGGCTGGCCTCGGCGCCCGTGCCGGCGGTGGTCGGGACGAGCACGAGGGGCACCGGGGGCGCGCCGAACGCGCGGCCGGTGAAGTACTCCACCATCGCGCCGGGGTTCGTCGGCGCGACCGCGGCCAGCTTGGCCACGTCCAGCGCGCTGCCCCCGCCGACGCCGATCACCGCCACCGGGTGGACCTGCCGCGCACGGGCGGCTGCGGCCTCCGCGACCTCGTCGGTGGGCTCGCCGGTGATGTCGCTGAAGACGCTGCCCTCGAAGCCTGCCGCGGTGAGCAGGTCCATCACGCGCGTGGGCAGACCCAGCCGGGCGAGCGTCGCGTCGGTGACCACCAGCACGCGTCCCGGCGCGATCCCCAGCCCGCGGAGGACATCGGCCAGGCGCTCGAGCGCCCCGCGGCCCATGGTGACCCACGAAGGGCCGTAGAGCACCTGGGGCGGAGGCACGTCCATGCGATCAGTCGCCGCAGGTGCCCATGATCCGCCGGCACCGCCGGCACAGCAGCCTGCACGACCCGAGGGGCTCGGCGGGATGGCCGCAGAAAGGGCAGCGAATGGGTTCCGGCATCGGCCAAAGGCTTCGCCGGGAGCGTGCCCCTCCCTGCCCTGTCCCCGGCCGCCCCGCGGCCCACGCGCCCGGCGTGGGCCCGCCGTCACGCCCGCACGTTGGAGCGGTCGTCGTCCCAAACCGATGGATGGGGCACGGACACCCGCGCGTGGAGGGAGCCCGGACCCGCCTGCCACGATGTGGCTCGACTCAGGGTGGCGCGAGGTGCTGGCGCAGCCGCCTCAGGGCCGCTGCCAGCGCCCGCGACACGTGCTTCTGCGAGATGCCCAGGCGCGCCGCCGCCACCGTCTGGGTGAGGTCGTGGAAGAACAGGTAGTAGATCACGCGGCGCTGCAACGCGCTCAGCCGGTCGATGGCGTCGTACAGCGCGATACGGTCCTCGATGGGCAGCTGGAACGACGCGTACGCCCGGTGGCGGATCAGCCGGCGGTCGATGTCGGGCTCGTCCTCGTCTTCCTCCTCCGCGTCCAGCGAGGTGGTCCGGACGGCGGCGCGGGCGCGCAGGATCTCCAGCAGACCCGCCTCCGTGACGTTGAGGGCCGCGGCCAGCTCCTCCAGACTCGGGTAGCGGCGATGGGTGGCCACGAAGCGCTCCACGTGCGCGGCCAGATCCCGCTCGATGGCCCGCAGCCAGCGCGGCTTTCGGATGGTGCCGGTCATGTCGCGCAGGTAGTGACTGAGGTGTCCGCGGATGATCGGGCGGGCGTACGTGGCGAAGTGCACCCCGCGGGTGGGATCGTAGGTCTCCAGGGCCTGCAGCAGTCCCAGGTAGCCCACCTGGCGCAAGTCCTCGGCCTCGCTCGGTATCCGCCGGAACCGCGCGGTCAGGGCCTCCACCAGCGGAACGCAGGCGTCCACCAGGTGCGCCCGCACATCGGGCGCGCGCGTGCGAGCGTACAGGGCGGCCAGTTCGTCGATTGACGGCAGCGACGCGGTCATCGATACCCCTTGGGAGGCGTTCCCCGCCGGACAGCCGGCTAGACACCCGCGGTGACGCCTCTACGGTGGCGGCCAGGGCCACACCCCAGTGGCGATCGCCCCGAGACAGCGCAAGAAGCGCCTCAACGATGGATGCGGTCGCGCAAGAACACTGCGTGCCCCAGCGACCAACGTCGCCGGTGCCGTAATTGATGTCCAGTGCCACTAAGAATTTCGCAAGCGCAGCCGGCGATCCTGCACGGAACGGCGTCCCAGAAGACGCCAGGGGCATCGGAGGAAGCCGGGGGCCGCCGGGGACGGCCTTTACGCGTGGACCTCTTTCGGCAAGACGCTGAACGCCAGCCAGGCGCTGAGCACCAGCGCGATCAGCCCGCCCACCACGGAGGTCCAGGTGACGTTCGGCCGCGCGGTCAGGGCAAGGACGTAGGGGAAGATGATGAACCAGATCCCCACGAGGCCGTTGACGTACTGGATCCACCGCTGTTTGCGGGCCGCCTCGTTGACGACAGCCCACCCGGCCAGCACCAGGAGGATCGCACCGCCCAGCACGCTGAGCCAGAGTGCGGCGCGCTGGTCGCTGTACGCGAGGACGAACGGTGCGATGATGAACCAGATCCCGACCAACGCGTTGACCACGTTAGCCCAGACCATCCCTCATCACCTCCCGTGCGTCCCGGCGACCCTCGCGGCCTCCCCCGTCCATTGGAAGCACACCGCGCGGCGTTCTGCAAGCCCACCGCCCTCATGGGTCGTCGATCAGGCAATGCCTCCCGCCGCTGGCCCGGATTCCGGTGAAGCCCGGGCCCCACGGCCTCACGTCCTGGCCGCAGCCCGGCCGCTACTCGTTGGGACACACGGGGAACATGCGGTAGCGCCCTGCACGCGGTGCAGGATACTGGCGCGCCCGGAGGGACTTGAACCCCCGACCTACGGCTCCGGAGGCCGCCGCTCTATCCGCTGAGCTACGGGCGCATCACTGGTCATTATAGCACCCGCCACTTCTGGAAGACACGTGCACGCACGCACGCCCGCCCGCGGCAGGTGCGCGCCTCACGTACCCTCGTCGCCGCCCGCCACCGGGACCGGCGGCCGCTCGTGCTCGTCTGGCACCGGCTCCCGTCGGCGGCGCACGCGGCCGACCAGATCGTCGACGAGCGCGTATACCGCGGGGATCACGAACAACGTCAGAAACGTCGAGGTGGTCAGCCCGCCCAGCACGGCCATCCCCAGCGGCCGGCGCCACTCGGCCCCGCTCGTGCCCAGCCCCAGCGCCACGGGCAGCCCGCCCAGGATCGTCGTGACCGAGGTCATGAGGATCGGCCGCAGGCGCGTCGCGCCGGCCTCCAGCAGGGCATCGCGCCGGGGCAGGCCGCGCGCCCGCAGCCGGTTGGTGTAGTCCACCAGGATGATGGCGTTGTTGACCACGATGCCGGTGAGCATGATGATGCCCAGCAGCGACATGATGCTCACCCGGATGCCGGTAGCCGCCAGCAGCGGGAAGACCCCCACCGCGGCCAGCGGCAGCGTGAACAGGATCACGAAGGGGTGCAGCAACGACTCGAACTGCGCCGCCATCACCATGTAGACGAAGACGATCGCCAGCGCCAGCGAGAGCAGCAGGTCGCGGAACGACTCGGCCTGGAACTGCGCCTCGCCGGCGAAGTTGACGGCGAAGCCCGGGGGCAGCGCCAGGGCCGCGGTCTGGCGGGCGATATCGTTCACCACCGCGCCCAGCGGGCGGCCGGTCAGGTCGGCGGTGACGAGCGCCATGCGCACCCGGTTCTTGCGCATGATCGACGCCGGCCCCCGCGCCTCGCGCACGGCGGCCACGTCGCGCAGGCGGATCGGCGTGCCGTCGGGCGCCACGCCCACGGCCAGTTCGCCCAGGCGCGCGGCGGCGGCGCGGTCCTCCGGGCGGGCGCGCACGGTGATGTCCACCTCGTCGCCGCCCACCCGGTAGCGCGTGACCGCGGCGCCCTCGACGGCGGTGCGGATCGCGCTGCCCACCAGCGCCGCGTTCAGCCCCAGCCGCGCGGCGCGCTCGCGGTCGAGGACCACCTGGAGCTCGCCTTTGCCAGGAGCCAGGGTGTTGTCCACGTTGATGGTGCCGGGCGTGGCACGCACGATCTGCTCGACGCGCGCGGCCAGTGCCGCCAGCTGCGTCCCATCGGGCCCCACCACCTCGACCTGGATCGGGGCCTGGCCGCCCATCTCGCCGCCCGGTGACACCTTGACCTTGGCCGCGGGCAGATCCCGCAGCCGGCTGCGGACGTCGTCCATGACCTCCTGCAGCGAGCGCTGACGCCGGCTGCGGTCGACGAGGCTCACGAACACCTCGCCGATCTGGGCGCCGGGCGTCTGGAACCCGAAGCCCGCCTGCTGCCCGCCCACCAGCGTGAAGAAGGTCTCGACCTCGGGCACCGTGGCCAGCACGGCCTCGACGCGCCGCACGGCGCGGTCGGCCAGGGCCAGCGACGAGCCCATCGGCATCTCGATCCGCACCCGGAACTCGCCGGTGTCAGCGGTCGGGAAGAACTCCTTGCCCACCAGTGGCGATGCCAGGAGCGCCAGGCTCGCCACGAAGGCGGCTGCCGCCGCGCCCAGGGTCAGCCCGCGGTGGCGCAGCACCCAGGCGAGCCCGCCGCGGTAGCGGGTCGCCAGGTTTGCGTAGGCCGCATCCCACCGGTCGAAGAGCCGCGCCGGGCGGCCGCGGGACCGCGCGGGGGGCCGCAACCACCGGGCCGAGAGCATCGGGGTCAGCGTGAACGCCATGAACAGCGACAGGAGGTTGGCAAAGACCACCGTTAGCCCGAACTGCCGGAAGAACTGCCCGACGATGCCCCGCGTGAACGCGATGGGCACGAAGACCGCCACGTTGGTCATGGCGCTGGCCATGACTGCCGCCTCGATCTCCCCGGCGCCGACCCGCGCCGCCTCGGTCGGCGTCGGCGCCAGCGCCAGGTGCCGGTTGATGTTCTCGGTCACGACGATGGCGTTGTCCACCAGCACGCCCACCGAGACCGCCAGCCCCAGCAGCGACATGATGTTGAGCGTGAACCCCGAGAAGAACATGGGCAGGTACGTGGCCACCACGGCGGTGGGCATGGCCAGGGCGATGATCAGGGTGCTGCGGGCGTTGTGGAGGAACAGGAAGACCACCACGGCCACCAGCACGGCGCCCAGGGCCAGGTTGCTCTGCACATCGGCGACCGACGAGCGGACGAACTGCGACTGGTCCTGCGCCACCCCGAAGGTCACGTCGCCGGGCAGCCCGCGGCGCAGCTCGGCCAGCGCCTTGCGCACGCCATCGGCCACCGCCACGGTGTTGGCCCCCGCCTGCTTCTGGATGCTGATCCCGACGCTGTCGCGGCCGTTCAGGCGGGTGAACTGCTCCGGATCCTTGGTCACGTCGCGCACGGTGGCCACCTCCCCCAGCCGCACCGTGGTGCCGTCGCGACGCAGGATGCGCAGGGCGGCGATCTCGTCGAGGCTGGCCACCTGCCCGGTGAGGCGCACCAGGACCTCCCGGGGCCCTTCGGTGATCTTGCCGCCGGGCACGTTGAGGTTCTCGGCCCGCAGGGTGTCCTCGACCTGGGCCAGGGTCAGCCCGTAGGCCCGCAGGCGGTCCAGGTCCACCTCGACCCGGACCTCGCGCACCAGCCCGCCGGTCACGCTCACGGCCGCCACGCCCGGGACGCGCTCCAGGCGCGGCTTCACCACCTCGTCGGCCAGCCGGCGCAGCTCACGGGACGAGCGCGCACCGCCCATGCCCAGGTTCATCACCGGTTGCGCGCCGATGTCGAGCTTCTGGACGATGGGTTGCTGGACGTCGCGGGGGAAGCGGGCCCGGGCGATCTCGACGCGCTGCCGCACGTCGGCGGTGGCCGCGTCGAGGTCGGTGCCGAGTTCGAACTGCACGCCGACGATGGTGGTGCCTTCGCTGGCCAGCGTGCGCACCTCGCGCACGTTGGCCAGGCTCGACAGCTGCTCCTCCAGTGGCTTGGCGACCAGCTGCTCGATCTCCTCGGGGCCCGCGCCGGGGTAGACGACCGTCACCGTGACGTAGGGGAACTGCACGTTGGGGAACAGCTCCACGGGCAGGCGCGTGTAGGACACCAGCCCCAGGACCATCAGGGCGCTGGTGAGCATCAGCGTGAAGACCGGCCGGCGGACGGCAAGTGCCGACAGCGACATGGCCTGCTGCTCCTCTCCCCGTGGCTACCGCTGCACCACGCGCACGCGGGTGCCGTCGGGCAACGCCTCGGGCCCCAGCACGACCACTTGCTCGCCGGGTGCCACCCCGTCGCGGACCTCGATCCGGTCGGCCTGCACGAGCCCCAGCACCACCGGACGCACCTCGACCCGGTCGCCCGCGACCACGCGCACCACGGGCCGCCCGTCGACGACCACGGCGGTCCTGGGCACCAGTACCGCGCGCTCCCGCCGCTCGACCACGATCTCACCCCTGGCGAACGTCCCCGGGGGCGCGTCCACGGCTCCGTGCAGCCGCAGTCGGACCGTCGCCGTGCGCGTCGTCGGGTCGGCGGCCGGAGAGATCACGCGGACCACCGCTGGCACCGGCGTTCCCCGGGCGGCCTCCAGACGCAGCACCGCCGGCTGGCCCGGGGCCAGCAGCGGCAGGTCGCGTTCCCCGACCTTCACCTCCACCTCCAGCTGCCGGTCGTCGTAGACGATGGCCACGAAGCCCGCCCGGCCGGCGAAGTCGCCCGACACCAGGTAGTCGCCGACACTCGCGGTGAGCTGCGACACCCGGCCGGGAAACGGCGCCCGGATGACCATGTTGGCCAGCCGCTGCCGGGCGAAGGCCAGCGCGGCCTGCGCCTGCGCCACCTGGGCGCGCGCCGCGCGGATCTCCTCCTCGCGTGGCCCCTCCTCGACGATCGCCCGCTGCTGGCGCGCGGAGTCGAGGGCAGTGCGCGCGGCGTCGAGCTGGGCCTGCGCGGTGCGCACCCGCGCCCGCGCCTCCTCGGCCTGCAGCCGCGCCTGGTCCACCTGCACCTGGGCCACGGCACCGTCCCGGTAGAGTTGCTCCTGGCGGCGCAGGGTGTCTTCGGCAAGGCGCGCGGCGGCCTGGGCCAGGGCGAGTTGGGTCTCGGCCATACGCACCTGTTCCTCCGCCTGGGTGACGGCGTTGCTGGCGACCTGCTTCTCCTGCGGCCGCGGCCCCGCCAGGAGGGCAGCCAGCCGGGCCTGGGCTGCGGCGACCGCGGCCTCCGCCTGGGCGACCTCGGCTCGCTGATCGGCGGCGTCCAGCGCGACCAGCGGCTGCCCGGCGGCCACCCGCGCACCATCCTGCACGTACACCCGGACCACGCGACCGCTGGCCTTGGGGAAGACTTCGGCCAGCCGCGCGGACGTAACCGTCCCCGTGACCTCGACGGTCCGGGCCACAGGGCCCACCGCCGCGGGGGCCACCTCCACCGGCACCGCAGCCGGCTCGGCCACGACGGGCGCGACTGCCGGCTGGCGGCCCCGCAGCGCGATCAGCCCGACGACAGCACCCACGAGCACCACCACGATCCACCAGCGACGCATCGACGTCGTCCCTCCTCACCTCGCTTGAGGCCGACCGGCGAGACCGCGCGGTACTTGAGCGCGCTCACGCATCGCCGTCCCGCCTCCTCGCCTCCCCTGGACGCCCTGCCCGCAACGGCCGGCGCGCCGGCGGGAACCCGCCGGGCTAACCGCGGGGCAGCAGCCCGTGCAGCAGCAGGTCGACGATGTGCGCCCGTCGCGCTGCCAGGAACGACGGCGTCCGCGGATCGAGTCCCAGGGAGCGTGCCAGCGCATCCGCGTGAGCGTAGGGGAACCAGCACATGCCCATCACGCTCAGCAGCAGGTGTACCGGATCTGCCGGACGAAGCGCACCGCGCGCGAGTTCCTCCTGGGTCAGGGCCAGCGCGTCCCGCAGGCCACCGATGTGCGCGGGCGAGGTGCCGAGGAACCGGGCCCCAGACAGCGTCTCCCATTCGATCAGGCGCACGAACGTCGGCCGGGCTGCCAGGAACTCCAGGTAGCTGGCGATGCCCTCCCCCAGCAGCGCCTCGGGCCCGCCACCTGCAGCCGCTGCCCGCGCCCGCGCCCGGGTCAGGACCTCGCGGGCGGCGCCGAGCGCGCGTTCCAGCACCGCGCGGTAGAGCCGTTCCTTGGAGCCGAAGAAGTAGCCCGGCGTCCCGCGCGAAACCCCGGCGGCACGCCCGATCTCGCCCAGGCTGGTCGCTTCGTACCCCTTCTGTGCGAACAGGCGCTCCGCCGCGTTGAGGATGGCCTCGCGCGTGGCTGCCGGATTCCGCCTGCGCCCCGTTGGCCGAGACCCCGTATGGACGACCGACATCGTTTGCTCCTGGGAGGCTCTGCACCAGAGGGCCTGCACGGCACGCCCGCACAGAGCCCTCGCGGTTTCCACAGCGTCATAACTTGCTAAACGTCTAGTAAGTTACATCCTCAAGGCGCGAGCGTCAAGGGCCACGCGCTCGGCACGCACGCTCGGCACGCACGCTCGGCACCCCCGTACTTCCCATGCACACTCGGCGTGCGCGCCCGCCACTCCCGAGGTAAGAGGCGGCAAGACGGAGACGGTCCGTCGGCTGTAGCGGGCGGGGAGTGGATCACCCTATGTGCCGACCATGCACGACGTGAGAGGCGGGCAGGGCGGAGATTTCGCCAGCGTCGGGGGAGCTCAGCCCGAGAGCTTACGGCGGCGGATGTCGTCCTCGATCGCGGCGCGCAGGCGAAAGTGCACCGCCGCGGCGAGCTCACGCGCCGACCCGCCTGGCGCATCGGCGGCGGTGAAGCGGAGCACCGGCCATCCCCGCGCGACGATCGACCATCCTCCCGGCGATTCGCGCAGCAGGACCTCGTACGGCTCCAGGTCCTGGTCGAACAGCCGGTCGAGCAGGTCGGCCGCCTCGCGGACCCGCGCCACCTCCGGCAGCCGCACGATCGACCGGTCGTTGACGAACAGTTCGGCGTAGGTCACCCCGCCCTCGCTCGTCTCCTTCACCGTGAGGGCCAGGTAGTTGGCGGCCAGCCGGCGGTTGATCGGAATCCCCCGGGCGCGGAGTTCGGCCTCGATGTAGCGGATGCGTTCCTCGACGGTGGGGTGCTCGGCGAAGGCGCCCAGCGAGGGCCTGGGGCTCAGCTGCTCGAGCCGGCGGAGCCGCTCCATCACCGTGAGCACTCCCACGGGGGTGTAGGACGTCCGGGTCAGGTACGCGATCGACGCCAGATCGGCGTCGCGCTCGAGGTCGCGGGTGTAGCCCGCCAGCAAGCCGGTCGCCACCACCTGGGCGCCGGCACCCAGGGCTGGATCGCCGGTGAACACCGCCACCAGGATGGTCACGAAGGCCGCGCGGTTGGCCCGGCGCATCATCTCCAGCCCGTGCCCCCGCGCCGCATGGGCGACCTCGTGGGCGATGACCGCCGCCAGCTCGTGGTCGGTCCGGACGAACTGCAGCAGGCCGGTGGTGACGTAAACGAAGCCACCGGGCAGCGCCACCGCGTTGACCTGTGGCGACTGGACGGCCTTGAACGTGTAGGGCAGACGCGGACGTTCGGTATGGGGCGTGATGGCGCGGCCGATGCGGGTCAGCCGCTCCACCACCGTCTGGTCGGTGACGACCGCAAACCGGCTCTCGAGCGCCGCGGCGCCCTGGCGGCCGATGCGGACCTCGTAGTCGTCGGCGGACGCGCCGCCCGCGGCAGACGGCCACGCGGCTGGCAGCATCAGGGCGGCGAGCAACACGACGCAGAGGCGTCGCAGGGCCCTCCCGCTTCGTCTCCGATGGCCGGATCGCAACCCGGCGGCACCGGCGGCGCGCGGAGTTGTGCACCCCATCGCGAGCACTCACTCCCGCACGGCCGGCCGCCCCAGCCCGAACGCCACACGGGCGTTGGCGCTGGTGAGCTCGGCCACCGTGCCGGGGGCCACGTCCCGCGCGCGGGCGACCGCCTGCGCGATGAGCGGCAGGTACGCTGGTTCGTT
This sequence comes from Armatimonadota bacterium, assembly GCA_031459855.1. Taxonomy (NCBI): domain Bacteria; kingdom Bacillati; phylum Candidatus Sysuimicrobiota; class Candidatus Sysuimicrobiia; order Candidatus Sysuimicrobiales; family Candidatus Humicultoraceae; genus Candidatus Fervidifonticultor; species Candidatus Fervidifonticultor primus. The sequence continues at coordinate 519,912 of JAVKHP010000001.1, forward strand.
GCGCCGCCCCCGGTGCGGCTCCGGGGGCAGGTAGGGCGCATCGGTCTCCAGCAGCAGGCGGTCGGGCGGCACGTACCGGGCCACCTCCACCGCCCGCCGCGCGTTCCGGTACGTCACCGGCCCGCCCAGCCCGAGGTAGTAGCCGCGGTCCAGACAGACGCGCGCCACCTCGAGCGACCCCGAGAAGCAGTGCATGATCACGCATAGGTCCGGGTAGGCCGCCAGCACGTCCAGCGCGTCGGCGTACGCCTCGCGGCAGTGGACGATGACGGGCAGGCTGTGCTGACGGGCGAGGTCCAGGTGTGCGCGCAGCGCGCCAAGCTGCGCGTCCCGCGGCGCGAAGTCACGGTACCAGTCGAGCCCGGTCTCGCCTATGGCGACGACCTTGGGGTGCCGCGCCAGGTCCGCCAGCGCCGCCAGCGCCTCGGGCGTGGCCTCCGCGGCGTCGTGGGGGTGAATGGCCACCGCCGCGTAGATGTCGCCGTGCTGGGCGGCCAGGGCTACAGCGCGACGGCTGGAGGCGACGGAGGTGCCCACGCTGACGAACCCCCGGACCCCGGCGCCGCGCGCCCGCGCCAGCACCGCGTCGAGATCCGGCGCGAACGCGGCGTCGTCGAGGTGCACGTGGGTATCGACGAGATCGAGGGTCACCGTTTCAGTCTACCAGATCGGACGGCCTCAGGCCGGGGGCGTTCCGGCTACCGCAGGGGTGAAGTCCGCCCGCCGAGCCATGGCCGGTTGGTGGCCGTTAGGTGACCCGTGCGCCCTTGGGCGCCCGGGTGTCCACGCCCACGAGCGCGACCTCGTCGTCCCCCCAGGTGGCCGCCAGCAACATGCCGCGCGACTCCACGCCACGGACGCGACGCGGCTGGAGGTTGGCGACGACGACGATCTTGCGGCCGAGCAGGTCGGCGGGCGCGTACTGCGCCGCCACGCCCGCCACGATCGTGCGCACCTCGTCGCCCAGATCGACAGTGAGCCGGAGGAGCTTGTCGGTGCCCGGCACGCGCTCGGCGGCGGTCACCTCTGCGACCCGCAGGTCGATGCGGCGGAACTCCTCGATGCTGATCTCGGGCATCCCACGTCCTCCTTCGTCCGGCAGGGCCACATGGCGGCCAGACGGCTCGCCTCCGGTGCCCGGGCTGCGACCGGGGGTCCTGCCCTCGGCGGGGCGGCCGGCCTCCGCGCCAGGCAGTGCTGCGCCTGGCCGCGCGGCGCCGTCTGGCACCGTCCCGCCGCGCCGGGGCGGACGGGCGGCGTCTGCGGGTACGGACGTCGTGGCAGCCGCCGCGGACCCGCGCACGTCGATCCGCGGGAACACCGGCGCACCCGGCGCCACGGGCCGGCCCGCCTCCAGCCCGCCCCAACGGCGCGCGTCGTCCAGGCGTTGGGCCTCCAGCGACGCCGCCACGCCCAGCTGACGCCAGACCCGCTGCGTGGCCACCGGCAGGACCGGGTGCAGCAGGATGGTCACGACGCGCACCGCCTCCAGCGTGTTGTAGAGGATGGCACCCGCACGCACGGCTCGCCCCTGCCGGATGGCCGCCCACGGGGCCTCCTCGTCCAGGTACTTGTTGGCCGCTGCCAGCAGCCGCCAGACGTCGGCGAGCGCCAGCGAGAGGTTGGCCCGCGCCACGTGCCCGGGCACGGCGTCGACCACGGCCCGGGCCAGCGCCCGCAGCGCGCCGTCGCCGCCCTCCTCGGCACCGGGGGCGGGCAGGCGGCCGTCGAAGTGCCGCGTCACCAGGGCAAGGGTCCGGTGCAGCAGGTTGCCGTAGTCGTTGGCCAGGTCGGCGTTGAACCGCTGGATCAGGCCGGCCCGGTTGTAGTCGCCGTCCTCGCCGAACGGGATCTCGCGCAGCAGGAAGTAGCGCAGGGCGTCGGCGGCCACTGCCGTGTCGGTGCCAGCGCGCGCCGCCAGCTCGCGGATGGCGTCGGCGGGGTCCACGACGTTGCCCAGCGTCTTGCTCATCTTCTGCCCCTCGACGGTGAGGAAGCCGTGCACCAGCACCTGACGGGGCGGCTCCAGGCCCGCCGACAGCAGCATGGCCGGCCACAGCAGCGAGTGGAACCGGTTGATGTCCTTCCCGATGAGGTGGTGCGCCGGCCACCACTGGCGGAAGCGCGCCTCGTCGCCGCCGAAGCCGATGGCCGAGATGTAGTTGGTGAGCGCGTCGAACCACACGTAGACGACGTGCCCGGGGTCGCCGGGGACGGAGATGCCCCAGGCGAGCTTCTCCACCGGCCGCGAGACGGAGATGTCCTCGAGGGTGTCGATGAGGTGCAGCATCTCGGCGTGGCGAGCGGCGGGGACGACGAAGTCGGGCCGGTCCTCGAACAGGCGGCGCAGCTGCGGTCGATACTTGGACAGGCGGAAAAAGTAGTTCTCCTCTTCGATCACCACCGGCTCGGTGCCGTGGTCGGGACAGCGGCCGTCCACCAGGTCGCTGAGGGTGACGAAGGCCTCGTGCCCCACGCAGTAGAGCGCGCGGTAGTTCTTCTTGTACAGGTCGCCGGCGGCCGCCACGCGGGCCCAGAGCGCGCGCACGCCGGCCGCGTGGCGCGCCTCGGTGGTGCGGATGAAGTCGTCGCACGAGAGGTGCAGCAGGTCGATGAGCGCCCGGAAGCGGGCGGCGTTGGCGTCGACGAACGCACGCACGTCCTGACCCGCGGCCTGGGCCGAGGTGACGTTCTTCTGCCCGTGCTCGTCGGTGCCGGTCAGGAAGAAGACCCGCCGGCCGAACAGGCGGTGGTACCGGGCCAGGGCGTCGGCCACGATCTTCTCGTACGCGTGCCCGATGTGCGGGCTGGCGTTGACGTAGTCGATGGCCGTGGTGATGTAGAACGCGTCCATGCTCGGTCCTCCTCGCGGGTCGGACCACCGGGCTCCGCCAGCCCCCGCCCGCCTCAGCGCGCCCGGCGCCCTACGCGCCGGCGCCCACCGCCTCCCGGGCCAGCCGCGCACCCTCCACCAGGTTGCGTAGCTTGGCGAAGGCCACGTCCCAGGTGCGCGTACGCAGGCCGCAGTCGGGATTCGCCCAGAGCCGTTCCGGACCCAGCACGCGGGCGGCCTCCAGCAACCGGTCCCGGATCTCCTCGGGTGTCTCGATCACGTCCGAGTGCACGTCGAGCACGCCCAGGCCCAACTCGCGCGTGTCGCCGTAGTCCTTGAAGATCGAAACGATGTTGTAGTCGCCGGTGTTCTTGAACTCCAGCGCCAGGTGGTCCACCCGCATCCCGAGGATGTGGGGGTAGAGCAGCCGGTAGTCGCTGTAGCAGACGTGGATGCTGAGCTTGGCCGGGACGTCGCGCACGGCCTCGTTGAAGGCCTCGACCAGGATCGGCACCTCGTCGGCGTGGGTGGTGGCTGCCGGCTCGTCCACCTGGATCCAGTCGGCGCCCGCCGCGGCCAGCGCCCGCAGCGTCGGGTTCACGACCTCCCGCGCCAGGTCCAGCGTGAGGGCGCGCTTGGCTTCCCACGCACGACGCTTGAGGTCGCGGGTCCCGCCGCCCTGGGCCTGCAGGTAGTACTCGTTGAACGACCAGTCGGCCAGGGTGTAGGGACCGGTGACCGGGACCTTCACGGGGCGGCGCGCCACCGCCTTCACGAACCGCAGCTCGTCCACGTGGAAGGGCGCGGTCAGGCGCACCCGGTCCACCACGGCGGCCTTGCGGTAGTACTTGTTGTCGAACGACCGCACGTGGCCGTAGAAGCGGAACCCGTGGATGCGCCGCGCCGCGTACTCGTACATCTCCACGCGGCGGGCCTCGCCGTCGTACACCACGTCGAGCCCGGCCGCCTCCAGGAAGCGCACGGCGAACAGCGCGGCCCAGTCGCGCACGCGTTCGCGGTCGGGCGCCGGCGAGCGCAGTAGCGCCTTGAGGTCGTCGACGCCCTCGATGCCCAGCACCCGTGCCCACCGGTCGATCTCCGCCAGGTCGGCGTCGGTCGCGGGCTGCCCGCGGGTCGCCCGGACCAGCCACCCGGGCTTGGCCAGGCTGCCGATCTCCTGGGTCGGAAACAGCTTGGTCGCCACCGCCGTCACCTCCCGCGGGCCCGCAGCGCCGCCGCGGCCTCCCCCAACCGGCGCGTCTTGGCCACCGCCACGTCCCAGGGCAGGAACTCCAGGTCGCAGTTGGGCACCAGGGCCACGTCGTCGGCGTCCACCGCCCGCCACAGCCCCACCGCCTGGTCCACCAGCAGGTCCACGTCCTCCAGCAGGGAGTTGCGCCCGTCCAGCGCGCCGGCCAGCACGGTCTTGCCGCGCGCGACCGGACGGCCACCGTCGGCGTCCCAGGCGTAGAGGTCCACGCCGACCTCGTCCACCGGGAACCGCACGAGCTCGTCCAGCAACGCCGCGGCGTCGCCGAAGAAGGTGTGCAGCGCGGTGCGCGCGCCCAGCCCGTCTGTGACCGGCTCCAGCGCCCCCCGCGCGCGTTGGACGTCCGCGCGCGTCGCGCGGGTCACCAGCACCGGATCGCTGAACTGCACGTAGACGCAGCCCGCCGCGACCAGCGCACGCGCCTCGGCCCGCACCACGGCGCTGCAGTCGGCCAGCACCTGCTCGAAGGAACGGCCCGACTGGTTGTCGGCCAGAGCAGCCAGGGTAAACGGCGACGGCAGCACGGCCTTCCACCGCAACCCCGCCAGGGCCGGCAGGTTGAGGACCGCCAGGACCGCGCGCCCGGTCGGCTCCAGGGGCCCCGTGATCACCGGGCGCCGGTAGAACGTGTTGTTGTCGAACCACCGCGCGATGCCGCCCGGCGCCATACCCGGCGTGCCGCTGGCGATCGGCCGCAGCAGGTCCTGCCAGCGCAGCAGGCCGTCCAGCACGTAGTCGAGCCCGGCCTCCTGCTGCAGCGCGATCACGGCCCGCTCGTCGGCGGCCACCGCTGCCGCCAGCTCGTCGGGCGTGGCCCGGCCGCGGTCGACCGCGCGGCTCAGTTCGACCACGCGCTCCGAGCGCGGGAAGATGCCCACGAGATGCGCTGCCGGCATGCTCTCCTCCCTGTCCTGCCCTGTCCTGCTCCATGTCGTTGCCTGTCGCCCCCGCCCGTGGGCCCGGCAAACAAACACCCTCCCGCCCGAACTGGACGGAAGGGCTCCGTGGTACCACCAGGATGCGCGCCGGCCTCGCGGCAGACGCCTCGATGGGTGGTCATCGACCACCCGTGCCCGGTCTCGGGGGCACGCCGTTCGGACTACAGGCGTCGTGCGTTCGCCCGAAGGCTCGGAAGCCATGTTCGGCGACGTCCCGCCACCGGCTCACACCCGTCCCGGCTCGCTCCGGCCGGCCCGCCGCCTACTCCCGCTCCGTCATCGCCGTCACGATATCGGACTGGCCTCATTCTAGGGACGCGGGTCAGCGCGTGTCAACGACGCGTGCGCGTCGCGACGAACACCGCCGCCTCCGCGTCCATCGTGTAGGGCTCCCCGTCCAGACTGCCATACACGGCCACCCGCTCGAACCCCGCCGCCTCCAGCATCCGCCGCACCTCGACCACCGTGAAGGCCCGGATCGAGTGGGCCCAGGTCTCCCGCCGGCCATCGGGGAAGATGACGGTGTTGGTCCAGTTCAGCCGCCCGCCCAGGGCGTCGAACGACCAGTCCTCGATCTCGATGATCCCGTCGGCGCGGCGGTCGACCACGACGGGCTGGAAGGTGCGCAGCTCGTACTCGCGGTTCCAGAAGTCGATGAGCAGCCGGCCACCGGGGCCCAGGGTCCGGGCGATGCCGTCGAGCATCGCCTGGTGCTCCTCGTCGGTGGCGAAGTAGCCGAACGACAGGAACATGTTGATGGCGGAATCGAACGGCCCGCGCACCGGGAGCGCGCGCGCGTCCCCGACGACGAAGCGCGCTGGCGCGTCCGCCTCGACCGCCCGGCGCCGGGCACGCGCGATCTGCACCGGCGAGACGTCGACGCCGGTGACGGCGAACCCGCGCCGTGCCAGCTCCACGGCGTGCCGGCCGTAGCCGCAGCAGACATCCAGGATGCGGGCCGGGGGCCGCAGCGGCTCGCCCTCGCCCAGCAGCCGGAGGACCTGGTCCACCTGGCGGCGCGCGCGCTCGACGTCACCGCGCTCGTAGAGCTCGAGGAACGCAGGGCGGTCGAAGACGTCGCGCCACCAGTCGCGGGGGCGGGTCATGGCCGTGCGTCGTCCGACGGAGGCCGGAGCACGTCGCTATCGTCCGCAGGCCGCAGGGACGCCAGGTACTCGGCGACCACGCGGCGCGCCTCGTCTTCGTCCTCGGCGCGCACCAGGACCTCGGCCCAGATGCCCGCCTGATCGCCCCGCATGGTCGGCACCTCGTACCCCGGAATGCGCCGCGACCGCACCATCGCCTGCAGGCCGGCGGCTCGCAGGGCATCGCGCACGGCGACCGCTTCGAACTCGCCGGTGGCCCCGTGCACGCTCACGAGATCCCGTGGCGGTCGCCACAGGCCGGCGGGGCCGGCAGGCACGGCACGCACGAGCCGCTGGCACCAGGCGAGGACGGTCCGGAGCACGCCGTGCGCGTGGCGCGTGTCACTCACCTCGCCCCGAGGCCTCTGGCAAAGCCCCGCGCTGTTCTGCCGGCCCTTTCTCTTGAAACAGCAGGGTCCGCGTGACGCTCGCGTTCCATGGCAAAGCCCTGCGCTCCTCGTGCTGACCCTATTTCTCCGGCGTTCTCCCGGCCTCGGGCTACCCCTCAGGCGCCCCCGGGTCGCCATCGGTCTGTGCCGCCAGACGGTACGCCGCACGCGCCGGCAGGCGGTAGGCCACGGCAGCCGCCCGTGCGGCGTCCCGGCGCGAGAGCCCGGCCTCCCGCAGACGCCGGATGAACTCTGTGGGGGACATCGTCGCATCTACGCCCCTCACATCAGGCCCTGCCACGCCGCCCCCTACCGACACGCCTCCCAGATCGCCCGGGCCTTCCCCGCTGGTCTCCGTGCTCCCCGGCGCGCACCCCTCCGCCGTGACGCGCGTCGCCGCGTCGGCGGCCAGACGACGGCGCTGGGCCGGCGCGCCGGCCACGACCAGCGTGATCTCGCCCCGCACGCGCGCCGGAAGCCGGGCGAGGAGTTCCTCCGCGGTGCCGCGCAGCACCTCCTCGTGGACCTTGGTCAGCTCCCGCGCCAGCAGCAGGCGGCGCGCGCCCAGCACCGCGGCCAGGTCGCGCAGCGTGGCGTGCACGCGGTGGGGTGCCTCGAAGATCACCAGCGCCATCGGCAGGGATGCCAGGGCCGCCAGCGCGCGTCGACGCTCGGCGGCGCGCGACGGCAGGAAGCCCACGAACGCGAATCGCTCCACCGGGAAGTCGGCCAGGGCCACGGCAGCCGTCACCGCGCTCGGCCCGGGGACGGCCACCACGGGCAGGCCCTCGGCCGCCGCCGCAGCCACCAGGCGCGCCCCGGGGTCGGCGATCGTCGGCATGCCCGCGTCGGAGACCACCGCGACGTCGGCGCCCTGCCGCAGCGCCGCCAGCAGCTGGGGGATGCGCGCGCGCTCGTTGTGCTCGTGCAGGCTGACCAGCCGTGCGGCGATGCCCAGGTGCGCCAGCAGCCCGCGGGTGCGACGGGTATCCTCGCAGGCGATCAGCGCGGCTTCGCGGAGCACGCGGGCCGCGCGCGGGGTCAGGTCCTCCAGGTTGCCAATGGGGGTGGCGACCAGGTAGAGCGTCCCGGGCATGAGGCTACGCGCCGGCGGCGCCCAGCGCCGCCGCCACCGCCTCCTCCGCCGTGCGGACGCGCAGCACCGGCGCGGCCTGCCCGGCGATGCTGGCCTCCCAGGTGCGCAGCCCCACCACACGCCGGCCCGCCCGCAGGGCGTGCCCGATCTCCGACAGCGTGCCCGCGCCGCCACCGATGGCGATCACGGCCCGGGCCGACAGCACGATGATCACGTTGCGCATCTGGCCGCTGCCGGTGGCGATGGCCACGTCCACGAACGGGTTGGCCTCGCGCGGATCGTCGCCGGGCAGCACGCCGATGGTGAGGCCGCCGGCGGCGCGCGCCCCGCGACAGGCGGCCTCCATCACGCCGCCCAACCCGCCGCAGATCAGCCCGCAGCCGGCCTGGGCGATCCGCCGCCCCACCTCCTCGGCCAGGACCCCGTGCGCGGGGTCGGCGAGGCGGCTCTCCCCGATGACGGCAATCAGCGTTCGCATCCTACTGCATCAGCGGCGGGCGTCCCGCGGCGGCCGCGCTTGCAGTGGGCGGAACCGGCCTCCGCCTCCCACCGCAGCCGCGGCCACATCGGGCGACACCGGCGCCGGCCTCCACCGTACCACCAGCCGCATCTCACGGACGGGGCGTGGCGGCGGCCGGCGCGGGCGCCAGCAGGCCGTCCAGCACGAGCAGGGCGGCGCGCTTGTCGAGCGGTTCGTTGAGGTTGCCGCACTTGGGCGACTGGATGCACGCGGGACACCCGCCGGCGCAGGGGCACGCCTCGATCACCTCGCGGGTCGCGGCCATCAGCGCGTCGATCAGCCGGTAGCCGCGCTCGGTGATGCCCACCCCGCCGGGGTGCCCGTCGTAGATGAAGATCGCCGCACCGCCCACCTGCGGGTGGTGCGGGTAGGACACGCCGCCGAGGTCCCACCGGTCGCACATGGCGAACAGCGGCAGCACCCCGATCGCCGCGTGCTCGACGGCGTGGATGGCGCCGGCGACGTCGCCCCCCGTGTCGCGCACCCGGTGTTCGAGGTCCTCGGGGATCGGTATCCACAGCGCCGTCGTGGCCAGCGTCCGGGCAGGCAGGTCCAGCGGCACTACGTCGATGGTGGTATCGGTGAAGAGCTGCTTGCGCGCGAACCCGATGACCCGGGTCGTGACGTCCACGTCGCCGAAGTGCAGCATGGTGGGCCCCCAGGGCCGGGCCGCCCGCACGGCGCGGATCGTCAGGTCGATGGTGGTGCGCGGCTGGGTGTAGTAGTCGGCGGCTGCGGGCTCGACCTCCACGATGCGGGCCTCCAGGTCGAGCGCGCGCACCAGGTAGGTCTCTCCCTGATGGAGGTAGATCGCCCCGGGGTGCGTCTGCTCGAAGACGCGGGCTTCGTCCACGGTGCCGAGCGTCACCCGCCGCGGCCCCACGATGCGGAACGTGGCGCCCGAGGCCGTGCGGACGTCCACGTCCTGGGCCGGGTAGCGCTGGCGCCCCACGTAGTACCACCGCCCCCGCCGCGCCACCAGCTCGCCGGCCTCGACGAGCAGCGGGAGCAACTCGCGGGTGCGCTCGCCAAACAGCGCTGTATCGCCGTCGACCAGGGGCAGCTCGGCCGCGGCGCACCGGAGGTGGCGCGCCAGAACGTAGGGGTTTTGCGGGTCCACGATGGCCTGCTCGCACGGTCGCTCGAAGAGGTAGTCGGGATGGCGGACGAGGTACTGGTCGAGCGCGTCGTCCTGGGCGATCAGGACGGCCAGCGCCGGGGCGGTCCCCCGCCCCGCCCGCCCGGCGCGCTGCCAGGTCGACGCGATCGTGCCCGGGAAGCCCACCAGCAGCGCCGCGTCCAGGCCGCCTACGTCGATCCCCAGCTCCAGCGCGCTGGTCGCCACGACGCCCAGCAGCTCGCCGCTGAAGAGCCGGCGTTCGATCTGCCGGCGGTCCGCCGGCAGGTAGCCAGCCCGGTAGGGGCTGATCCGCGCGGCCACCTCCGGTGCCGTCTCCCGCAGCCGGCGGACGGCGTAGCGCGCGATGAGCTCGGTGACCTTGCGCGCCTTGGTGAAGGCGATGGTGCGCACCCCGCGCGCCACGAGCTCGCAGAACAGCGCCGTGGCCTCGCCGAGCGCGCTGCGCCGGCCCGCGCCGTCGACCAGCGGCGGGTTCCACAGCGCGAACCACCGCGGGCAGGTGGGCGCGCCGTCGGCGACGATGAGCGTCACCGGCACGCCCAGCAACCGTTCGGCGAACTCCTGGGCGTTGGCCACCGTCGCCGACGTGCAGATCACCCGCGGGTCGGCACCGTGGAACCGACAGACCCGGCGCAGGCGCCGGAGCACGTTGGCCACGTGCGAGCCGAAGACGCCGCGGTAGACGTGCATCTCGTCCACGACGACGAACCGCAGCCCTCGAAGGAAGCGCCGCCACCGGAAGTGTTGCGGGAGCATGCCCACGTGGAGCATGTCGGGGTTGGTCAGGACGATGCGGGCGCGGTCGCGGGCGGCCGCACGCTGCCGCGCGGGGGTGTCGCCGTCGTAGGTCGCCACCACCAGCTCGTCGAGGCCGAAGGCCCGCAGGCCATCCAGCTGGTCCTGGGCCAGCGCCTTGGTGGGGAAGAGGAAGAGGGCGCAGGCCGCAGGGTCGCCGAGCAGGGCCTCCAGGACCGGCAGCGTGTAGCACAGCGTTTTCCCGCTGGCGGTAGAGGTGACGACGGCCACGTGCTCGCCGCGCCGGGCGGCCTCGAGCGCCGCCACCTGGTGGGTGTACAGACGCTCGATGCCCTGCTGGCGCAGCCGTGCCGCGAGCGGCGGCGGCAGCGGCGGCGCCGGTTCGGCGAACCGCGCGGGCCGGGGTGGGAGGAACCGGGCATGGGCGATCTGCCCACGGTAGCCGGGCCGCGCGCGCAGTTCGTCGAGGAACGCTCCGAAGTCCACCGTGTTCAGTATAGCCGGCGCAGACGCCCGACGGTCCCCGAAGCGCCCCTCGGCCTGCCGTCGGCACCGGAGCCCCGCCGAGCCCACCGTGCTGTGGCCGCCTCCGGACTCCCGGTGCGGCGAGGGCGCCCGTCGGCCTGCGACGCTCTCCCGTGCCGGTGAGCGGGGACCTCCCCGTAACCCGCCGGCCGGGCGGCGATCTGTCGTCTGCCTCACGGTGGTCCCGGGACGGGTCCGCGTGGCGGTGCTGCGCAATGCCTTCGCGGAAGAGGCATGGTGAGACGAAGCTGGGGGTGAGCAGGAATTACCGGACCGGGTGATCAACTTGAATAACCAGCAGGGGACCGCCAGTCCCCGTTCCGGTCTCTGCAGGATTCCCGCGACCTCCTTTTTGGCAATACCCTCGAGGTCCCTGGCAACGGAGGCCTTGTACTCGATCTTATAAGCCAAGGCGCTTTCTCAATTCGGCACTCGAGATGACGGCATCGCCCCTGTCGCGGACTTGATCCAAGGCGATCTGATAATCGGCATACTCGGCGAGATACGCTTCCAGCTCCTTGCGGATCAGGAAGCTCTTGGGACGCTCCGTGATCCTGGCGAGTTCGTCCAAGGCCCTCACGAGATCCTCAGTTCCGCCTAACGCTCTGGTTCAGCGGCGGCGCGTAGCGCCGTCCGCTGGATGCTGCTGCTCTTAGCCTTGCCCTTCTGTCGACAGATGAGGCTTCCGTGCCCAGGCGGCAATCAGCGGTGGGGTCATCAACGTGCAGTCTTTCTCCACCGCCTCCCGGCGCATGCGTTCGGCCAGAGTATCCACCTGCACCTCCTCAGCGGTCGCCACGCCGGTCTGCTGCATGAGGGGCAGCAGGGTGCGCGTAGTCTGGGCTATCCATTCATAAATGGACGCATCCGCCCCTCGTTCGACCCGTTGCAGGGCCAACATCTGGGGCGCCGGCAGGCCGGCTCGCTGGAAAATCGGACTGAGTTTAACCGCCGTCCTGACGTCGACACCAGCACGAGCAAACGTTTGAATGATGCGCGTGCCGGCGGCGACGTACGTCTCGCAAACAGGCTGGGACAGGAGATCCGGCGGCGGCGACGGCAGCAGGTCAAGCTCTTGAAACACGACAATGCCGCCAGCCTTCACGAAGGCCAGCAGCCGGCGCAGCACGCCCGCAGGGTCAGGGAAGTACATCAGCACTAGCCGGCCGGTCAGGGCATCCACCGGCTTACCTTCAAGCTGAAAGTCGGCCAGGTCGGCAGCGATGAACTGCACGTTGCTCAGCCCGGCAGCTTGCGCCCGCTGTCGTGCGAAGGCGATGGCCTCTCCCGATTTGTCCACGCCGATAACCGCACCCTCTGGCCCGACTAATTTGGCGGCCAAGAACGAGACATCGCCAGCGCCGCAGCCCGCGTCTAGCACGCGCATCCCGGGGCCTATGCCCGCCTGGCGCAGGACGTATTCGGTTAAATCACCGAAAAATCGCCCCTGCTGGACCAAACGGTCGAGTTCGTCTCGAGTGTGACTCAGAGGGTACTCGTTGAATTGCTGCGATCCCATGTTCCATACACCTCCTGGATACCCAAGTACAAGGCTAACACCCGCGCTTCAGCGGCGGGCGACTTCTGAACGTATAAAAAACCTACCCTTCCACAGCGCGCCATCGGAGTACTGTTGCGAGCCGGCGGTTCGCGCGTTTGGCGCCCGGCCGCTGGAAGCACTAGTTATGTGGCGTGGTCAACCACGATGGCGTCTCGGACGATGGATCGCGAGAGCCAATCATTAATAGTGCGTCGGCTCCTTGAGAACAGGGTGGCCAAGAGATTTCCACCTACTACTACGAGGGCCACTGGAAGCCAACCGAGGCGAACCGTGAGGAGTATGAGGAACGCTGGTATGACGAGAACCCAATAGCGAAGGCTGGTCTGCGCAAAGGAGGCCCGATGTTGCTCGTCTCCGGATACAATCAATCGCAACAGTCTTTTCCCGGGAGTGGCTTGTAGCCGTGAGGCCTCGAAGCCAGCGAAGTACAACCAGAACAGAATGAGATGTGCTGCTGCTAAGAGGTATCCCGCAAGCACCGTATCAGCGAATAGGGCCTCGAGCGGACTGTGACTGAATTGCAAACTCGTCCTCGCCTGCTGCAAGAGCATGGGAACATCGTAGGTGGAAACGAAAAGATTCAACCAGAGCCACTGAAGGAGGACAAGCGCGCCGAGTGGGGACAGAACAGCGGCGGTGATAAGGAGAGCGCTCGCAAGTAAAATTGTTGCGTCCACAAAGGTCGCGAAGGCCCTTCTGCAAAGGAGATGACCGCTCGGCATCGAGCCCTTTCCGTCTGGCGCGCCTGTGTTAGGGGAGCCCGACCTGTGAGTATTCACGGTACAGCGGTGGTGTGAAAGTCGTATTGCTCGATTCGAGATTCTCTCGCCACATAACTCGTGTTTAGGCCGACCTGTCTAACACCCCGGCCTGCGCAGCCTAACACACATAGCCCCACGGACCCCTTCGCGCGCGACTGCCCGACCCGTCCTAACCTCCGCCATTCTGCGTGCACTGCTTATCGCACATTGTACTGCGCCGCGGGTCAGTCTAACATCCCATCTCGCGGGTTCCTCTCACCATGTGGCGGAAGGCGCATGGCGGAGGATCCCTCGTCGGCGGAGAGGTCGGGGACCGCGGATTCGACGGGTCCGGCGGCCGCGTCCTCGACCCGCTCCGAGGGCGGCGCCCCCACCTCCTTCGGAGGCTCTGCGGGCAGGGGAGGCTCAGGACGCTGAGCTGGAAGCGCTTCCGGCAGAGGTGGCTCAGGACGCTGTGCTGGCTGGGTTTCCGGCAGAGGCGGGGTCGCAGGCGGCGCATGGAGCGTCACAGCGGCCGGTGCCATCGCCGCTACAGGGCGGATGCGGTCGGCCCGGGCGCGACAGCCCAGTCGGCGAAGGCAAAGGCTAGAGGGTCGTTCCAAAAGGGGTCCCCGCCTGCGACTGGTCCGGCCGCGGCATCGGCGCCTTCCTGCTCCTCGTCGGCGGCCGGGACCGCCGGGAGGGTCTGGCGCCGCGCTTCCTTGAAGACCCGCTCTACCAGGTTGACCGTGCGGATCCGGCTCCAGGGGTTGGGGGTGGAAACCGCAGTTTGGCCGGCGGGTGGTGCTGTTCGGTCGGGGAGCGACGTGGTGGGGACTGTAACTGAGATGGTAGGGTCGGCAGGCGGAGTGAAGAAGCTCCATTCAGACGCCCGCAGGAAGTACTGTCGTGCCCGGAGTTGTCGTCTCCCTGCACATCGCCCCTACCGCAGCCGCTGCGATGCAGAGGGTAGAGATGGTGCGGGCGGCCCCGGGCCGCGGTCTGGAGGGGGACCGGTACTGGAGGGTCAGCGGGACCTACTCGCGCAGAGTGCCGCCCTGGTCGGGGTTGACGCGGTCCCGGTGGACGTCGAGGTTGACGTCTCCCCCGGGCGTCCGGCCTTCGCCATCGCCGGCCTGCCCGATGCAAGCGAGCAGGACGCCGAAGAGCGGTGCAGGTGGTAGAGGGTGCGCGCCCGCCTCGGACGGTGGCGCTACCGGCGGTGTCACCCCGCCGCCACGACCACGGGGACTTCGCGGAGGTGAAGGGCCAGTCCCATGCCAAACGCGCACTGCTGGCGGCCGCCGCCGGAGGGCACCACGTGCTGAGCCAGTACAGCGCCTTGACGCCGTCCCGCCGCTCCGGCTATCTTGAAAGTGCGCTGCGGGCCGTGCTGCACGCGGCTCTCGTGCGTCGCGCGGAAGTGGCGGAACTGGCAGACGCGCAGGCCTCAGGAGCCTGTGGGCCACAAGCCCGTGGGAGTTCAAATCTCCCCTTCCGCACCACACGACGCTGGCACTCCGTGTCATCGGGCAACCACTTGCTGACGCGTTGACGACATGCGTGCACCCGTGACGCTCTCGCGTGCCGACGAGGCGGTCGCTCCTAGCGCCGCGGCACGCCCGGCTGCCTCCCAGGCCGCCATCGCCTGGCGCAGCCTGCGCCGCGACCGTGTCGCGCTGGCCGGGCTCGCCGTCGTGGTGCTGGCCGTCCTGGGTGCGGTCTTCGCCCCCCACCTGGCCCCCCACGACCCTTACCGGGTGAACGCCGCCGCACGCCTGCTGCCGCCGGGCACGCCGGGACACCTGCTTGGCACCGACGACATCGGTCGCGACATCGCCAGCCGGCTGCTGTGGGGCGGACGGATCTCCCTCTGGGTGGCCGTGGTGCCAGTGCTCATCTCGGGGACGCTGGGTCTGGTCCTGGGGCTGACCTCCGGATACGCGCGCGGCTGGGTCGACCAGGTCGTCATGCGGACCCTCGACGTCGTGCTGGCATTCCCCTCGATCCTGCTCGCCATCGGGATCGCGGCCGCCCTGGGACCCGGCCTGCAGAACGTCGTCATGGCGATCGTGGTGGTCTCGGTGCCGATCTTCGCACGGCTGGTCCGCGGCCTGGTGCTGTCGGTGCGCGAGCGGGAGTACGTCGAGGCCGCCCGCTGCCTGGGCGCCAGCACCGCGCGCATCGTGCTGCGCCACGTGCTGCCCAACGTACTCCCCGCGGTGATCGTCTACGCCACCCTCGAGACCGGACGGGTGGTCATCTTCGCCGCCGGGCTCAGCTTCCTCGGGCTGGGCGTGCAGCCGCCCGCCGCCGACTGGGGCGCCATGCTCGCGGCCGGCCGGCAGGTGCTGGGCGTGGCGCCGCACGTCGCCACGATCCCAGGGCTGGTGATCTTCGTGGTGACCCTCGGCTTCAACGTGTTGGGCGACGGGCTGCGGGACGCGCTCGACCCGCGGCTGCGCGGCACGTGACCGCCTACGCGTACCGAATGCGCGGGTCCAGCAAGGCGTACAGCAGGTCCACCACCAGGTTGATGACCACGAAGGTCACCGCGATGAGCAGCACGCTGCCCTGGATCAGCGGGATGTCGCGGGTCGAGATCGCGCGATAGAGCTGCAGACCCACCCCGGGCCACGAGAAGACCGTCTCGGTCAGCACGGCCCCACCCAGCAGGAATCCGACCTGCAGCCCCACCACGGTCACCACGGGCAGCAGGGCGTTGCGCAGTGCGTGGCCCAGCACCACGCGCCGCTCGACGAGGCCCTTGGCCCGCGCCGTGCGCACGTAGTCCTGGCGGATGACCTCCAGCATGCTGGAGCGGGTCAGCCGCGCCACGATGGCGGTGGTAGCGCCCCCCAGGGTGATGGCCGGTAGGACCAGGTGGTGCAGCAGATCGGCAAGACCGCCCTCGCCGCGGATCGAGTACATGCCGCTCACCGGGAACCAGCCCAACCGCAGCGAGAAGACGAAGATCAGCACCAGCCCCAGCCAGAACGCCGGCATGCTGTTGGCGAAGAGCGCGGCGACCATGGTCAGCCGGTCGAACAGGGACCGCGGGCGTGTGGCGCTCACGATCCCCGCGGTCAGCCCCAGCGCCAGCGAGAACAGCACGCTGGCCAGGGTGAGGATCGCGGTGTTCTTGAACCGGGTCAGCACCAGGTCGGCCACGGGCACCCGCTGCTCCAGCGAGAGGCCGAGGTTGCCGCGGAGCGCGTGGCCGAGCCAGGTCAGGTACTGCTCATGCACCGGGCGATCGAGCCCCCAGGCCCGCCGCAGCATCTCGATATCCCGCGGCTCGGCCTGGGGGCCCAGCAGGGCCACCGCCGGGTCGCCCGGGACCAGTTTCAGCATGAGGAAGACGACGACGGAGATCCCCAGCAACACGGGGACGGCCAGCAGCAGTCGATGGACGACGTACCGGCCCACCGTCTGTCCCCCGCGGCTGTCTCCCGGCGCGGCCCGCCCGGTGCCTGCCTTACCGCAACCAGACCTGGCGCAGGTCGAAGTTCCACGAGGGCGGCGCCACGAAGTTCTGTACCTTCGCCCGGTAGGCGATCGGGCTCCGATCGTGGCAGACGAAGATCCACGGCGCGTCGTCGGTGATGAGCTTCTCGGCCTGGCGGTAGAGCTGCAGCCGCCGGGCCTCGTTCAGCTCGCGTCGGGCCTGATCCAACAGGCGGTCCACCTCGGGGTTCTTGTACCAGGTGCGGACGTTGCCCTTGGGCGGGTGCAGGTCGGAGTGGAACATGCTCTCCAGCCACCACGGGTCGTTGCTGCTCCACGACGTCTGCAGCGCCGACGTCTCGTCGTCGAGCCCCAGCCGCGCCTTGGCGATGAACGCGCCGAACTCCAGCACCTCGAAGGACACGCGAATGCCCACGTCCCGCAGGTTGGCCTGGATGTACTCGTTCATGGGCGTCGGTACCATCATGCCCGTGCCGCTGGCGGGGTAGAAGCACTTCATCTCGAACCCGTTGGGGAAGCCCGCTTCGGCCAGCAACCGGCGGGCCCGGGCGGGATCGTAGGTGTAGCCTGCGACGTTGTCCTTGGCGTAGCCCGGGTTGCCGGGCGGGAACGGTCCCTTGGCCACCGTCGCCGTGTTCCGCAGGATGTCCTTCACCAGCCCCTCGCGGTTGACGGCGTAGTTCATCGCCTGACGCACGCGCTTGTCCTTCGTGGGCGTCGCCCGGCAGTTCAGCATCCAGAACCAGATGTGCGGCGGGCCCGCAAAGGCCACCTGGATGCTGCGGTTGAACCGCAGCTGGTGCACGGAGTCGGGTGGGATCACCACCATCACGTCGACCTCCCCGGCGACCAGGGCGGCCACCCGTGACGCCGCCTCGACGATGGGGCGGATGACCACGCGGTCCAGCAGTGGC